>NZ_JBYTAZ010000002.1:0-319095 GCF_058788695.1 Noviherbaspirillum sp. FW303-A3
CAGGGTCTTGATGAAGATGTCGGCAATATCGTCCATCGCCTTTTGCAACTGGGTCTGGACCAGCAGCACGGCAAGCGTGTAGCGCTTGAGCGGCTTCATCGCCCGCATCTCGGCCAGATCGAGCGCCCGAGCCTCCAAGACCAGTTGCTCGCGCTTGGCGGCGGCAATCTGGCTCGTATCCGGCAAATCCTTCGACAAGATCATCATGTTGTCGATGTGGGACAGGAAATCGGTCACTTCGCGCACATTGGGCTGTTTCGGCTCCCGCTTCAAGCCGTCCCACTGACTGCGGCCGGCCACGGTCCTGAACAGGCCATCCAGGCGGGCAATAACGGCGTTCGGCAATTGCCCCGCAACCGACTTGTAAATGCGTTCGTTGACGGTTGCCCGCGCGTTGATCGACATCCGATACAAGTCGGTGTAACTCGGCAGCTCAAAGCGGCGCTGCACCAGTTCCTCAATGAGCACATTGATGATGTCGGCCAGTTCCTGCTTGGTCTGCGCTGCCTGCAGCGCCTGGCCTTGCAGCCAGGTTTCGTCGGTTGCTGTCAGCTCTCGGATGCCGACAAATTCACGCAAGTATGCGCGGTGCCGGTGTTTGGTGCCGGATTTGTCATAACGGGCCAACGCCGCCTTGGTCGGTACTCTAACCTCGGCGCGGCTGCAAACGTGCTTGACGATCTCCGTCGGTACGCCGGTAAGCGCGACGAAATAACCCAGGCGCTGCAGCAGTTTCAGCTGGACCAGCAAGAAGGTCTGGAGAGTAACTTGGCGGTAGCGCGCTGCAACGAATTTTAACTCCGCCGGCGTCGGGGTATAGATGGCAATGAGTTCCTGCTCGGTGAACTCTTCCTTGAGTCGAGGATATGCGGTTTCGTATGCGCTGCTCATTGCACCTGCTTGCCTGGCGCTTGATGGTCAATTGAATAAGGCGAGAACTTGATGGCCTGCGACTGCGCCGGAGAACGGGTTGGCGCATTTCTGCAAGTGGTCCGTCGACTGGAGCACAGGGCGTAAACGCCAACTCGCCTAAGCGCGCCATCGATGTCTCATTCCGTCCCCATGGCACTTCGACCTTGCCATTCAGCAGCCTTTGTGCGGCGCGCTGAAATCTCCGGGGTTAGTGCGACGACTGCAGCCTCAAGACCGCGTACATATTGTCACTAAAGGGATTTCGATCCAGGACAGTCATTCTCGCCAGTCGAAGCCCGGCCTTATCCGCCATCAACCTCAGCGTTGACGGCGTAAAGTAATTGACATGGTCAGGCCAGCGAAAGCCGCACCACCGACGTCCGCGTAACATGCGGTTCAAACACCCGTAATTCGGGACCTTAACGATGATCGAGCCACCGGGTTTGAGTCGAGCGCCACAGTTCCGTAAAACCGGAAGCGGGTTTGTCTCGTGCTCAAGGTATGAGGCCATGATAATGACATCGAAATAGCGCTCGCCAAAGTGCAAGATCCCTTCCTTCGCCGAAGCATGGACGCAACTTCCGTTCAGGCGCTGCAGCTTTTCGTTTGATATGCGCGACAGTTCCTGGGAAATTTCAACGCCGTGGGGGATGCAACGCTGCTGCAGCGCTGGCGACAATGTCTTGAAGAGCTCCTTCAACAGCGATCCCCATCCGCACCCGACGTCGAGAATGTTGATGCGTTCGCCAGGTATCGTTTGAATCAAACTGCGAACCAATCTTAAGGTTTTGTTTCGCTTCAAGACCCGGCCGCGCAAGCGCTTGAGTGCAGTGCTGAACGCATATCTCAGCGGTTCTGCCTGTCTGCGTGCATTCGACTCCCTCTCGTACGTTACCTCATATGCAAAGTCGACTTCCAGCTCTTCATACGCCGGAGGATTAGCCAGAAACACAAGACCGGTTTCCATGCATTTCTTCAATATCCACGGTGCCGGCGCATACGGAACATCGGCTTCCTCGCCGCGGCGTTCCAGCAGGGGGGATACGCGATAAGCGCCCTGATTTTCCTTCACAGCTTCCCTCATTGTCTACGTCCTCACATTCAGCTCGTTTGTCCGCGAACCATAGCGTGATCGCATCGCGCTTCGACGATAGCCGGCCCGATGTGAAGATTGTGTAAAGATGGCCAGGTAAAAGCTAAGTTAGCGGAAAGGACAGGACAAAACGGCTTCCACCTTCCGTGCGCGTTTCCAAATTGATTTCCCACCTCAAGTGGTCGACAACGCGTTTCACGATAGGCAATCCCAAGCCCGTGCCGGTGTGTTGATCATGATCCCCGCGAACGAAACGCTCGAATAATCGGTTGCGTACCGAATCGGGGATGCCGGCCCCACTGTCTTCGATGACAAGACGACCGCCTGTCAACCGGATATGCACGGCACCGGCGTCCGTATATTGGCAAGCGTTACGAAGCAGGTTACCAACGGCGATACCGGCAAGCTCTGTCAAGGAGGGAGACGTACCTATTCATGCGCCATAAATAATTAAGTGTGTCTATGAACGCCGCTGCATGGTCCTGACGGCAGTAAGGCACAAGGCAAGCCAGGCCACCCCTTCCGCGATTGCTGCGAGCACATCACTCAAATAATGGACGCCCAAATACACCCGGCTAAAGCCAACCAGCATGATCATCGTTATGGCCACGAGCACTGCCAACACCTTCCACTGCCATGTCGTTGCCATGCTGACAATCAGTGCGGCGGCAAATCCATAGAGCACGGTCGCGGCCATGGTATGACCACTAGGAAAACTGTACGTGGTCGGGTTCAGGTCGACATTTCCCAAGGCAGGACGCGCGCGGTGAAACGCGAACTTCAGCAGCACGTTGAGCAGCATCCCGCCAGGCACCGTCAGAGCGAGCGCAAGCAGCCGATGCCAGAGGCGTTTCCATCCTAGATACGCCGCGAGCAGCAAGGCGAGAAGGCCGATCCCTGTAACATCATGGACTCGGCTGACAGACGACATAAATGCAGTCAATGGCGCATTTGAATGCGCATGGAACCACATGGCGACTGCCTGATCGACCTGGGTCAGGGAATCATTTGTGACGACATCTTCGGCGATCCCGCCGAACATCCAAGTGGCGGTAATGAGCACCACCAAGCCTACCGTCAATTGGAGTCCCAAATAGCTGCCCGGCGTCAGTCGTTCCTGCAACCAGACAATTTGCGGGTAAAAACGGCGTCGCAGCGCCTTGACGCGTGGCCCCTGATCTATGCGCGCCCAGCTCCGCTTGATGCCTGCCTCATGGCGTACCAGCCAGCGCCACACCCAGCCAAAAACGATGACGAGCAGCAACGCGCCGCCGAAGATCACGCTCGCGCGCCCCATCCAATGCTCGGCGAAGCGCCAACCCCTGCCCAGAACATATCCCAGCAAGATAAAGCCGACCGACCAGAGCGTGGCACCGAGAGCGTTATAGCAAAGAAAATGACGATAGGGCATGCGGGTGAAACCTGCAACAAAAGGCACTAGCGCACGCGCAAAACCGATGAACCGGCCAAAGAAGACTGCTTTGCCGCCATGGCGCGAAAAGACTTCCTGCGCCCGTTGCAGCCGCGCAGCGCTTATGCCGATGCGGTTGCCATGATGCAGAATCCATGGCCGGCCGAGCTGCCGGCCTAATTCGTAACCGATGTTGTCGCCCAGGATCGCGCCGATCACGGCCATGAACACGACGCCGTCGAGGTCCAGCATCCCTTGTGCCGAGAGAAAGCCGGCCACCAGCACCAAGCTTTCCCCCGGCACGAATACCCCTAGAAAGGCGGCAGACTCCAGGGTCGCCCCCAAGAAGATCACGAGGTAGCTCCACTGGCCCAACCGGCTGACGAGATCGATCAGATAATCAGGCATGATGACTCCTGATCGCATCGAGCCCCATCAGATATGCGGTGCGACGGCAAATGTCCAAACAGCCCAAGTGAGCGCAACCCAAATCCCCACGACTAGGGCCGCGCCCCAATAATTGCGAGGCTTGCGCCCCTCGCGCGCCATCCATGCATCCCCTTGTTCCCGGCATTCCTGCAGCACACCAGGAGGTACCAACTTGACCGCGATCCAGATAAGACCGGGTAACAATATTGCGTCATCCACATACCCCAAAATTGGAATGAAGTCGGGAATCAAATCAATTGGGCTCAATGCATATGCAACGACAAAAACACACAGCGCCTTGGCAAGCAACGGCGTCGCCGGATGTCTGTACGCGAACCAGAGCGTGATCGCATCGCGCTTGATGCGACGGGCCCAAAGGCTGATTTTCTCGAATAACGACATAGCTAAAACTTCTTTTACTGGTTTTTGAATAGTTTGCCGGACCGAGCGATCGTCATATCCGGCACCGACAGACACAAGCACGCATATCGACACAGCCTTTCGTTTCGTCTGCGTAGTATGACAGTTCCCTGATCATCCACTCACTGACTGCTCGGAACCGGGCTTTCGATTGCGCAATCATAGATGATGGCAGGCAAAACGCGAAAACCGACCGGTCTTTCATGGCGCCGCGTCATTCATTTTGCATAGCCGACGCGCCAGAACTCCTCCGGCTGTCAGGTTGAGGCAAAAGCGCCTGGCTTGCAGTTTCTTGGGATGAATCATTCCTGCCGGTTCGTGCCGCGAGCGGTCCTAAATCCGGCTTCTCCTTCAATGCGAGCAGTGCAAACTTCCCGTATTGACCGACAGGCATCAACATACGCCCGGCTGCCTCCGGCAGGTTCTTCATTTGTTCGCTTTCCATGGCGACCATCGCCGGCCCCTCTTCCAAACGCCGCAACAGCAGATCGGGGCGGGCAAGGCGCTCAGCTCTTCCCTGACTATAAAAGGCGGCGGAATACAGACGTCCGCCGCCGATAATAACCAATGGTTCGTCGCCATGACGTCTGGCCTTGTATGCGGCGACCAGTGACTTGGCCGACTTGTACTGATCCCGATCTGCCACGCGCAAATTGATGAGGAATCCTGCGTAGCCGAAACCGGTAATAACCAACCCCAGGGTCAACAGCTTTTCGACCCTTTGTTGCGGTAAACGAGAGAGGCAGGTCGCAATCCATAGCGCCAGAGCTGGCATGCCCGGCAAGACATAGGCCCACAATATATTTCCCGCCAGCGTGAAGAACACGCAGGGCATCAATCCCCAGCACAACAAGTAAATCGGCCACGATCCTTCGTCGCTGCGTCCGTGTCCGACAAGTCTGATATCCCGGTGCCAAACGATCGCCGCCGCTGGCAATAGAAGACTCCATGGCAGCCAATCCGCCAAGGCGAACAACCAGATCGTTCCGCGAGGATATTCATGCGCACTGCCGTACAAATCCCCCGTCCAGCCTGGAGTCACAAACCGATGCCAGTGCTCGCCGATTAAAAAATAGTCGAGAAAGCCAGGCGTACGCAGTTCAGCGGCGATGTACCACGGAAAGACAATGGCGGCAGACAGAGCAGCCCCGCGTACCCAGGGCAACGCGCGCCAGACCGTCAGGAAGCTTTTGGAGGCGAGTGACCATAACGCGATCGGCGCCCCGATCAAAATGAGAGCGACGGGGCCTTTGGCCAACAGTCCCAATCCGAGCCCGACAAATAGCAGCCAGCGTTGACGTGTTTTCTGCTCGGGCGTCCCCTGCAAGCCCAGCCAACATCCACGCATGGCAATGACCGCACTCAACGTTAATGCCATATCGGTCATGACCATGCCGGCCGATAAAAAAAACAGACCCGACCCAGTCAGCAGAACCACCGAGTAAAGTGCCTCACGTTGAGACCGTTGCGCAGCGGTTTTCCATACCAGCCAGACCGTGACTATCCCCATCACCCAATGGGGCAGACGCGCGGCAAATTCATTGACGCCAAACAGTTTAAAGCTCGCCGCAGTCAGCCAGAACGACAAGGGCGGTTTGCCCCAAAACGGCACGCCATAGTCAAACCACGGCGTTATCCAATTACCAAGTTCGACCATCTTGCGGGCAATCTCGGCGTAGCGGGCTTCTGTTGTATCCATCAATGGATACATGCCAAGGGATAACAATCGAAGCAATACGAGCGCCACGAGGCATGACACGACCCATCGATTTTTCAACACTGACAGTGTCTGCGTCATTTGAAGGCCCCAACAACTTCGGCGTGTTGTGGCGCATCCGCGATGGATGAAGGTTGATATTCTTCAAGCAAATAGAGCGGGCGGCGCTTGCTTTCAACAAACAACCGGCCCAGGTACTCGCCGATCACGCCCATGGCCATTAACTGCAAGCCGCCTAAAAACAGGACGGTGACAATTAACGTGGGAAAACCCCTGACAGCATCGCCCAAAAAGAGCGTCTTGAATAAAAAGTACAAGCCGTAAATAAATGCCGCAGCAGCGCAAGCGAATCCAAGGTAAGTCGCCGCTTTCAAGGGTGCGATTGAAAAGCCCGTGATGCCCTCAATGGCAAAGTTCCATAACCGCCAATAACGCCATTTTGTTTGTCCCGCAGCGCGGCCGTCCCGGTCATAGTCGAGGGTGATTTGGGGGTAACCGATCCAGGCGAACATCCCCTTCATGAAGCGATTGCGCTCCGAAAGCAAGTTCAACGCATCAACCGCCCGCCGGCTCAACAAGCGGAAGTCGCCGACATCTTCGGGAATCGGCACTTCGCTCAAGCGATTGATGATGCGGTAAAACGCATGCGCCGTGGCTTTTTTGAGCCATGATTCGCCGCGGCGGTGACGTCTGCGCATGTTCACCATATCGGCGCCGTTCGACCAGGCGGCGAGCATGGCCGGGATCAGCTCCGGAGGATCTTGCAGATCGGCATCAATGATGATGACGGCATCTCCCCGCGCGAGTCGAAGCCCTGCGCTCATCGCTTCTTCCTTACCGAAATTGCGGCTAAAGCGTGCAATGCCGACATGCGGAGTCAGCAGACGCAATTGCTTGAGAATCTGATGAGAGTTATCGGTGCTGCCATCATCAATGTAGACGACTTCCCAACCACCTTGCACACCCGTGAGTGCGTTCACCAGGCGACGATGGAATACTGGCAATACTTCTTCTTCATTGAATACCGGCACAACAACAGTTAACGTGAGCGGAGGCGGTTCGCCAGCATCAACGCTGTAGAGCGGGGGGGAGGTGTTCATCGAAATGTCCAGACACGGTTGAAGCCATAGGTGAAAAACAAGGCAAGCAAAGTCGCCGCAATCTGGCCTATCATGTAATGCCATGCAAAAAGGGCCGTGCTGGCCCAGACCAGAGCGGCACTCAAACTTGCGCCCATCGCCGCCACCACCAGAAATCGGCTGAGCGCGGACCAGTGCGGGGATGCACTGGAGAAGGTGAATCGCCTGTTTCCCCAATAAGCGACCAAGGCGCCGCAGCCGGAGCCGATCGTTGCGGAATAGGCTGGACGTAAATGCCCGCCTTCCACCAAGAGGAACAGGACGAAATAATGCACGCCGGTCGCAATGCAACCGACCAAGGAATAACGTAGAAATGCCATCACGACCTAATGCAAATCAGACTGCCCAGCGTTCAACGATAGCCGGTCCGGTGTGAAGATCGTGTAAAGATGGCCAGGAAAAAGCTAAGTTAGCGGAAAGGACAGGACAAAACGGCTTCCACCTTCCGTGCGCGTTTCCAAATTGATTTCCCACCTCAAGTGGTCGACAACGCGTTTCACGATAGCCAATCCCAAGCCCGTGCCGGTGTGTTGATCATGATCCCCGCGAACGAAACGCTCGAATAATCGGTTGCGTACCGAATCGGGGATGCCGGCCCCACTGTCTTCGATGACAAGACGACCGCCTGTCAACCGGATATGCACGGCACCGGCGTCCGTATATTGGCAAGCGTTACGAAGCAGGTTCCCAACGGCGATACTGGCGAGCTCCGACCGGGCATAGACCCACACTTCATGCGGTGCGTCAAAGCGACACTTGACAGGCTTGCCGACCAGAAGAGGCTTGTAGCGCGTTAATTCCCGCTCAACCACGGATCTGAGTTCTATTCTGGGTGCATCGAGCGTCTCTGGAGCACGGGACAACAGCAGCAGCGCGCTCACACGCTCGGCCGTGTCGGCCGCGGCACGCCGGATGCGTTCTGCAACCGCCAGCTGCTGCGGCCGGCCATCAAGCTGGAGTTTTAACAGTTCGGCTGCGCCGAGAATAATCGTCAGCGGTGTGCGTAGTTCGTGGCTGACATCGCCGGTGAAAAGCCGCTCACGGTTCAAGAAGCGTTGTAACTCATCGGTGCGAGTCGCAAAAGCACGGGCGAGGACACCCATTTCGTCTTCCGATTCAAGTGATGGAAGTGTACCTGGGGGGACGTTGTGGTTGATCGCCTGCGCTAACGCGGTAACTGGCGCAATCACGCGTCTGGCGGTTGCAAGGCCAAGAAAAATGGCGAGCGCCAGACTGGCGACAAAGCCTGTACCCAACGCAATATGAATGAGTTCCTCCACATGCTCAAACTCACTCTGGTCATCCACTACGACAAAGCGCCGCCCCGCATCTACCAGAACAAACGCATGCAGTTCCTCTACATCGAAGAAGAAATCATGAAACCCTGCTTCTAATTGCCGCAAACGCGGGGGGATTGCATCATCGACATAAAACCTAATCCCGGGGAGGGGTATCAAGGGGCTCGCCTCGCAGATGTCGACTGATCAATTGCGTGGAGAGCGATTGAAGGCGTTTATCGACGAGATATTGTTCTGCGACTTCAACGGAAATATAAGCGACGCCGGAGAAAAAAATGCCGAGTGTGAGCGCAAGCAATACATACGACCAGGCAATGCGGCTACGCAACGACAACTTATGCTTCATTGCCGTCAACCAATCGGTAACCCACTCCCTGCACCGTTCTCAGCATCGGCACTGGAAAAGGCTTATCCAGCGCCTGGCGCAGAGCGTGCATATGCGAGCGTAGCGCGTCGCTCTCCGGCGGGTCATCGCCCCAGATTGCTTGCTCCAAGGCTTCTCGCGTCAGCACGTGTGGTGCTGCCCGTAACAGCGCAGCCAACAGTTTATAGCCGGTTGGAGTGAGTTCGAGACGGTGGCCGGAACGTGTCGCCTCGACGCGACCGAGGTCGAAACGTAAGTCGCCGAATTCCAGAATGGCGTCGATGTGCTCATTTCTGGCGCGGCGAACCAGCGCCTTCAGCCGGGCATCGAGTTCGATCAGCGAAAATGGTTTCACGAGGTAATCATCCGCCCCGCAATCGAAACCGGTCAATTTATCCTGTATGGTGTCCCTGGCGGTCAGCATGAGTACCGGCGTCGGCCGGCTCCACTCCTTACGCAGCTTCCGGCACAGTTCCAGGCCGTCCAGTCCGGGAAGCATCAGATCCAGGACGATCGCGTCGTAATGGCCCTTGGCCGCATATTCAAGTCCAACGATGCCGTTGCGGGCGCAATCCAGCGTATAGCCGAGCGGTTCAAGAAAACCGTACAGGTTTGCGACGATATCGGGGTTATCTTCAACGAGTAGAACACGCATTATGATGTTTCATGAATTTTGTATTTGCCAATACAGCGCACTGCGATTTTGGTGGAACTATATACGAAAGAACAGATATTCTCGGCGCAAGCATTCTTTCTGATCCAAAAGCAGACTTGCTTGGACGAAAGCACTCCTATGCTGATGGCCTCGAACATACCCGCGTTGACGGCAATTGAGATTCACCGCACGGCCATGACTGAGGGGCGGCCGGGTCTTGGGTTATGCCAAGATGGCCGATGGTCAGGGACGTGGTGGCCCCAGCGTCGAGGGAACTTCGCCACTCCACCTTTCGCAGCAAACTGCCGGCCGCATTATCCTGGAACTGGATGGCTTCCTTCATAGCGCTACACGGTGCCGTCGTGGTGCCAGCCGCCTTTCCACTTGATGTCGTGGAATTGGGCACCGGAGCGGTGCGCACTCGTGGCCATTCCCTGGTGCAGACTGTGATCGGAAAGCTGCGACACTAGCTGAACCGGCTTTGCACATGCCTCCAATATCGCCTTGACCCGCCCGTATGCAGTGATTCAACGAAAACGCAAGACCACCAGATAGCTGAATTATGGTCGCCTCTTCACTCGGCAGCGACTTGCAGGAAATTCGGAAGAAGTTGCACGTTAGGCCAGCACTACTTGAGATAGGATTTGAGCACGGCGACTACCTGTTCCAAATCCTCATTTCGCTGCCTTGATGAAACAGCATCCGGACCGAGGTGTTCCCGGATATGTCCCTCCAGTACCTCTGCCATCAGGCCGTTCACCGCCCCCCGAATCGCGGCGATTTGCTGCAGTATGGCGACGCACTCAGTCTCATGTTCCAGCGCCTTCTCCAATGCCTCCGACTGCCCCCCAATGCGGCGTACGCGGGTGAGCAAATGCTTTTTCGTTTTGATGGTGTGTGGCATGGCGCTCTTAGTGCAGCAAGGTATAGTGGGGTATAGTATATTGATTTGCGGTAAAGGACACCATTCAATGCATTCTTCTTCTGTTGAGGACTGGCGCCACTCCCACGTTTTTGACGGGGGCAATCCGCTGGCCGAGAGAAATACACGCTGGGCAGTTATGCTGACCGTCATCATGATGGGTGTCGAAATTACCAGCGGCTGGATGTTTAATTCAATGGCGCTGCTGGCCGATGGTTGGCACATGAGTTCGCATGCCTTGGCGCTCGGCTTGTCCGTGCTCGCTTATGGAGCGGCGCGGCGATTCGCCCATGATGCGCGGTTTGCCTTTGGTACCTGGAAGATAGAGGTGCTGGGCGGCTACACGAGCGCGCTCTTCTTGGTCGGGGTTGCCGGACTGATGTTGTACCAGTCGATTGAGCGATTGATCGCGCCGACGCCGATTCACTACGACCAGGCTATTGCGATTGCCGTGGTCGGACTATTGGTCAATCTCGTCTGCGCCTAGCTACTCAAGGATGTGCATGGTCACGAGCATCACCATGCACATCACGATCACAAATCCCACAACCATCATCACGACTTGAATCTGCGCTCCGCGTATCTGCACGTCGTGGCCGACGCCGCTACCTCGGTTCTGGCCATCGCGGCGCTGTTTGGCGGAAAACTCTGGAGGGCAAGTTGGCGGGATCCACTCATGGGGTTCCTTTGATTTCCGTGCACTATACGACGGTTGCCACCTCTAGCATTCATGCGGGTTCCAGCGGTGTGCGTCGCAGCATTCCCTTTTAAATCAATCACTTGCTGTTTGTCGTTTTCGACAGGTATGATGGCGCGCATTGTTCTTTTCGCCAAGAATAACAATGGACCACTGGCACGCCTCTTACCTCGGCCTGCGTCACATCCCGCCTGAACTCAACGAGTTCGAACTCAACACGTTCTTCACATTTTCCTCCAAAGAGCGCGTCCTGATCGGCGTCCCTGTACCTGTACCGCCTGGCCGGCCTTGCATTTCGGCGGCATGGATGACCGGCTGCACGCTGATCTGTGCGCAAGACCGGCAGATCCCGAAGGCACTGTGGACGCATCTTGGCGAACAACTGGGCATCGCGCCGCCCGAGATCGGCACGCTGCGTTCGCTGTACGACACCCGGCCGCGCACGTTGATCGACCACCAGCAACTCGCGTACCAGGCGCTCGGCTTTGCCGCCATGACCGAGCACCAGCGCCGCTACCTGGTGCGCTGGCTGAAGGAAACGCTGGTCGGCCGGCCTGACACATCGACACTGCTCGCCCAGGTCAAGTGCTGGCTGTACGAGCACCGCATCCTGATCGCGCACGACCGCCTGCTCAAGCGCTTGATTGCCGAGGCGATCCGCAGCCATGAGGCGTTCCTGGAGAGGACGCTCATGCAATCGGTTGGCGATACCACGATCGCTGAGTGGGGCCGGCAGCTCGCCGCGCCGGAGGGCGAGCACGGCAGCCTGCAGCAATGGCTGTGGGCGGTACCGCTGAAACATTCGACGGTCCAGATGGCCGAACTGTTCGACAAGATCGACCGGCTCTACGCGTGAAGGTGGCCGCGGCCTGGCCGGCGGACGTGAACGAGACCCTGGTGCGCCATTACGCGCGCCGTTGCGCGAACCGCCCGCCGTCGGTCAGCAAGCGCATTCAGTCGCAATCGCGGCGGCTGGAAGCCGCCTGCTTCATGCGCTATGCACTGTGCTCGGCGACGGACCAGCTGCTGGCGATGTTCCGGCGCTGGGCGATCGACGTCACCAACGAGGCCGGCAGGCAGGTCGACGCCGGCCGCCCCGATCTCAAGAAGCAGCTGTGTGGCTTCGCCGAGGCGGTCAAGGCACTGGCGCTGGACAAGACCCTTCCTGCCGACGAGACGCTGGACAAGATTGCCGATCTGGCCGACCAGACGCTCAAGCAGCATGCGCCGAGCCGCCGCAGCCTGATCCGCCTGCAGCTGATGACCAAGAGCGCCCAAGCGCGCGCCATGCTGCACAAGCTGGTCAAGCTGCCGTTCGAGGCGGAGACGCAGCATCCCGTGATCGACGCGATCAACATCCTGCGCCGCCTGTACGGTCCGAACGGCGGCAACGAGCTGCCGGCCGACACCGAGACCAAACTCGGGCGCGTGTGGCGCGAGCTCATCCACGGTAAGGACCGCGTCGAGGCGTTGCGCGCCTTCGAGTGGGCGACGATCTCCGCGCTGCGCATGGCATTGCGCAACGGCTCGGTCTACGTCGACCACAGCTTTTCATTCCGCAGCCGCGCGACGCTGCTCATTCCCGAGGACGAATGGAAAGCCAAGCGCAACCACTACTACGGCCATCTCGAACTGCCGCAGGACCCGAAAATCTTCCTGGCCAAGATCGTCGGCCACCTCGACCAGGGCCTCGAACGCCTGCGCGACGCCTATCTGCGCGGCGAGGTCCGGATCGAGGACGACGGCGTGCACAACGAAGCGCTCGTGGCCGAAGACAAGAAGCCGCATCTCGACGCCCTGCGGCGCGCAATCTTCGAGGACCGGCCGGTCGGGCAACTCCCGAAGATCATCCTCGACATCGACAGCGAGGTACGGTATTCCTGGATGCTGCTGGGACGCGAACCGCGCTCGCGCAGCGAGTTGCTGCTTGTGTACGCCGCCGTCTTCGCGCACGGCACCTCGCTGTTGGCCGCCGATATTGCGCGCATGATTCCCGAATTGAAGCCGGCGGCGATCCGGCAGATGATGAAGCTGGTCGCCGACGAACGGAAGCTGCGCGAGGCGGCCGACGCTGTGCTCGGCTTTATGCACCGCCATCCGATCGCGGCCCATTGGGGACGCGGCGACTTGGCATCGTCCGACATGATGAGCCTGGAGACGACGCGCACCATCTGGCAGGCGCGCGCCGATCCGCGCCGGCGCACCGCCTCGATCGGCATCTACACCCATGTGCGCGACCGCTGGGGCATCTTTTACGACATGCCGATCCTGCTCAAGGAGCGCCAGGTCGGCGCCGCCATCGAGGGCGTCGTGAGGCAGAGCGGCACCAATGACGTCGCCCAGCTCGCAGTCGACACCCATGGCTACACCGATTTCGGTATCGCCGTGGCCAAGGGCTTGAAATTCGACCTGTGCCCGGTCCTGCAGCACATGCGCGACCGCTACCTGCATGTGCCGGTCGGCCACCTGGTGCCGGGCGAAGTGCTCCCCGTGGTCGCCGGCGACGTGAACCTGCACGCGATCGAGGCGATCTACGACGAATTCGTGCGCGTGGTCGCGTCGATCCAGAGCGGCCGCTGCACCGCGGTACAGGCCTTGCAGCGCTTCGGCTCGGCCGCCCGCGGCCAGGACGTGTACGACGGCGGCGTGCAGCTCGGGCGCCTGCTGCGCTCGATCTTCCTGATCGACTATTTCACCAATCCGGCGTTCCGGCGCGAATTGCGGCACGCCCTGAACCGCGGCGAAGCGGTCCATGCGGTGCAGCGCGCCGTCCACACAGGCAAGATCCCGACCGAGCTGGCCAAGCGGCCGGAGTCGCTGGCGGCCGTATCGTCGAGCCTGTCGCTGCTGACGAATGCCCTGATGGCGTGGAACACGCAGCACATGCAGCGCACCATCGAACGGATCGAGACGGTCGGCGGCGAGAAACTGTCACCGGAAGACCTGCGCCGCATCGCGCCGACCAACCTAGAAGGTATCAACCTACGCGGAACGTTCGAGTTTCCGCTGGCGGACTATGCGCTGCGCATCTTGCCCAGCAGTGCGTCCATCCCACTGGAGACAACCAGGACACGGTCAATGTGATGGCATCCATGCAGATCGGCGCTACTCTCTCAATCGACAGTCATGGCATGGATGCCCGCTTCGGCTTGTGCCGCGCGAGCGACGCGCTTACCGGCGGTACCGCTCCGCAAGTCGAATCGATGCTGAAACCCAGCAATTGCAACTGCTTCACGCGTACGGTCAACGCCAGCCGTAGCGTGAGCCGCTCCTATTAAGTTCTTGCCAAAAAGTCAATTGCGAGCCCAGCTACGGCAGCAACGATTTCTTGACAAAATCGCTACATCGTTCTCGGGAGCGAACGCCTTTTCTCGAAGTACTGCCAAGGGCACGTCGGTTTCCGGCAGGACCGGTGCAAAGTGATGCCTGGTTGTTTTATAAGGAAGTATTTCTTTGTTGAACAGAATTGAACGAAAGATGTGGTCGACGGAGAACGGCTCCGGCAGTCCACCAGTTCACGACCGTCACCCTGGGATCCCGGTAACTCAGCAATACGCATGGTAAATAGCGTAGTCCCAGAATCTGCGCCGCGCGTATTCTATGGTTGCCATCCATGACGATACCGGTTTCGCGTTCGACCGGGACCGGTGTGGTCCATACATCGGCATGCTCGATGGCGGTTGCGAGAATCTGTACGGCCTCCGGATCGACTTGTTCGGATGGAAGGAAGAAGGTGATCGGCTTGATGGCGATGCGGTAGGATTCGTTATTGAGCACTTGCCTTCCCCTTGAAAAATAGATCGATCGCTTCAGCGATCGTCTCAATTTCTTGCTCGGTGTTGTAGGCATGGACTGACGCACGCACGACTTCGTGCAATCCGCGCGCATGCATGTCCAGCATGGTGGAGCGAAAAGTGGATGTGGTCACATTGATGCGCTGCGGCTGCAAGGCAAGCATCCGCTGTAACTCTTTCGGTTCGCGATCCTTGACAGTAAATGTCACGATACCCGACTTCACCAGACCGCCGTCGCGAATCCTCACTCCGTCGATTTCCGCAAGCCTTGCGCGCAGTCGATCGGCAAGCGCCTGAATGCGCAGCCAAATCGCGTTGACACCTAGTCCCAGTGCGTAGTCGACGGCCGCTCCCATCCCCAGTTTGGCGGCGATGTTGCACTCCCAGTTCTCGAAGCGCCGCGCGTCGTGGCGTATCTCGAACTTGTCTGGCGATTGCAACGTCGCTGCATGCAGATGGAGGAAAGCCGGCTCGAGCTGCTGGCACAAGTCCTTTTCGACATAAAGAAATCCCATGCCACGCGGCCCGCGCAGATACTTGCGGCTGGTGGCCGAGAGCATGTGACAGCCGATCTTCTTGACATCGATCGGCAAGTGGCCGACTCCCTGGCAGGCATCGACCAAGAACCATACACCGGCTGCCCTGGCGATCGGTCCGATCGCGCCGATCGGTTGGATGGGGCCGCCATTCGATGCGATAAATGGCAGTGAAATGAGCTTCACGCGCTTGTCGTTCAACATCTCGCGCAATGCACGCACGGATACCTGTCCCTGCTCGTCGTTTGGAATGATCCTGATCTCAATTCCCCGATTCCGTTGCAGCTGAAGATACGGGATATAGTTGCCGGCATATTCCGTCGTCGAGGTTAGAATGACATCCCCCTTCGCAAGTGGAAGGGAATAGAACACCATATCCCATGCGCGCGTCGCATTCTCGACCACGGCGATCTCGTCCGGATGCGCGTTGAGCATGCGCGCGACCGAACCATAGACTTTTTCCAGGCGGTCGCCTGCCGCATCCGCAGCCTCGTACCCGCCGAGGCGGCCTTCCAACTCGAGGTGGTCAATGACTGTATTCAGCACGACGCGAGGCATCAGGGCGGCCCCCGCATTGTTGAAATGAATGGCCTCATTTACTCCTGGCGTGTCGGCCCGCAGTTGCGCTACGTTGAGCATCCGTTCCTCGATCTGAAATTCAAACAACGCCGTCGACAATCACGTGCCCAACCCCCATCGAGCAGCACTCGATGCGGGCATCGATTCTGTACACTTCGCGCAGCATTCTCTCCGTGATAACCTCGCGGGCTAGGCCGCTCGCCCTTGCAGTGCCGCTCGCGATCACGAGCGTCTGGTCGGAAAATCGCAACGCTTGGTTGAGATCGTGGATGGCGATGAACACAAGCATCCCCTTCTCCCTGGCCAAGCGCCGCATGAAATCGAGCACCTGGATCTGCCGGTGCAAATCGAGCGCACTGGTGGGTTCGTCCATGAGCAGGATTTCCGGTTCGCGCGCAAGTGTCTGCGCGATCGACACCAGTTGACGCTGTCCTCCGCTCAGTTCGCCCAGGTTGCGAAACGCAAGGTCGGCGATACCGAGTGATGCCATGGTGGCATCAATTACCTTCAGATCGTCGTCATGCACCGCCCAGCTTGGCGTCTGCTGCTTGCGTGCCAAAAGGACAGATTCGTAGACCGTCAGTCTCGCATTGGCGTTGATTTCCTGCGGCATGTAGCAGATCCCGTCGAGCCCCTTGCGAGAGCCTTCGAGATGAATGTTACCCGGCCCTTTAAGCAGTCCGGCCAAGCGCTTGAACAATGTCGACTTCCCCGCTGCATTGGGGCCGATGACCGAAACAACCTCCCCGCCGTGGAATGCGGGGGTATTGATTCCGGAAATGACCAAGTGTCGCCCGTAAAGCGCACCGATATTTTCCAGTCGTAGTCTCACCATGCGTTCCTCTTGCTGCCAAGAATGAGCGAAATGAAGAACGGCACACCGATGAGCGACGTTACCACCCCGATCGGGAAGATGGCGCCTGGCATCAGGGTTTTACTCACCACTGAGCTCAGCGAAAGTACAAGCGCTCCAGTCAGCAACGAAGCAGGCAGGAAAAAGCGCTGGTCTTCCCCGATCAGCATGCGGGCAATATGCGGCCCCACGAGACCGACGAAACCGATCGTGCCAACGAAAGCAACCGGAATCGCGGCCAACAGGCTGACCATTACCAGGGTCTGGAACCGAAGGCGCGGCACATCGACCCCGAAACTGGCAGCCTTGTCGTCTCCCAAGCGCAGCGCAGTCAATGCCCAAGCCCGGCGTGCAAAGATCGGCAGCGTGACCGCAATGACGAGACAGGTCACGGCCAGCTTCGGCCATGTGGCCTTGGTCAGGCTACCCATGGTCCAGAACACGACAGCGGCAACTGCCTGTTCAGTCGCAAAGTACTGGACGAGTGCAAGCAGGGCATTGAAGGTAAACACCAGGGCAATCCCCAGCAGCACGACCGTTTCGGCGGTCACGCCACGGCGCATCGAGAGCAGATGGATCAACAAGGCGGACAACATTGCCATCGCAAATGCATTGAGCGGGACGAGGTATTCAGTCGCCACCGGGAAAAGCTTGACCCCGAAAGCGAGTCCCATTGCAGCGCCGAAACTTGCGGCGGCTGAAATGCCCAGCGTGAAAGGACTTGCCAGCGGATTGTTCAGTATCGTTTGCATCTGGGCGCCGGCGAGCGACAGCGCAGCGCCAACGACGATCGCCATCAGGGCGACGGGCATGCGGATCTCCCACATCACGACCCTTACCTGCAAGGAAGTGCTGTCGGGAAGAAACAAGGCGCGCACGACTTCGTCGAGGCTGTACCGTGCTGGTCCGAGCGCCAAGTCGAGCAGGAGGCTCAACAGCAGCAGAACGATGAACGCCGCAATCAGCAGCCGCTTGCGCCTGACGATTGCCCGATAGACGGTGCGCTGCCCGCTTTCCGTCAAACAGACCGCGCTCATTGGTGGGCCTCCATCTTGTTTTTCAAGCTCACGAAGTAACCGGGCCTGTGTTCAAAGGGCAGAAAGCGCTGATGCAGTTCGCGGAAGGTTGCATCCGGGTCGAGGTCGGGGAAGAGCGTCGGATGGAACCATTTTGCAAACTGCTGGATCGCGACGAACTGGTAAGGACTGTTGTAGAACTGGTGCCAGATCGCGTGAAATTCCTGATTCCGGTTCGCCTTGATACCCGCATAAGCCGGCCGCTTTGTGTAGGTTTCGAGTTTTCGCGCCGCTTCCGTCAGGTCTGCACCCGGTCCGACTCCTACCCAGCTTCCGCCCGGCACATACGCTTCCCAGTTGGCGCTGGTGACCACCACCTGGTCGGGATTGACCGCCACGACCTGTTCCGGATTCAACTGACCGAACGTGCCGCGAATGACGTCCTTGGCGATGTTCACGCCGCCGGCCATCTCGACGAACTTGCCGAAGTTTTCATGTCCAAAGCTCAGGCAGCAGTCCTGGGTATATCCGCCAATCCGTTCGATGAATACCTTCGGGCGTGTCGGCTGGCGGGCCTGGATGACGTCGGTGACGCGTTGAATCTGCCTAGCGCGGAAGGCAATGAACTCCTCGGCGCGCTGCTCCTTTCCGAACAGTTTGCCAAACAGCCGCATGGTCGGCTCGGTGTTTTCGATCGGATAGTGGCGGAAATCGATGTAGACCACCGGGATACCCAGTGCGCCGAGCTTCTCGATGGTACGCGCGTCCTGGCTGGCGCGTTCGGCCTCGATGTTCAGGAAAACGACATCGGGCCTTTGCGCAATCGTCTGTTCGATATCGACCGTGCCGTCTTCAAAGCCGCCGAAGGTGGGAATGTCGGCGATCTTTGGAAACTTTTGCAGATACAACGCGTAGGTATCCGGATCGGCCTGGATCAGGTCCTTGCGCCAGCCGACGATGCGTTGGATCGGATTATCCGTATCCAGCGCCGCAACCAGATACAGCTGGCGCCCCTCTCCCAGGATAACGCGTTGTACGGGCACGCGGACCTGCACCTGCCGCCCGAGAAGATCGGTTACCGTGACCGTGCCGGGTGCGGCGTCGGCAACGGCCTCACCTCCCTTTGCCGGATTAAAAAAGAAGAAGAATCCGGCGAGAAGACAGACCGGTACGAGGAGAATGAGGGCTACGGCCCAGCGACGTTGAAATGCCATGATAAAGACTCTTGCGAATGAAAAGGATTACTGCCGCGTCATGCCGGCGGGTTGAATCACAGCGTGTCCCCGTCTCATGGCCAGCGCGGCAACCGCGGCCATGGCGTAGAAAAACGCAACGAAGAAGTAGGTGTATTCCAGCCCGACGGCCTGACTCAGCCAGCCACCCAGCACAATGCCGCCGATCGATGATAATTGCGATGTGCTGTACGCGACGCCGAGGATATAGCCCTGCCGCAGGCTGCCAGCCACCCTGGATATCTGCGACATCAATACCGGCGTGGTCGCTCCCAGCAGGATGCCCCAGGCGAAATGCACGCCGATAAATACGCCGATATTGCGCGTGGCGCCAGCGACCGCCGTCAAGCCTGCGCAAGCGCCGGCGATGCAAGCGATCCAGCGGATCGTCTCGGACAGGGATTTCTTCTCGAAATGCTTCGCCCACATCGCCGCCGACAGAATGAAGCCCAGCGCGAGCAAGCCGTAGCACAAGCCCACCACCCAGTTGCTCACATCAAAGATCGAGCGGACATACAGGGAGAACGGGGTCTGGGTAATCATACGGCTCACGAGCAGTATGCCGATGACGCCAAGCAGGCCAAGAATGGGCGGCGAGCGCCAGGTGAGCAGCGCGCCGGCGTCCGCCGGACCGACGGCCGTTTGCGCGGCTGCTGGTGCTGCCTTCGCTGCCGGTGGTACGTTCGGCAATATCAGCCACGCGGCCAAGGCACACAAGGCGCACAGGGCCGATGCAGCAGCATTGATCCAGAAAAAGGTCGTGTAATCGAGAATCAGGCCGCCGACGACCGCACCGGCGAGTGATCCGACATTGGTCGATACCTGCAGGTAGGCGAACAGGCGGGCCCGGCGCGACGGCGATTCGATGGTGACTCCATAGGCTTGCGCAGGGGCGATGTATCCTGCGCAGGCGCCCTGGACGAAGCGCAGCGCGAGGATCATCCAGATATCGCTCGTGTAGGCCAATGCCAATTGGGTCAGGGACAAGCCGAGCAAGGCCCGGATCATCATCGGCTTGTGCCCGAACCGGTCGCCGATCCTCCCCCAGAATGCGCCGGTCAACACGATGCCGAGCATCGGCCCCACGTAGACTGCAATGCCGGCAAAACCTAACAAGAGCTCAGAGGCGTCGAGCGACTTCAAATGAAGGGGCCAGAAGGGGCCGCTCATTTCCATGGCGCCCATGGAAGTGAGCTGAATCACGAAGAGAACGTGAATCAGACGCGACGCTTGGCTCGGCGCTATGGCGGCGTTCGACATCGGTCAGATCCCGCCGTCCGCCGATACCAGCGGGTTGGGCAGATCATGCTGCAGACGGTAATTGGAGTACTTGAGCAGATGCATTCGCAGTACCGAGCGCGTCGGCCAGGGCTGCTCGAGAAACGCCTCTCGCTCCGTTGCCCATAGCGCCTGGGATACCCGCGGTGCCAGCACGTCGAAGGCACCCGCCGTCTCTTCACGCAGGATTTCCCACAGGCGAGCCGAGCCGAGTTCATACTCGCGCGTCAGCAGCATCGCCAGTTCGTGCAGGTGACAGACGAAGCAGGCATCCAGCACGAAAGTGCGAACCGGTTCGATATCGTCGGTGAAGACGGTAGGGAGAATTCCTGGATGGACATAGGGCTCGAGCCCGTATCCACGCTCGGAAAGCAGAGGCGCATAGGTGCGGCCATCCCCGAAATCCCGTATCAGAAGGCTTCTTGGCGTCCCATCTGCGGCGAACAGCACGGAAGTGTTCTGCTGATGCGCTTCAAGTCCGATTCCGTAGAGCAGATAGATGGCGATCACTGGACGCGTAACTGCTCGCGCATACTGCTTGAACCAGGTTTCCACCACTTCCGGAGCAGGACGAGTCCCATTGCGCTCGATCAGTTCCGTTACGAGCGGCCTGCCGTTCGCAGGCGAACCGGTGAATAACGCAGCGACCGTGACTGGAAGAAGGCCATCGGTCCGCTCGAAGGCATCCCGGCTCGCGCGATACGCGACCGACAAATGGCGCCCGGGCCGGTCTTCCTGCTTCACCGCATGCTTGTAGTGGAATGCCACTTCTTCCGGGAAGATGTCGAGCGCCTTGCCGAGTTCCTTGTCGGCGGCAAGAATGCTTTTGATCACCGTGCTGATGCGCGGCCCCATATGGATCGATTTCGCCTGCAGGCTGCGCTGTTCGCTCGTGAGCCACAACGCAATGGGCAGTTTGATGAACGGGGCGGCTTCAGGCTCCTGCGGCATCATGGTCCGGAACGACATGGTCGGCAGCGTCTCGACGTCCGGGCCATCCAGGATCAAAATGCCCTCCTCAATCTCTGCGGCATACTCCTTCCCCACATAATTTTCGAGGTGCCAGGAATGGATAGGCAGCGGAAGCCAGTCCCGTTCATTCAACCGTTTCGCGTTCAATCCGTCTTTCCAGCTGTTCCACAAGTCGGGAAAGTTGTCGGCGAACCAGTCCTGGTAACTGTGTACGTGGGGCATGCGTTCGATATAGGCCATGTCCGCACGCAAGGACGCGATGCGTACCCGGACCTTCGCATTGAACTCCGGCGACAGCAGGGCCACTTCCTCGGGGCTCAGGTCCGGCTTGGATTTCCAGGTCGGGTAGAACGGGTGGCCTTCGAGCGAACCCCATTGGTCCAGCAGCATCGCGGCGTCCTTGATGGTGGCGTGCTTGTGCAGGTAATCCGCAAGGCCGCCGGCACCGGCGGAATCGATGAGTTTGTTCAGGTCCGCAGCCCACGCATCCCGGTGGATACGGGCAAGCGCATCGTTGGCGATACTGTTCTCGATATCCGCCTTCAGGCCGGCAACGCCTTCTTCGCTGAGGGAAAAATCGAAGCAGGGGCGCAGCAGATCGATCAGTTGATCGGACGTGTCGATGGCAGTGCGCGCACCGCTGGATTCGATGAGGGTGATGGCTCCACGGTTGATGAAGGTATCCGCAGGCGCCGCCCACAGGTCTTCGAAGAAAACGAGCGCGTGCTTGTGCCAGAGTGGAAACCATGCACAGCATCCCTGAGGAGCGAATATGAGCAGGCTCTTGTCGAGGATTTTCTCGGCGAACAGGCAGCGGACGACGCGCCGCAAGGCATTGCGGTGTGCGAATGCCAGCGCGTCATTCTTGCGCTCCACATAGAAAGCGCTGTCGGGTTGCAACAAAATCGGATTGGTTTTCATAGGATAGAGGTGTCAGGCTGGCCAGGTTTCGGGAAAGTAGTCGAGCGCGGACCCGCGCAGACCACCCATGTAGGCGACATTCCAGTTGAATATTTCTTCGATATGCGGGACATTCAGATTCAGCCGCTTCGCCATCTTGACGAGCAGCGCGAGACCGTAGGCCACGTCCTCATGGAATGCGCGGCTTTCCTTGTCGATGACGTAGCCGGCATTGCCGTCCGCAGGCACCAGCGGCGCCTGGATCTCGTCATAGGCCCGGTTGGTTCGCAATACCGACAGCATCGTGCCGTGATCGCGTATCTGGTCTTCGTAGGCCTCGATGATTTCCTGCTTCAACGGCTTCACCGAAGACAGGTCCACGCCCAGGCGCTGCTCGATGGCCTTGCAAAGAAGCTGGCTCTCTTCGTCGCTGCGTTCCAGGAAGTACGCGCCCAATTCGGGGCAATCGGTCCACCAGCAGATGGGCGACGAAAACGTCTTGTTGTGCCACTGGCCGTATGGCCCGACCAGCCCGTATACCACCGAGGGGTGCATGATCGGGTTGCCGGGCGTGAGGGTGATTTCCAAGTAGTGGTTCAGCAGCTCGACGGGAGATTCGTACAGCCGCTGCAAATGTGCCAGGAGGGTTTGGCGCGCCGCTTCGGTCTCGCGCACATGCGTCCCGATGTAAAGCGTGCTCTTTGCCCCGCCCATCTTGACCGACACGCCAGGCGTCAGGTCGTAGGCAGTATGGGGCACGTCCTTCATGCCCCAGATGACGGCATTGGGCCGCTCGGCCAGGGCCTTCTCCGCCAGCCAGTCGAAGCCGCAGAAGCCGGGAATCGCTCCCACATAGACGGGCTTGTGCGACGGCAGGCTGGATGCGATCGACTGCAGCAGGTCCGGCCGCGCCTGCGCCGGCACCGTGATGACGACAACATCCGCGTCCGCCATGATGCCTTCCGGTTCACGCGCGACGGCATCCAGGCGGGCGTCGAGCGTTTTCCCGTCTGGCAGGATTGCCGTGACAAGGCCTTCGTCACGGCAATGCCGGTCAATCACGTCCTGACGGCTCGTGAGCAGGGATACGCGCACGCCGGGAAGCTGCTTGAACAGCACGGCATTCAGGTGCCCGGTTCTGCCCCCGCCGCAAACGACCACGTTCAACGGCTTCATCCTGCAATCCCTTTCCGGAGTCATGCCACGCTCAGACGTGGGACCGCGCGCGGCGCTGGTTCGCTCACGCTTTCCTGGGATAGCCAGGCGTCGAGACTCTCCCAGATACCCGGATCCAGCAGGTTGCGCTCTTTCAGCCAGTCCTCATTGAACACGGTGTGGAGATATTTTTCTCCGCCATCCGCCACCGCGGCCACAACATTGCCGCCAATCAGTCCGCTGTGAATGAATTCCAGCGCCTTGTAGATGACGCCACCCGTCGAACCGCCCACGAGCAGCCCGGTGTGTTTGGCGACATACCGGGCTGTCTCGAAGGCCTGCGAATCGGTGACCTGCACCCCCATGTCGATGCAACTGTAGTCGAGCACCAGTCCGACGGTATCGCCCTTGGGCGTGCCGGTTCCCGATTGATAATAGGGGCGGCCCGGCTGGCCGAACACGATCGAGCCGTCCGGCTCGACAGCGATTGTCTTGGTGTGGGGATTATGCAGCTTCAGTCCGCGTGCGATCCCTGTCATCGATCCGCCCGTTCCGACGCAACCGACATAGGCATCCACGGGGCCGCCGATCTGCTCGATGACTTCCCGTACAAAATCGAAATATCCGCCGGCATTGGCGATATTGTCCGACTGGTTCATGAACACGGCGCCCGGAATCTGGCTGGCCAGTTCGGCGGCCATGCGCTGGCGTTCGACGACGGCAACTTCGTCCTCCCGATAGTCTCCTGCGACGTAACGGATCTCCGCGCCGAGTGCGCGCATCACGGCGATCTTGTCCTGGGCCGCATGGTGGTCGACCACCGCGATGAAGCGCAGGCCGAATTCGATGGCCGTGATGGCAAGGCCGATCCCGGTATTGCCGGAAGACGACTCGACAATCACGCCACCCGGTTTGAGGCGCCCGGATTTGAGCGCCGCAATGACCATGTTGCGAGCCATCCTGTCCTTGATGCTGCCACCCGGATTGTTTTTCTCGATCTTGAGCAGCAACCTGGAGTTCTTTGCAGGAATCGGAATGCTCAGGATAGGGGTATTGCCGATCAAATCAGTCACTTTGTTCAGAATCATCTCAATTCTCCGTACTATCGTCAGGTGAAATAGTCATCTTTCCAGCTGCGTCGTAAGCGGCGGCAATCCTCCGCGGCATCGGATGACGGTGAAATTCGTTCTCCAGCAAGTCCATCTGGTAACCGGCCGTGTTGGCATACACGAGCAGGTCGCCGGCCTCCGGCATCCTGTCGAAGCCGATCAGCCGATTGGTGATGACGTCGTCGTCGAGGCAGCTGTGCCCCGCGATATAGGCCTGACCTGGCGCTGCACCGTTGTCGCCGGATTTCTCTGTCGCCACGAGTATCGGGTCGACCAGGAATTCGGAGGCGAACCAGGTTTCGCACGCGCTGAAGCTGCTTCCTTCGACGAAAATCACATGGTTTCCCGCTGCCAGCGGCTTCACGCGGGTAACCTTGAATACGGAAATGGCGGCCTGGTCGGCGAGGCTGCGCCCCGGTTCGAGCGCCAGAGTGAGATCCATCGCGTTCAGATATTCGGCGACCGACTGGCCATCCGCGCACGGCGACTTCAGCAGGCGGTCCAGCCATTCGCAGGCGCCGATGCGTCCGCCATAGGGATAGAAGGATTCGGGTACCTTGCCGTTGCGGTAATGCTCCTTGCACGGGTATTGCAGGAACGCCTCGTACTCGTCGCTGTCCACATACCGGATCGGCAGTCCGCCGCCGATGTCGATCATCCGCGGGCCGAGGCCCAAGCCGCGCGCCGCATCGATATAACGGACAAGTTCGCGCAGCGCCTGTGCCCGCGTTTCATGCGCATAGCCGCCGAGATGGAAATGGAATCCCTCGAATGCAAACTGCTTCCTCGCCTCAACGAGGCGATGCAGGCATCGCATGAGATCCTCTCCCCCCATCCCGAACCGGCTCGCGCGGGAGGCGTCGGGACGATACCGGAGAAGAATCCGCGCCCGGCGATCCGGTGCGAGCCTGCGGACGGATTCTTCCAGTTCCGCAAGCTCTTCGGCGGAATCGATCGAAATCAGTGCGCCGTTGGCGATCAGTTCGGCATGGAACGCCGCCGTCTTCGCCGGGCCGGTTGCGCAGAGTCTTGCCGGATTCGCTCCGGCACGCAGCGAATCCCTCATTTCATGGATGCTGGACACGTCCACGCCGATGCCGGATTCCACGGCGGCGCTGACCAGCGCCTGCGACTTGTTGACCTTCGCGCCGTAGAAGATCTCGAATCGCACCTGATGCGCGCGCAATACGGAACGAAACGCTTCCACGTTTTGCTTCAGGATATGCGGCCAGACAATGTTGAGCGGCGATCCATATCGGTCGGCCAAGGCCAGCAGCGTCTCCGGCGAGGAATGGACAAGGTCGGCGATCGACCGGTCGAGTATGGGCTTGAGCGACATCGGCTCCCGGATCTGTATCCGTCCCATGCCTGTTTCGGTCAATGGCTTGTCGCTTCGCATAGGCCGCCTCCCTTTTCCAGTATTGCGATTGCAGGTGGGATCAGAAATCCACCGAGGCGGACAACAGCACGGTACGCGGCGCCCCCTGCACGAAGCCGCCCCACGATGCCACGCCCGACCAGTAGTCGCGGTCAAATGCATTGAGGAGATTGGCCCGGAAGGTCGTGGATTTGCCGGCGACCTTGGTGGCATAACGCGCGCCAAGATCAACCTTGGTCCACGCGGGAAGGCGTGCCGTGTTCGCCTGGTTGACGTATTGCTTCCCGGTGTATGCAATGCCGCCGGTCAAGGTGAGTCCGGTTACCCAAGGCGTGTCCCATTCGGCGCCAACGTTGGCTTGCACCGACGGCACGCCGATCGGTGTCTTGCCGAGCGTGGCGGCGCTGTTGGTCTTCGTCAGTTCCGCATCGATCAGCGTCACGCCGCCAAGCAGCCTGACGCCGCGGGCTGCCTCACCCAGCACGTTGATCTCCAGGCCGCGGTTGCGCTGCTCGCCATCGACGCCGAAGACGTTGCCGGTCATCTGTCCGCTGGGCTTGGCGATCTGGAAGAGGCTCACCGTGGTCATCACGCGGCCATGATCGAACTTGACGCCGATCTCGTGCTGCTTGGCCTTGTACGGCGCGAAGACCTCGCCCGCATTGGCCGCCGTCGACGGGGCGGTATCGCCCTTGCTCAGCCCTTCGATGTAGTTGGTGTAGAGCGAGACGTTCTGCCAGGGTTTGAAGACCAGGCCGACCAGGGGGGTGACGGCGCTCTTGTCGTAGGAAGAAGTGACCGCGCCGGTGGTCGGATTGAAATTGTCCGACTCGACCTGCTGGTGACGCGCTCCGAGGGAAAGCAGCACGCGATCGTTCAGCATGGACAAGGTATCGGCGAGCGCAACACCGGAAAGCTTCGTTTCCGAGATTTTCGATACCAGAGCCGGCGCCGCGACAGCCTGGCTGGGATATGCCGCCGGCGTATAGATGTTGGAGGTTACCGCTGTGCCGTTTCTGGAACCCCGATCCAGCTGATCGCGATAAGTGCTTGCCTGCAGCGTGACGGTATGGCGTACCGCCCCGGTATCGAAGCGGGTACGCAGGCCGGCGTCGGCGGTCGACCGTTCGATGTCGAAGATGAAGTGAGCGGGGGTCGTGCGTACATCGCCGGCCGCATTCAGAATCTGCGGGCCTCCGAAAAGACGGTTAACGTCGGTCTGACTGCCGCCGGCGTTGGCGAACAGCGTCAGCTTGTCGTTCACGTCATATTCGGCGCGCAGCAAGACCGACTGGTCATCGATCTTCGCCCATTCCCATGCCTGGGAGACATTGCGGCGGCCGTCCGGCGCGTCGGGCACGGCGACTCCCGCCGCAATGGTAAACGGGCGCGAGGGAGCATCGAAGCGCTCCCGCTGATCGATCACATCGAGCGATGCCCGCAGCCGTTCGCCCTGGTAGTCGAGCGCCACGGCGCCGACGGTCGCTTTCCGGGACTGGTTGTCCACCGGCGTGTCGCCCTGGTGATGACTGCCGTTGAATCGCACGCCGAACTGGCGATCCGCGCCGAAGCGCCGGCTCACATCGAGATGGCCGCCACCCTGGGAGCTCGATGCATAATCGGCCGTGAACCGCGTGAGGTCGGTATTCAACGCGCGCTTGGGAACAATGTTGATGACGCCGCCGATGCCGCTGTTCGGGGACATGCCGTACAGCAGTGCCGCGGGCCCCTTGATCACCTCGACGCGCTCGACATAATCGGACAGCACGCGGAAATTGGGCGCCACGCCGTATTGCCCGTCAAACGCGATTTCGCCCAGGTTGCCTTCGCCAATCGGAAATCCGCGAATGAAGAAGGCGTCAAGGATGCCGCCTGTCTGGCCGGTCGCGCGCACTGACGCATCCTTGGCCACAACATCCGCCACAGTGGCGGCCTGCTGGTCCTGGATCATCTGTGAGGTATAGCTGCTGATGCTGAACGGCGCCTTCATGGCGTCCGCGTTACCGAGCAGCCCCAGCCGTGCGCCGCGCGCAGCTTGGCCGCCGGCGTAGGCCTGCGGAAGACCGCCGGACCGCTCGGCGCTCACCTTGATCTCGGAGAGTGTTCGCGCGTCTTCAACCGCCGCCTGTTGCTCCCCTTGCTTGGTCTGTGCTTGAGCAGCAAATCCGGTCACCAGCATGCCGGCGAAAGCCATGCGCATGGCAAACGCCAGCGGTTTGAGAAGCATGGCACCGGTATCAGGCGAAGAGATGGAAGGGCGAGTTATGGAGTCGGGCTGAGGCATCGCTAACATGATTGGCTTTCTTGAAGTACGAATAGGCGTGACGATTACGGCTCCCGGTCAGGACACAGTAAACATGACGAATGCAAGAAAACGCCGACCATGACGGCACCCATCAGTCCGGACGAAGCAACGGAACAGACGGAGGCAAACGGGAAGAGCGTGTTGCCAGCCGATCACGGGACGCGTAGTGCATACCCTTGCAAGCATCATTGACTGGCTGCTTTCCGAAGACAGGAAAGCTGGCTGGCTGAACGGACTACTGGATATATGACTGAAACAGCAGGTTGTTACCTGTTCGACATGACATCCATTGACGCCATCATAAGTCAAATGAGAATCATTTGCAAATAATAATTGTTCTCATCTAAACTTCAAGCTTCGATAGCTGCGAGACTTGCGGGAAGTTATCCATGTGCGCCTGTAACTGGTGATTGGTGATGCAAGAATTTCTGAAAACCAAACTTGTCGTTGAGTTGAACTGCATTTCACCCCATTCGACATGCACTCTGATGGCGTTGACAATGGACTATCCGTCCTGGCGCAATAAACTGATGCTGGTAACAAGAAAAAATGAGAAGAAGCCCTTTGGAACAAAAGCGGTTTTGATGAGCGCGCAAATGGACATACCCAAAGAACTACGCGACTCCGGTCTGAAAGCGACATTGCCAAGATTGCGTATCTTGCAGTTATTTCATGAACGCCAAATCAAACATCTGTCTGCAGAAGAGATTTATCGTTTCTTGCTGGACGAAAAAATCGATGTTGGACTTGCCACCATTTATCGCGTATTGATGCAGTTCGCCGAAGCGGGCATTCTCAGTCGTCGCCATTTCGAGTCCGGCGCAGCGGTATTCGAACTGAATGAGGGGCACCATCACGACCACCTGATCTGCACATCGTGCGGTAAAGTGGAAGAATTCGTCGATAACGAGATCGAGCGCCGTCAGGAAGAGATTGCGAAAGATCTCGGCTTTGTGCTTCAGGAACATTCGCTTTCCCTATACGGCATTTGCTCGACTTGCACGAAATAAGCCGAAAATCCCGCATATTGACCTGGACCGTAGCGATGCCCATCACGTCGTGCTGGCCATCGAAAACAAATGCGACGTGTTCCTGAGGTGCGATGAAAGCGCGATACTTAAGTATCATAAGGAAATCGAGCATCCTTTCCCGTCAATGAAGCTGATGCTGCCGTCCGAACCAATATCCAGTGGCTTGCTGGAGAAATCCTGAAATCACAGGCGAGCGGCACTATTTGCTTCCATCGGCAAAACTCCCCTCCACGAATGCCCGAAGCAGGGACAGGTCCGTCTTCGCGTAAGCGGCCGTCGTCTGTACCGACGCGTGTCCGAGCAAGGCTTGCGCGACCGGCAGAGGCACCTGGTGGTCGACCACCAACGCTTTGGCATAGGCGTGGCGCAGCCAGTGCGGCGACGCGGCGCGCAGCAGCACCGCTCGCGCCGGGTGGTCCGCCTGCAGGCCGGCGGCGACCGCCGCGAAGATTGCCTTCACCTCGGCGTACAGCCCGCCTTCCTGGAGCGAGCCGCCCTTGAAACCGTGGATCAGCGGCAGCACCTCGTGCGCGGCCGGATCCGCCGGCAGCCCGCGCGCCAGACGATAGGCGGCCAGCGGCCCGACTGCCACGGCCGGCAAGGGAATGGCGCGAGGCTTGTCGCCCTTGCCATGCACATACAACGTCCATTGTCCGCCGTCTTCGACCTCGACGCGCGGCAGATTGGTGTCGATCGACCATGCCAGCTCCGCCAGGCGCACGCCGCCATAACGGTACAGCGCCCAGATGGCGCGCCGGCGCAATGAGGCAATGTTATCTGCGCCGGACGACATCGCGGCCATCCAGGCATCGCACGCGGCGAGCGCCGCCGGCGCCAGAAAACGCTGCGGTGAAAATCCGGTCCGCGCCTGCGTTCCGGTCACGAGACCCGCGGCCGGGTTCGCAATCAGGTAGCCGGTCTCGAACCAGTATTGGTACAGGCTCGCGACCACGGCCAGCGCCCGCGCCAAGGTGCGTTCGCCAGGCGCCGTCGCGCGCTGCCGCCCGGTTGGCGTGACAATGGCGTGCGCCGTGCGGAGGTGATCGCGGTAGGCAAGTAGATCGTTGCGCGTGAGGTCGGACAGTGGCCCGAGATGCCGGTCGCGGCACCATCCGATCAGTCGGCGCAGATCGGCCGCGTACGCGCGCAGCGTGTGACGCGACCGGTTCGCGAGCTCGCGCAGGAACAGCGCGACGGCCTGGGCGTCGTCGAAGACCGCCAGCGTGTTCGTCGCGGCGTCACGGTTCACGAACCGGCCGCTCCGGAATAGCCATGCAACCAGCGCACCTGTATGGTGGGGCTCGATCGCGGCCAGGCACGCGTTCCCGCTATCGACGTTCTGCAGTACCGACATCGAGCCGTCCATGCGCCGGAAGCGCCGGCGGTGCGCGTGCAGCAATCGCTCCAGGACATTCTCCGGTTCCGGCGCGTCGACGGCAGCCGCTGTGCGGAGCCGGCCGCCTTCCCACCACTCGACGGCGTCGGGATAGTCGAGCAGCAGCTCGAACACGACCGGCTTGGCGGCTTTCGCCTCGCCGAACGACGGGAAGACTTGCTTGATCCGGGGCAGCGTCCACCGTTCGTAACAGGCATGGCCGAGCACATGGGTCAGGTAGGCGAGCGCGGCGTCGACGGTCTCCGGCAATGGTGCCGGCGGCGTGACGCCGTGGTCGAGCCAGCACTGCATGGTCAGCCTCCCTTGCGTCGCGGCGCCGCACGCTTGCCGCTGGGCTTCTCGGCCGGCGCGGCGGCGCGCTGTTTCGGCACCGGCGTCTTGGCGATCGCGGCACGCATCAGCTCATCGAGCTGCGCCCGCTGGCTGGCGTTGATCGCTTTCAGCGCATTCGCTTCGCCGACAGCCACCTGTCGCTTGTCGCGCTCGGCCGCCGCGTCAGCCTCGGCATGCGCGACCGCTTCTTCCAGCGTCGCGATGCGCCGTTCGGCGAATTTCATCTGTGAGGCGATGCGGCTTTGTTCCTGCTGCAGTGCTTGCCGCTGCTGCGCGGTTTCTTGAAGCAATTGCTTGGACAATCCGTCGTAACGCTGCTGGGCGGACGCCAGGCTTTCCGTATGGGATTGTGCCAGGGCGGCGGCGTGCAGGCGCGCCGCCCGTAATTCCGCCTGAAGTGCCTCCTGGCTTTCCTGGAGCGATGCCAGCTGCATGTTGGCGGCGGCCGAATCGGTGCGCGCCTGCGCCAGGTCGGCATCGCGCGCCGCCAGGAGGCCGCGCACAGCGTCCAGTTCTTCGCGAAGCATGTCGACCCGCAAGCTCGATTCGGTCAAGGTCGCCTGCGCCGCTTCGACGGTCTGCCTGGCCTCGGCCTTGAGCTTGACGACGTCGTCAAGCTGGACCGCTACCGCGGCGTGCCAGAGCTGACGCATCTGCTCGGCGATCTCGGCCGGGATGTCGGGCAGCGCGATGTCGGTCAAACCGGCTGTCACGATTTCGGATTCGACCGCGTTGATCGCGCGGCCGAGCGTGGCCGGGTCACCGCCGCCGAGGCGGTCCTTGAGCTTGCGCACTGACACGATGCGGCGGAAGCGCTCGCCCGTTGCGGGCGCGGCGTCGTGCGCCTCGGCGAGCATGGCGAGGATCGTGGAGCGGATTTGGTCGGGTGTGGCGATGGCGGCGCGCGGCATGATGGGCTCCGGATGCGGGGAGTCGGCGCTAATCTTACATTCATTTATAACGTTACGTAAGCCATAAACGTTAGATATAAATGTATCGATCGACGATAACAATTATTATCGTGGTAAAACTGGCAGAAACCGGAGGGGCGACGGCCAGAAGTGCCGAAACGTGATGTGCGCAGGGCGAGAATTGGCGAGGTAAAAGACCCAGACAGCAAGTGCCTGATTTAAAAAGGATTTGCGAGAGACGATCGGCTGGAACCCGCATGAATGCTAGGGGCGGCTACCGTCGTAAAATGCACGGAAATCAAAGGGACCCCCTCATGGGTATTGTCGGCGCAGGACTGGTTGCGGTTTGGGCCTATGGGTTACTGCGGGACTCCGGACGTGTGCTGCTCGATGCCGAGATGAATGCTCCTGTCGTGGCTGAAATCAGAGAGGTAATTGAGGCCAGCCCAATCAAGGCCGATATCTGTGATTTGCATGTGTGGCGTGTTGGCAAGGGCAAATACGCCTGCATTCTTGCTCTAGCGACCATGGATGAGGTCGAACCCGACTACTTCAGGCAGCAGCTGCGCATTCACGAAGAACTGGTTCATATCTCGGTTGAAGTGAATCGCCGTCGACCATCAACGTAACGCCCTAACTAACGCACCCTGGATTCGCAATAGGTTCATGGCTTGCGTCGCAATAGAATGCGCGCTGCATTTTCTTCAAACTGGCCCGCCTCCTCAATATAACCCTGGACAGTGCCATCGTGGCGCCAGCCGCCTTGCCGCTTGATATCACGGAAGTCTGCACCGGCACGGTGCGCACTGGTGGCCATGCCACGACGCAGGCTATGACTGGAGAGCTGCGGGGCATAGTCTAGTTGAAGCAGCGTTGCGCACGTCGCCAGTATGGTGTTGACGCTCGCTTCGTGCAATGCTTCGGGGCCGAGCTCGCCCCATTTAGTGATCGGACGGAATAGCGGTCCGGACGTAATGCCGGCGGCTGCCAACCAAGCGCGCAGCGCGCTGGCTGGGCAACAAGGGCCGCTGCCGTAGGGAATCGCCTTGACGATGCCTCGACCCTGCTGATCGGTTTTCGAGCGCGGCAACGTGATGACGATGCCTTCCGGCTCCCACACTATATGAGGGATTTCCAGAGCCACTATTTCGCTGCGGCGAAATCCACCGAAATAGCCGACCTGCAGCAGGGCATTGTCGCGCTTGGCTTTCAAGGTGTCGAGGCTAGCCAGATGCACAGCGATACGATCCAGATCTTCCAGCGGCAGCGCCTTGGCCTTCTTTTTCGGCTTTCCGTGCACGCGCTCTATGCCGGCCAGTGTTTTGCGCACGGTCGGCGTCGACGCCGGATCGGCAAAGCCTTGGTGAAGGTGCCACTGCGACAGCGCGGTCAGCCGCAGTGCCAGCGTGCGGGGATTCAACGACGCCGCATAGGCCAGTAGATACCGGATCAAAGCCGGCTCATCGCAGGGCAGCACACCGCCCCAGGCATGGAAATGACGAATCGCCGATCGGTAGGCGCGGCGAGTGTTCTCGGCCGTGGCGGCGGCTAGAAACGCGCGGTGCTGTGCAGTCAAATCGCCATCTATAACTGTACCTGCGTTACGAACAACGATTTCCTGAGCTACCTCGATAGATGAATTTGGGGGAAGAGGCGGATTTTCAGTCATGCAATTTTGTCGCTCAAATTCGAGATTTGTACCAGCGAGTTACTAAGCATAGCATGCAGCGGCCATCATAACCTGCGATAATCCTTCTTATCGCGCCTTTTAAATTCAAACTTTCAGACTGTCTTTATCGTTATATAAGATAATATTACGTGACACGTAATACATAACTTTATTTCGAGGTCTTGATGGCACGCGCCGGCATTCTCTATTCCCATGTCGCCCAAGCGGCGGCAACGCTGCTTCAAGACGGCAAAAATCCCACCGTCGACAGCGTGCGCGAGGCGCTGGGTAGCACCGGCAGCAAGAGCACCATCGCCCCTTTCCTAAAACGCTGGAAAGCCGAACAGCAGGATGCCATCGCCGAAGCCGAATCCGGCTTGCCGGCGCCCCTCCTGCAAGCCGTAAAGGGCTTGCACCAGCACATGCAGGCCGAGGCCAGTCAACAGATCGAACAGGCGCGGCAGGCACATGGCATCGCGATGGGCGAGGCTGCTGAACGGGAAAAGCAACTGCGCACCGGACACCAGGCAGCGCTGGCCGCCAATGCCGCTTTGACCGAGGAATTGGCGCGCGCAAGGGAAACGCTGTCGCAATTGAGCACCGCGCACCATGCGCAGACCGTCGCGCTGGCCACCGTGCAGGCAGAAAGCGCCGGCTTGCAGCAGCGCCTGGCCGATCGCGGCGCCGAAGTGGCGACGCTCGATCACCAGCTCACGCAGACGCGCGCCCAGTTCGAGCATTACCAGGAAGCCACCGCCACCCAGCGCGCCGAGGAGCGGCAAGCGTACGAGCAGCGCGTCGCGCGCCTCCACCAGGAGGTAGCGGACGCCAACCGGCACAACGCTTCCCAACAGACGACGCTTGGTCAGCAGGAGGCGAAGTTTGCGCATCTCGCCGCTGATCTGTCCAATCAGAAGCAGGCCTTGCGGGAATCGCAGGAAGCGTTGGCGGCCGAACGCTCAATGCGGGAGCGCCTGGCCGACCGGCTGGAAGATGCAACTGCGGCAAAAGACAGCCTGGCGGTGCAGCTCGCAGCCGCACAACAGCAGTTGTCGGACGTCCGCAGTGCGCTGGCCGCCAAGGAGCGGGAAGCAGTCATGCTGGCCGATCAAGCCCGGCGGGCCGAAACACGGGCCGATCAGTTGAACGAAGAAAAGCTCGCCTGGCTGCAGGAGCGTGCCATGCTTGAGCATCGCGCGCAGTCCGCGGAACCGAAAACCGCAACGCTTAGCGGTTCAGCCACCATGTCGTAAAGCTCGCCAGATCGGCATGCCGGGAATGCGCCCATGCCAGATCGTCGCCCGCGTTCGGAGATCCGTTTGGCTCGCGCAAGACCAGCGCCGCGTGGATGTCCACCGGAATACCGCGCAGGTACGGTAGAAAATCGTCGACAAAGACGACCGGGCGCAGCTCCCGCAGCGCGGCCGCCTTGGGACTGACGTCGACTCCGGCATTAGCCGTGGCAATCACGCGCTCGATCGGAAAGCCACATTGCCGCAAGTTGTCCAGCCGCGCCGCTTCAAACTGCGCCTGAATCGCGCTCACGCACACCAGCTCGTAGCCGGCTGCCGCCAAGGCGCAACACGCGTCCTGTGCGCCGGGCATCGCCGGAATAGTCGACCAATACTGATGATCGAAGCATGCGCGGAACTGCGCCAGTTCGGCGCCGGCAAGCCGCCGCACGTTCCATCGGTCGATCGGCCAATAGGCGAGTGGATCGCGCACCGCCGGCAGTGCGCCGAAGGCCTTGGCCCAGGCTTTGGCATACGCCTGATGGTAGTCGAGCAAGACGCCGTCGGCATCGAGAGCAATGATTGGTTTCATAACGGAATCATGCTAACGTCGATGCGTCTATCCATCAAGTCGCGCATGATGCTGTTTTTGCGTGCACCGCGAGTTATTCAGCGCCGGCCGGTAATAGCAGATGGCAGGACTGAGGTCAATTTGCGACTGCTTTTGTGAGGATTTAGAAATGGGGCAAGCGAAGATCAAGCAGCGCACGGCCTTTGCGCCGCAGCTGATCGAGGAATGGGAGGCCGACGATTGTGTCAACTTCGCCGTTGGACTGGCGCGGTTGACCGGGTGGCTGCTGCACGTGGACTGGTGGTCGACCTCGACCGAACACAGGGAGGACATTCCGCTCGACCAACTCAGGCCGTTAAGGGTGTATGTGGCGGATAACCACGATCAGATTTTCGATGTTCGCGGGACCAGGTCTATTCGCGAGTTCAGCGAGAAGATACTGTTCAAATTGATCCGCACGCGCGGATTAGGGAATGGGGGTGTTTACACTCGGTTCTACGACGAAAAAAAGCTCTCTTCGCTGCCTCTACGATGCCAACCCAATGAAGCAGAGATTTCGCGCGCAATCGAGGAGATTCGAGCTAATCCTCGCTTTCTTGCTGCGATCCCCGCGAGGACGCAGCCCTGTATTCCAGCGCATAACGCAGCTCAGTACTCCTACGGCCATTGCGCGGCGTTTGCTGAAGCGATGCGTGAACTGACCGGACTGCAGCCGGCAGCTCTCTTGGCGGTACGATTTTCACCGCTCTTTGAAAATACTTGGCGCAGTGAAAGTGGCTTTTTCCACAGTGTTGTCCTGCATCCAGACGGTATGGCCGAGGATGTTTGGGGAAAGTCCTCGGTCGAAGCCATAGCGAGCCGTTTCGGGGTGATCGAATTCAAAGTTAGCAGCGCTGAGCATCGCCGGGTTATCGAGAAAATTCGACAGTCCTCCAATGACGTCTACGAGACGGTACGAAAGGACGCCATGGACCTGATACAGGCGCATCGTCTTCGCAACTAAACGGACGTTCTAGATTTCGTATTTCTTCTTCAGATCAGTGGGTTAGGTAGGTTTTTGCGAAAAAAACCGTAATATCGGCCGCCCCTCGCTTCGGCGCAATCGAATTCGAGATCAGTAGCGAAATCCACCGCAAAGTCGTCGGAAATTTGCGTCAGGCGTCCGGCGAAATTTATGAGGCCGCATTGGAAAATGCTCGGGAGCTGATACGTGAATACTGTCTTGGCTTGGCACCGGCGTAACCGTCTGCATCGCCACATGCAGAGAAGAATTGAAAGTCTGGTTTTCCCTTTTAGATCATTGACTTAACTTAACTTTGGCGAAAAAAACACGAATGCCGGCCGTCCCTCTAGGGGCGTCCATCTCATTGCCAAAGTCAGCACAGCGCATCGACGGTCGATTTGCACGGGAATGTACGGTCACCTGATCGATCGTGTCATTTGGCACTTGGATTTTGACTGGAGGGCCGTAAGGGAAATATTCCTTCAAGGCGTCCGCCAAATCATCGAAATTGACCTTGGAGTGATTGACTCGTGGCGGGGGACGTCGCCCAGCGAGCGTGGCCGAAAAGTCCGGGGTTATCCAAAGCCCACATACCATTTGAAATCGTTTGCTCATTGTTTTCGATTGAGTTAAAGCGCGGGCGGCGAAACCAAAAAGCGATGCCTGTTGGCTCTTAAAGATCGAGCGCGAGATGGCGCTTTTGGACGGCCCGGATCTCTTCAGCGCACCTTGAAACGAAATTGCGGCTTAGAAATAGAAGTCCCGGCAGTTGCCGCAGAACTCCGATTTCTTCTCACCGGACGATTTCTGCAGATGACACAGTTTAACAGCTAGCACGCATGACGAATCCTGATAGTTGTATTGCCCGGCATAGTTACCCTCAGTATAGGTCGGCGTGCGAATTTGAATCCCAAAGGATCGGTTGATATTGTGGGTTCCAAGGAGGTGAAGAATCATGGAACTCACCATTATCAACACACACAAGAAGCTGTCGAAGAACACGATGCACAAGCTGCGTCAGAAGCAACGCTTGCTTGAATCACAGGACAACAGATGCTGCTACTGCGGCTGTGGCCTTACGCTCGAAACGGCGACGATCGACCACGTGATTGCACGCGCCGACGGAGGTGACAACACGCTTGAGAACAAGGTGGTGAGTTGCGTCGATTGCAACTCTTCCTTTGCTGATGCGTCGCCCAAGCAAAAGATCCTGACGATCTACCGTCGAATGATGAACGCCCTCTCAATTGCCCCGGCAGCGGCCCTGCCCGCCGCGGCGTAAGGAGGTGCCGTGCGTTACGACAAGATCAAGAAGCACGTTGCGGACCGAGTAGGCACGCAAATTCGGCACCTGCAGTGGGGTGAAGCCAATGCCGCCGCCCTGCTTGACGCAGTTGCTGAAAAACGCTCCGCGCGCCAGTCGCTCGCCGAGCTGGAAAAGCTGGTGCGCCGGATCATCCTCGGCTGGGACGTTCGCATGGTTGGCAAGCTCCGGGACCTCTTTCCCGGCTGCTTTCCCTCGTCGCTTCGGACCGGACCTCTGCTGGCCGCTCTCAGCGACGCCGGCGAATGGGAGGTCGTCCGGGACAACCGCCGCCACCTCACCCGACCAATGATTTGCGGAGAAGCATGATGGCGACCATTACCGAGGCACCTTATTCCCGCGATGTGCTGAACGGCTTGATCGAGGCGGAATTCGAACGCTTGGGCGTGCGGCTGCGCGAAGCGGTTGCGGTCCCGGACGGCCACGCCTGGAAGCGCTGCGGCGGCAACCCAACGCGCTGGGCCGGCAATGACCCGATCCTCAGCATGGAAAGCGGCGCGTCCTACTTCGTTCGCCGTGCCACGGTGGACAGCAATGATCCGTATCAGATTTCCATCGAGGTCCGGTTCTTTTTCCGGCGACGTCCATTGATCGGAAGACGCGGACGAGTGATGACAGCGGGAAGCGACGGCGACTACCGCACCATCGTTTGGTGCAGACAGGGCCGTCCGTTTGCCGGGATGGGGCAAAGCCTGCTCGGCAAGGACGACGCGGTATTTCTTCGCGCCCAGAGCGTTGAGGCACTGGCCGACGAAACGGCTCGCGTCGTGAACGCGGCGCTACAGACCATGAAGCATCCTGAGCCGCTTGCGGCCTGAATCCACGAAAAGGACACAGAATGAAATTCCTGAAGAATCTCCTCGCCAACGCCCTCGCACGCGCCGGGTTCGAGCAATCCGATGAAACGTCCTTCGATGAGCGCTTCAAGGCGCACGTCGCGTACTTCAGGGAGCGCCTCGCGTTCAATCAGGACTACCTGACTGCGCTCGAAGCCGCCCAGGTCCAGCAAGCTGAAGTCGCCGCCCTCGCCCAGAAGCAGGCCGAGGAGGCTGAACAGCGTGGCGACGCCGCCGCGGCGACCCGTGCCCGTTCGAAGGAAGTGACGGCACTGGCAGCCATCGCGGTGCTGGCACGGGACGTGGTGACCACGCGCACGATGGTCTCCGACCTGGAAGCGCAGATCGCCGTATTGACCGGGACTCCGCAGAATGAAAACCTGGTGGACGCGCTGCATCCGGCATAAAGGCGCGGGTAGCCCCACGGGTTGGGGGGCACACGCTTTCCGATTACAATCGACTTCGACGTGCGACGGACTCGTTCCGTCCCTGTAAAGTCTCACCATAACGACACAAAGGGGTAGGACATGGGCAAGCTTTTTGCGGATCAAATGGAGCGGGTGAAGCGCCAATACCCGCATATCGGCGACGGCTGGGAAGTGGCGTCCATGGCGCTGAACGTCGACGCGCTCCACGGAACCGCATCCGACATCCAGGACCGCAGCTCGCACCTGGAGAATGAGGAAGGGTATTTCCCCGAAGTCGCCCTGTCGACCGCCCTCTCCGAAAACGTGATGCAGCTGGATGCGCCCGATGGCTACATGTTCGTGCGCCTGGAAAAAGACGGCGAGCGGCCGATGCTGGTCCTGCTCGACATGGAGGAGAAGCCGGCCGCCGCGCAAGGACTTTTCGCCGCGTTTCAGCGCTTCATCAGTTCGCGCCTGAAGTCCGCCGCGGCATGATCCGCATTAACCTCAACAACAGCGGCATTTTCATCTCAGTCGGTGGACCGGACATGGAGCCGCTTGTTCGGGATCCCAACGCGCATCAGACCGCCCCGCGCAGGTATTACGTCTATGCCCACATGGACGACAAAGGCGTGCCTTTCTACATCGGAAAGGGGCACAAACGGCGCGCGTGGGACAAGGATCGGCACCCCTTGTGGCACCGGTACGTCGAGAAGCGCCTGCAAGGCAAGTACGGCGTCGTGATTCTGGCCGACGACATGAGCGCCGAGGACGCCGAGTCGCTGGAGTCGCAATGGATCGCCCAGGAGGCGAGCACCCTCGTGAACTGGGTCAGCATGGGCCGGAAGATGGACTATGCGGCGCTGGACCGGTATCACGCCGCGCGGCGCGCAAACCAAGAGCTGATCGCCCAGGCAAAGGCGATCGAGCCGACCGACCTGACCAAAGCGGTGGAGATGTACCGGCTGGCGCTGGTGGCTTTGCGGGAATACGTCGTGCTGGTTCCCGCCGAGGAAGGCCTGGTGGGCGATTTGTTGCGCGAGGAAATTGAAGAGTTCGGGCGCTATGGGGATGTGACAATCCTCGACAGGCTCACGTTGTGTCTGGTCAAGCTGAACCTGGTCGACGAAGCCCAGAAGGAAGCGGAGCAGTATTTCGCCGAGTACCGTGCCGATCTCGGACGGGCCGACGCGGAACGGATCCACAAGCGCATCAGTAAGGCGATCGCGAAGAAAACGCCCCGCCTGTAGCGCATCCCCTTAGAGCGAAAAGACGGGCACGCCGCCGGCGGCGTTCGCAATGGCTTCTGCCACCGTCTTCGCCGTTCCCATCGTGCGTGCCTTGTTCCATGCCGCTTGCAACCCTTCACTGCGGAACAACACGTCCGCCATCCAGGCAGCGCCACGGGTGGACTCCGCTTCTTTCCACTCAGCGTGGCTAAGCGTCATTTCGTCTTCAGCAATGTCGGAGCGGTAGACCGTCACCTGCACTTTGTCGGCAGCCGAAGCGGCGCGTGTGGCCAGCGGCAGGCGGCGCGGCTTGCTGGTATCAGGACGAACGGCCAGGCCGTCGCCGGTTGCGCGAAAGACTTGTTCGGCAACTGGCTCTTCGTGGCAAAGCAGTGTGGCGACGATGTTCATGTGGACGTACATGGCAACTCCTGATCTCGATAAATCCAGTTTACCGATCGGATCTCGGAAAGCCATTTCCGACGATTCATGCGATTGGCACAGGTCCTGCGCCTTGCTCTTACGCCCTGTGGTGGAGATCGCCCTGCTATTGCCGCCGTAGCGGTGCCAGTCCGCACGCTTTGCGCAGTGCCGCGTACTCCTGCGGTGTGGCTGTTTCAATGGCTCCGCCGCCGCCCACGAAGGTCCAGTTGCCGTCGCGTCCCTGCACGGCCTTGGCTGCACCACTGCATACCACCTTGGGATCAAAGGCGTTGGACTGCCAGTCGTCATTGGACTCATTGCCCATGGCGTTCGTGTCCATGCCCTTTGGGATGAGTTGGTCCATACGCATCGGCTGCGCAAGCGCCGCGCCGGCGACAAGCGGCAGCGCCAAAAGCATCAATTTCGTCATGCTGAAAGCGGTCGGGTGAAGTTGAAGTAGGCGTGAAGTGCGGCCAGCTCCGCTTTGTCCTTCACAAAGTAGTGGCCGTCGTCGTCGGGCTCGACGGTTGCCCGGCGGTTGCCGTCAGCCGTCTCGACGTATTCCTCGATCAGATGCTCGTAACCGTCGCCGTCGGCGGTTTCAATGTCGACGATCTCACCGGTCGCCAGGTCCATTGTTGCCGAGGTTTCCACCTCCCCTTCACTCCATACGGACGTGAAAAAGACCGGGATGGTTGTGGTTGCGGCACTTGCTGTGGTGTTCATGTTTGTCCTCGCTGACGGTTCTGCTTGATGGCTCCGATTGTAGGCACCTGGCGAGCGATATGCGAATTCGGACGCTGAAAGCGGTGTCACGGGCGGGGCTGTCGCGGCGCTTCGACAGGTGGGACATTGTCGCGCCACATGTGCATGAGGTGGACGGCATCCCGGTCGCTCATGTCCCAAATCCGCTGGATTGCGTCGCTGCCGATGCCGGCTACCCGCATTTGCGCACGGGTTCGCCTTTCGAGGATCAGCAGCAGCACCCAGCCGAGCACGGCGATGGCGGCTCCGGCAATCGCGAGCCATTCGATCACCGATACAAGCCAGGCGTCGCTCATCGGGCCGGGCAACTCGGCCGCAATCCAGGACGCGGCCAGCGTGATTGCCGCGCTGATCCCAATGCCCGTGCGCGAGCGCGCCGTTTTACGTCGGACGGCGACTGCATACAGGGCGGCGCCGCGCTGTTGCGGCGTCAGGGTGGCGAGTTGTTGAAAAAGAGGCATGGTGGGTGACAAGGTGAACCGCCATTGTAATCGTGCTTCGCCGGCCGCAGGGGCATTTAGGAGGCCACGGCGTCGATCTCGCAATTGGATTTGGCCTTGTGCCATCTCCATAATGGGTCATCAACATGAAGGAGCTGCAAATGAGTATTTACCCCTATCTGGACGTGTCCACCGGCCACATCACCCAAGAAACGATGGCGTGGATGGGCCACCCGCCTGCCGACGCGCCGTTTGCCATCGCACCATACCAGCATGGTGCCTTCGTATCCGTGCCGTCCGACGAGCAGATCATTGACGAACTGGCATGCCCAGAGGACTTGCGCGTCGTAATGCAGCACGCTTACCGCGCCGGGTGTCTTGCCATCCGTTTCGACAGCGACGCGGACGTCATCCAGGCCCTGCCCTATTTCGACTGGTAAGCCTGTCGTTGGATGATCGAGACAGACAAACGCCGACAGGCAGCTGCAACTGCTTGTCTTGAGTATCGACTTCAAACGACAATGAGCGAAAGGATTGAAGATATGAATACTGATTTCGTTACCGATGCTCCGCTGTGGGCGTTGGTGCTGGCCGCGTTTTTGACGGTGGCCATCTATGCCATCGACCTGCTCATTCGCTGGAAATCCATTCGAGTGAGCACGTTGCGCAGTTTTCCGTTTACCGGCGTGGCGGGCTTCACCACTGCCTTTCTTGTCACCGTCGCAGGCGTCGCGGTAAGCACCGAAGCAGCGCCCCTCTGGGTGCTTGGCGCGGCGCTTGCCCTGCCCGTCCTGCTCGCTGCCCTTGGCCAGGCGCTTTTCCGCCTGCGTATTTCCCGCCCGGTCGTGTTCGCCTGACTTAAATCATGCGCAGCCTGCTCGATGCCGTCGTGGGCTTCTTCAGCCGGCGTGACGCCGCGCAGGATGAGGCTGATCTCGCCGAGTACCGTCAAACGATGTTCGCGCAGTCGGTGCGCGATCTGACTGTCAACATGGAGCAGATGGCCGACGGGATGTTTGATGCCGACGCGGCGAAAGCGGACTCCGACCTGAGGGAGTATTGGCGCGCGCCGGTCACAGTCTCTCACGGCATTGTCACCGATGAAGACCATGCGACGGCTCCGGCTGAACCCCTTCCCGATCCAGCATCGATGTCCCTTGCCGATCGGATGCATTTTTCCTTCCTGACTGAGCAGGAGCAGGCCGCGGCCATGGAGAGCATGCTAGAGCATGAGGAAGCAACCGCCCGGTTTTGGGAAGAGATGGAGGAGCAGCGGCGGTTCTGGGACGACTTTGACGAGGATTTTAAGCGGCGCTGGGAAGACGATTCCAGTCCAGAGGACGACTCCTGGCTGCACGACACCTCCATCGCGGACGACATCCAGCAAGCGCTGGACGACGACTGACAGCAGTTCGTGGCATCCCGAGTGGTAGGCGGGATCAATGCCCGATCACGACAGACACGCCCAGATCGCCGCCCGGCCCCTGGCGCGGATAAGTGAGTAGTACGCGAGCTCCCCGCCCTCCGACGCGCTCCGCATACTCGCTGGCCGATAGCGGCCGAACATCCCCTGTCACCTCGGTATCTTTGTAGCGGAAGAAAAATGGTTTGTTGCTTCCCGGCGAGCTGCACTCGCCACCTTTGACGAGCGCAGGCGGCGGGCAGATCAACGGTCTACCGCCGTAGCCTTCGACGAGCTGCGATGAAGGGATGAACACTTCGCTGTAGGTACGGTAGGGACAGTAATAGGTGCCGAATCCTGTGTTTGGATCCTCACAAGGCGTCCTGCCGGCGCCGATCGCCAGCAACGTCACCAGCGCAGCCACTTCGCTTGCCATGACTGGTCCCCCGCGACGAAATTTCCTAATTAGATAGGTTGTCGCGCCTCGGAGTTCATCTTCGCCGCCGGGATGTCCCTTTTGCTTGACGGCAGGCAGAAGGCTGCACGGCCGGTTGGCTTGCGGTCAGTCCAGCACGTAGGTGTTGAAGAATTGCTGGATTGTGACCTGGTCGTTCTGATCAATGGCCTTCTTCAGCATGTCGAGGTGCTTGGCCAGTTGCTCGAGCGCGAAGGCGCGCAGCTCAGGTTGATTCTCCGCAATGCGGTCTTCATGGTCTGCGAGGACATCAGGGTCGGTGCTCTCGGGCGGCACCGCCATCGCCCGCAAGCTGCGTGCGGCGTGTTCCAGTGAGCCTGTTACGCTGACGCGCATACCTTTATAGGGTTCGGCCGGGCGAGTCGCATGGGCGAGCTGCAAGGCCTTCGCGGCATCTCCGAGGTTGTCGTGCACGGGGTCTCCTTCCGTTCGGTTAGATCACGGTCTTGGGATGCAGCGGATCTGCTCCGACGAACACGTCTTCCGGCGCCTCCGGCCACTCCCGGCGCACAGCATCAAAATTCCCTTCATTCCAGCAACGGAGAAAGGCCAGCCCGTCGTCTGTCTCGAGCGCGAACTGGATCGCGGCTCCTGCTGCATCGGATATCGTCATATAGGTTCCTCTTGAAGTAGGTTCGTCGTATCACCGTCTCGAATGCCACGCATTGACAATGGCCCCTACAATAGCGCCCACAATAACGATGGGCAGTGCAAATGACTGAAACGCCGCTACTGCCCATATAAGCGCACTGCCGATCACGAACCAGAGAGCCAGGGCGATCGGCGTGAGGACAATGCCCATCAGCGTCCATCTATCGGTGTCATGACTGGTGCTTGCGCGCTGGGGCGGAGCCGCAGCCGGCGGACCTTCCCTTCCGTCGGCGGCGGTAGTGGCGGCAGCGGGCGGCGCAAGGGGAGCCGGTTTCTTTGCGGCCTCCCAATCCCGTAGGGCGCGTTCGCAGTTTTCGCAGCCGTCGTTCTTGCCTTTGACGTACAAGTCGATTGCCTTTTTCCTGTCTGCTTCCGGCCAGTCAGGCGATGTCAGATCAGGGCAATAAAATGCGCCGAGCTGGTACCGCTCGCCATACTTCTCGTAGATTGCCACGATCTCATGCATCTCTTCGGGCGTGCACTCCTTCGCCGGCCGTCCGGCTCGAAGCTTCTCGGCAAGGGTCAGCGCGGCGGGGCGGTACGCGATGGATGCGGCCTTCCGCAACCACTTCAGACCTTCATCCCGGTTTGGCTCAAGGACCTGCGCCGGACCCCACTCCGGATCTTCCAGCGGATCGTCGTGAAGATATTCGTGGGCGACCATGGCCATTGCCGAGCCGGCGTTCATTCGGCCCACGGGCGTGACGTTTTCATCCGCCGCGGTCTCTTCGGCCAGCTTCAGCGCTGCCAGGAGATGTTGGCGCGCTGCGGCGGCGTCCTTCGGCAGATGGTTGCCCCACCGATAGCGGTTATATAGTTCCACATGGGCGGCGATCATACCCTTGGCGGCCAACGCCTCAAGCTGCTTGTTCGAAGCGTCGGGGTTTGTGCTGGCCCCGTAGTACGCGCGGCCGAATTCGGCGTCCAATGCCGCTTCTTCCGGGGTGAGCGGCGGGCCTTGCACATACATCAGTGTCGTCATGTTGTCCTGTCTGCTCGGGGTTGCGATCAGAAGTGCCACGGGGTATGGCACGGGAACATGGTACCTCACCACGGTTGCCAATCAAGCAAACAACGCTTTCTGGTCCTCGTTGGGCAGTTGGTGTCTCAATCGTCGAGCCCAGCCGCTTGCCGTTTTCCCCGCTATTTTTGCCCGGCGGCCCGCTTTTCCGGTGCTAGAATGTCAGCTCGGGATTCCTCACTCGGGCGGTCGGTCTGCGAAGTCGTGTGACACGAGGACAGTTGTAAATCCGTTTTCGCAACGCCATTCTTTGAAATGACTTTTTCAATGTCGCGCGTTTGCGGCCAGCCGATACCGCGCAGCGCGACTTGGAGAAATCATGTCTGCCATTCCCCTTTCCCGTGAGGACTTTGCCCCGGGCGGCCCCTTCAGTTCGCTTTGCAAGTACGTCGCCAGGCATTGGCCTGCCGGGCAGCCGATTTCGCTGGCGCTTGCTCAGGAGCGCACAGCCAAGGCGTTTGGATACCGCGATCTGCATGACGCCCAGAAAAGCGCCGTGGCCACGCTAACCGGCGTTTGCCCCGCCGTTGCCGATGTGCGTAACAGCTTACGTAGCGCCTTTACCCACAACGATGGCGTGCCAACGGAAGTCTGCCGGGATTTTGTCGAGAAGCTGCCACTTGGTCCGTTTGCGTTCGCCTGCCATGTGGCCTCTGTTCCGACGCCGGTAACCGTGAACCGGCAATGGCGCTTTCTATTGCGCTCCATCGTTAACACGAAATCGCCCATGTGGTTAAGGGACACACCAGCTGACACGTTGGCGATAATTCTCCAGGTTCCAGTCGCTGTTGCACGGGCGATTGCGCTGTGGCAGCCGTCGGAGCTGGATAAAGATGAGCTCAACATCGATATTGTTGGGGCATCAGAGATGGAAGGGATGTGCGAGGGCAAGCCCTATGGCGTGATCCCGATGTTGCTTGGCAAGCCGGGCATGCGTGTGAAGGTACGGCTGATCGGCAAGGAAGCGTGCCTCGAGCCCAGCCCAAACTGGCTGCGCATCCCGGGCGAAGCGCCGCTTGTCGTCAAGTCCTCGTTCGGCGCCTATCGTAACAGCGCATCATACAGGGCGCCGGATGTGACTGTGTTTGCCAATCCCGGGTTTGAATCTCATTCCGAGGAATGGCTGGAAGATGACGACGGCATTTTTCCGTTTCTCCGGCAGCAATTACCCCATGTGTTTCTCGGCTACGACGTTGACGATGCTGCGATAGATGGAGAGTTTCTGCGCGCCTTCGGCTTTGTAGCCGGCAATCTCGACCACAATCCGTTCTACGCGGAACACGAGTTTGACGGCACCATGATCAAGAATTACTACGGAAGTTCTTCATGGAAGGTGACCGGCCAGGTCCACGTGCCGCGTGACGAAAAAAACCGCATTCTGGATCTGCTCGCCTACCTGTCCGACATGCAGGTGGTGCATACCCACGACCCGCGCGAACATGTCGCGGCGACGAAAGACTCGATGGCATTCGGTGAAAATCAAGTCATCGAGCGCGCCGACGGATCCCATTTCAAAGGCATCTATCTGGGACAGCGTCTCTACTGCGGGTTGGAGGATGGGGCCGTCTGGTTCGTGAAGGGGAACGGGGAGAAACCGCACGACTGCCTGTTTTCTGTGCCCCCCGCCACCATGGACGAATATCCTGGCGAGGAGGCACCATGGATTCGCCGTGCAATGTGGGTAGCAAAAGTGCGGATGACGACGATTGATCACGGTCTGCGCAAGTTCCCAATGCTTGCTGCTGAGGTGCTCAACGACGGGTACTCACAGGTCGCAAATTCGCCTGACTCTTTGGCGAAAGGCTTGGCGTTAATGAAACAGATGGGCATGGACGTGCCGGAGGCACTTGACAGTCTGAACCTGGCCGACATCGTGCCGGGCAAGATCAAGCCGATTAAGCAAGAGCATAAGGGGTTCTTCCGGGAACTCAATGAGGGCTATCTTGAACAGGCTGCCGACATGATTCGTTCTGATCCGTCGCTGGTTTTTGCCGTCAACGAAGAAGGGCAAACCGCCCTCTTCTACGCTTGCCGCGGAGGCTCTGTTGAGCTGGCGCGGGCGTTCATAGAAAACAAGGGTGATCCGCATCATCGCGACCGAGAGCACTGGACCGCGTTGCAAGAGGCCGCATCCAATGACCGCGTGGAAGTCATCGAATATCTGTGCGGACTAGGGACGGTCGACGTCGACCTTGGCAACACGATGGGGTGGACGCCACTTTTGAACGCGATTGGCCGGATGCACCGTAATGCTGCCATTGCGCTTATCAGGGCGGGGGCGGACGTCAACCGGAAGGCACCCGCCGGCTACAGCGCGCGCGACATGCTGAAGGAGCTCGGTATTCCGCAGTCGATATTGAAGGAAGCGAAAACGGGCAAGCGGTAATGCCGCCGAAAATCAGGCCGCCAGGCTTGGCATATCTGATCCTGCCGGGTCGTCCGCGGCCCGGCGTGTCACATCCTTGATCACCTTGGTATAAGTATCGATGCCCCGCTGGGTTTTCAGACCCAGCCGCTTGCCGACCTCCTCCGGATCTTCCCCTTCGGCCAACTCGCGCACCGCATAGGCGTTGCGCAGCGTGCGCCCGCCTTCCCGGTCCACTACGATGCCTGCTGCCTCCAGCGTTGTCTTCACGTGCCGGTAGACGCGCGTCTTGTCCATCGGCGTGCCGCGCGTCGTTGCCGGGAAAAGATAGTCGCCAGGAATATCGAGAACCCGTTTGTTCTTGTCCTTGTCCGTGGTCGCCTTGCGTTCCTGCAACCATGCATGCACGATCAGCGACGCCGGCGGTCGAAGCACTGTTTCGTGGGCGTCCACGGCGCTGCGCATCGTCGGCTTGGGAATCCATACCGACACGAAGCCCGCTTCGTCCGGCTCGTCGACGTTCTCAGTTTTCAGGTGGATGGTTTCGACGACCTTCAGGCCGCCGCCCAGCATCAGCGCCTGCATGGCGCGGTCGCGCCGCTTCTTCCATCCCTTCATCGGTGCGGCCGGGTCGCGGGCGGCGTCGGGCAGCGCGTCATAGAACGATTGCTCCTGTTGCGGTGTCAGCGCCGCGGTGGGCAAGTTCTTGCCGACCAGGGTTTGCCGCTCGTGGGAAATACGGAAGCACGCATGGCGCGCGGGATTGGGCTCGATCTTCAGGTGGGCGTATATGCGCTCGACGATCGTCAGGTACTGGCGGCGCACGACGGTCGACTCGCGCACGCGCTTGCCCTCCTCCTCGCGGTCCTCCAGGAAGTCGAGCAGGTGCTCTGCCGACAAATCGAGCAGGTCATATCCCATGTCCCGCGTCCATTTCAGGAGCTTGGAAAACATCAGGGTATAGATCTTGATCGAGGCGTCGCGCAGCGGATAGAGCTTTTCGCGCTTGCGCAGCGACAGTTCGACGAAGTCCTTGCTGACAACGAACTTGTTGAATTCGTCCTCGATGTTCAGGCGCCACAACTGGCGTCGTGAAAACAGCTCCTGATTTTCCTGCATGGTTGCACTCCCTGTGCCGATACCGTCTCGCCATCGAGCATACCTGAGCCAACAGGCGAACTCAAAATAGCGTCACCGGCGAGCCGCGCCGATAGCGTCAAGGCTTAGACATCCAGACCGGCGTCGAGATTGCGCAAGAGGTGTTCGACCGCGGGCGAAATCTTCTTTCTTGTCGCGGGCAGCACGATCGATGCGATCAGCGTCACGTCGCCGCACGCTTCTGTGTCGCGGTTATACAGCCCCAGACCGTCGAGCCGGATGCGCTTGCCGGAGTTGGTGCGCGCGGGGACGGCCACCGGGACGGTCTTTCCATGCGGGAGTTCCACGTCGACCGTGCCGCCAAACATCGCGGTCGAGTAATTGATCTTCAGCGTGCCGTCGATGTTGGCTCCCTTGAACTTCCACCCGCGCTCGGGCTTGATCGACACTTTGATGACGAGGTCGCCAGCCAGCCCGCCGTGCCGGCTGGGTTTGCCGCGCTCCTTGGCCACGAGCTGCGCGCCGTCGATCATCCCGGCGGGAAGGCGCAGTCCCAGCTTCTTCTTTTGCGTAACAACGCCTTTGCCGTTGCAGGTGGAGCAGCGCAGGTGAAAACCGCCGCGCCCGCCGCAGTTCGGGCAGTACCGCCGCCGCAGGCGCCCGGTACCTTCGCACGTCATGCATTCGTGCCACACTTCGCAGTGATCATCGCAGACGTTGCAGTAGCTCTGCACGTCGTGGTCGACCTCGATGGTCGTGCCGTTCAAGGCCTCGGCAAGTGTCACCGACGCCTTCTTCTGGATGTCCGCGCCGCGCGGCGCCGCCTCGCGCCGGCGTTTGGCCTCTTCGGCGGCGCGTGCGGCCCACTCCTGCTGGTGCCTCTGCCAAGGCGAACCCGATTCCGATCCCCAGTTAAAGCCGAACGGGTCGGGCGTGGACTGAATCTGGTCGTAATTGGCTCGCCGGGCCGCATCGGACAAGGTAGCGTAGGCCTGCTGCACCTGTTTGAAGTGCTGTTCGGCCTCGTGCTTCATCGCCGGATCCATGTGCCGGTCCGGGTGCCACTTCATTGCCATGCGCCGATAGGCGGCGACAATCTCTTCGTGTGTTGCGGTGCGCTCCACGCCGAGCGTGGTGTAATGGCAATTGAGGGTCATGACGCGTCTTTCTCGTTACCCTATGTCCAGAGGATGTCTTTCTCCAGCCGCTTGCCGAGTGTCTTCGTGGGGGCAATCTGTTGGACAATATAACGTGCGCCGAACTCGTCGCGGGGGCAGATCTTCATGTTGAGTTTCAGCCAGCGCTTTGCCATCCGAAGGTTGCCGAGCCTAGCCGCGGCAACGCCTCCCCAATACAAGACGGCTGGCCAGCGGTAGCAGTCAGCGCCTGGCGTGCCAAGCGCTGATTCAGGTGCTTGTTTTTGAAAGCCTTCGTACAGATCTTCAAAGAGTGTAATCGCTCGCGATGCCTCCTCAAAGACTGCCTGCGCCTCATCCTCGGTCATTGCCTCACCCGAACGTGAGACGAGGATCAATTCGGTGAGGACCCAGGGATTGTTGGGGTGTTGCTCCGCGAGACGAACAAGCCTTTCCCATGCCTGAGCCCGCTGGCTTCTGTCGACGTTCAGAATCTCTTGGATGGCGTCGAAAACGGCTTGCCCGAGTGGTGTGAAATGCAGCACGTATTCGTTGGCGTCGGTGACGGTGGTGCCAACTTGTGCGTAGGCGCTGGCGGCGCGTTGTACGGTTTCGCCTTCCGCGTTGAGCACCTCCAGCATGGCGCGTACGCGCTTGAACTCTTCCCGATGTCGCTGCGGACGTTCGAAAAGGCCGATGTCGCGACTCTTCCAATACCGGGAGGGTAAGCCGACCAGGGATGGCAGACCTTTCCCTGCCGTCACTTGCTCAAGTATCCGGTTGCCACGAGCAGCGGGCGAAATGGTGTTGTCGATGATCAGTTCGCCGTCGTCGCCACGCCGGAACCATTCGTCTGAGAACGGTCCCGGCGTGCCCGGCTTGGCCAGAACGGCGTTGAGCTCGTGCACGTCAGCGTAGCCGTAGATGCGCGCTAGTATTTCGCGCGACTTGTGGATCGGCTCTTCAATGAGCCAGCTCAGCGCCTTGGCATAACGGGAAAAGTCGTCGCGGGAAATCGGGCGGAATTGCCCCGCCGGGGTCATGGTGATGTCGCTCATAGTCACTCCAACAAAATGGGCTCGAACAGGCGTGTGCGTCAGGTTGTCGTGCTCCGGTGCCGGATTACCAGAACATGTACCTGCTGCGCTCGCGGTGATCGAGCTGCTGGGTTGCGCTATAAGGAATCAGAGAAGGTCCCGTGTTCACGGGCAGTTGCCATGCTGGCAGCATAGCCAGTCCGGCGGCAGCGGCTCCTTCAGCCGTGGATTGACTATAGCATAACGCCGTCGATGCGCCAGCGTCGGTGAGGTGGTATATCGCGGCTGATTTTCATTACGATTTCATCTATGCAAAATGGAAGGTTAGCAGCACGATAGTGCGGTTAAGCGGACGAAAGGCGCGGTGCCTTTCCCTGACCATGGAGAACACGTATGACGGAAGCCACCCTCACCCCGACCCCCACGCAGCCGGACCTGCTGGCCGACGCCACCCGCCTGATCGTGTCCCGGCGCGCGGCGTCGGTGTCGCTGTTACAGCGCCATTTCATGCTGGGTTACGGCGCGGCGTGCGAGCTGATGGCCGCGCTCGAGGCGCAGGGCCTGGTGACGGAACCGGGGCCGGACTGCGTGCGCGCCCTGACGGCCAAGGCGCTGGCGCTGCAACCGGTGCCGCCGGCGCCGACGGTGCGCGAGCTGTTTGAGGCGTGGGCGGTCGACCCGCTTGAAGGCGGCGACGGCGGCGATCCGGGCAGCCCGGACAATCCCTCGACCTGGCTGATGGGCATCGAGCACGGCGACGCCAAGAACCTGGCGCAGGAGCCGCAGGTCGCGCGCGAGTTGCGGGATTACTCCATCGACCACCAGCTGATCTACCCCTACAACGTCAAGGCGTTCAAGCTCCTGGCGGCGATTGCCGGGCAGCCCGTGGAGCAGTACGAGGCGTTCGCGCGGCACTACCAGCCTTTCGTGCCTGGCCAGAAGGGCTACTACAAGGGCAACCTGTATCCATACCCGTGCCAGGCAGTGGACGCCTGGTCGGAAGCGGCCATTACCGAGACCGGGTTTGTCACCAAGGCGGAGTATGTGGCGTGGTGCGACGCCAACCGGATCCCGGCGATTGCGCAGGCGGTGCAGATCTACCGGCCGCGGCTTTTCATCGGGGTAGGCACGACGCTGGTCGGCGCTTATTGCCGCGCCTTCTTTGGCGGCGAGGTGCCGCTACGGCAGTACCAGTTCGTTGAAGACGGACGGCTGCGGCGCATCCATTACGCCAAGTTCAACGGCCAGGTGTTCGTGGTGATTCCGCATTTGTCGTATTACGCCTACTGCCTGAACACTGACAGCGCGCTCCAGACGGCAGGCGGTTTCATCGCCGGTTTGCTCAACTAACCGTTCAGAAAAGATTACCCCGGGCGCGGCCGGCCATTAGCATCGCCGCACGATGGTGGTAGAGCGCGTACGGGGTGCTGAATGGCTCCATGGCCTCCAGGTGGATTGCCGGAAACCCTTCGTCATCCAGTGCGTCGTTGATGTGTTGGTCGACCCCCGCGCCGATCCGGTCGAACAACGCCGTAATGTCGCTGCGCCGCGCATTTTCAGCCAACACCGCAAGGATCAGTATCCGCCCGACTGCTGTGCCATTCGTTCCCATCCACTTTTTGGGCGGCGGCGAGCTGCCGCCGTACAGGCGTATCCCGTTCTGAAACGCGGACGCGGCGTCCGACCAGCACGAATAACAGTCTGTCCATCCGCTATTGACGTTGTGGGAAATTCGCTGGGGGACGACGTCGTCGGCGACCATGATGGCACATGTGGAGTCCTGCTCGGATCTGGTGAGGGCCTCGATGAGGCGGATCCGTCGCGGCACGTGCAGTAGCACGGGCTCGCTTGACGAGTCCGCCAGCCGGAAGGCCGCCCATCGAGCGTGGATGGTCCCCGGGCGCCCCGGGTACCGTGCGGAGGAGTAGTAACGGCTTGGTACGCCGCCGTCGAGGCGGGCAAGCACGCAGGCGTCCACCAAGTCCGCCTCCGGTGTTCCGGACGGCACATACGATGACAGGTGGAACGACAACGAGGTGCGCCCGGGTTGGGACGGGGTGGCCAGTTCTGCCAGCAGGGGATCGGCGATGTCGCACATGACCTGTTCGAGTGGCACGGGCGCTGCCGACCAGCGATGGACGGTCCGAGACACGCGTAACAGCACCTCGCCAAAGGGCGTGATCGTTCCGTTGTTGTGGTAGCGCTCCAGTTTCGCCATTTCCCGCTTGATCTCCGCGGCGTTCCATTCGGACGGCTCGGCGCCAGGTTGGAAGGACGCCACCTCCCGGCCGCGAATGCACAGCAAAGTGCAGACGTGACTCTGGAGCTGGTTCCTGTACAGCACGTAGTCGGCCAACGGATTGGCCTCCTCGATGTCCAGAAACAGTCGTTGCGCAGCGAGGGCCGCAAACTCTGTAACGTGTGGCATCGGCTCGCCCAGCAGGGTCAACTCCTTGTCCAGCGCATGGAGGTAGTCGTCTGCCCACCGCGTCTCCACGCGGTTGGCCACTCCCGGGTTGGCCGGGAATACGCGACCCTGCGCGCTGATTGCCTGCTCGAGGGCAGGATAGGCGTTCAGCACGTTTTTGGGGAACACGAGCACATTCGGTGTTTCCGCCGATGCTGGCCCCAATGCACTTTGCAGGTAGGGCTTGAGGTCCCCCAGAGTAGGTTTCCGGTCAAAGACCGCAAGGCGCAGCGCCTCCTGATCGAGGTCGATGATGGCCAGCCGCCACAGTGGTGCTGCAGCTGGTTGTCGCGCACGGGCGATGAGATGGCCGGACGGGGCTATCCCGTACTGATCGCACTGTCCCAGTACAACCAGGAGTTCGCAGTCGTTGGGGCGAGGTGGTGCCGGTGCGGGCGCCGTGTGGACGGGGTCGTCGTCCTCGTCGTCGTCTTCGTCCGGACTGCCATCGTCCACCCCGGCAGCTGCGAACACATCTACCGGCCATGCCCAGTGTGTGAGGGCGTCTACTTTCCGGGAAAACTCAAACAAGGCAGCAGCGAGCGGCCGATCTCGCCCTCCGGGGACGAGCGCGTTGCGGTACTGGTCGCGCAGGCGCATGAGGTGGGTGATCCGCGCCATCGCAATGATCACCAGGACGTGGAAGAGCTTTTTCTGCTCGTCCGATGCGCCTTTGGTTACCTTGCTTAGGAAGGCGTCGCGCTGCAACGGGGTCTTGCCGATGTAATCGCGTATCAGGCTCGCGTACTTGTCCTCGAACTCCCATACGCGCGAGGTCTCGAGCGTCTCGAACCATTCCCGCACTGAGGAGGCATCATAGGTGCGATCCAGGCGCTGCGCTTCGCCACAGGCGTCCTCCCAGACAGCGCGCTCGTGCTGATACATGGAGCGGTCGTGGGGATGCTGGGAGTGTTTTCCATGACGCATGGAATACCTTTTTTCTCGCGGGCCGGTTCGTCGTGGACCTCATCGTAACACCGCTGCAGGGCGTCAGTGCGGCACGTTAGGGGCGCCGCCTTCGCTCCACCCACACCAGCCCCGCGCCGATTGTCAGCAGCCCGATCCAGAGGTAATCGACGAAGGGCGGGATCAAGTCGGCCGTGGGGTGGCCCTGCTGGCGCAGTACCGCCGAGGCGGCGCTGCCTGCTGCACATAATCCCAATCCGACCAACGTTGTACCCATACACCCACCATACCGTGAACCTGCGCTCACTATAGCAATGGTTCCATATGGCAACATATCCCACATTTATGGGAGGCGCGTCGCTAGGCCGCGCTGCGCAGGTAAGGGAAATAGAAAGGCATGCCGGTGGTGGCCAGCACCACGGCGGCGGTCAGCACGGAGGAGGAAAACTGCTGCGAGGCGAGCTGCCCGAAGCGCACGAAATAGAGGAAGCTCAAAAGCGGCGTGAGCAGGTAGAACACCGGCTCCGAGGACAGCCATACAGGGCGCGTGGCGGCAGGCAAAAGGAAAGCCGCCAAGGCGGCGAGCCAGCACAGCGGCATCGACAGGAGCACGACGACCCCCTGCGGCGTGTCGAGCCAGTAGCCCCAGCGGTACCACGTCTTGAACGTCTCCCAGCGACTCCCCGGGCTTTCTCTGCGGCCCGCGCCACGGTGCAACGTCACCGAGAGAACCGCTTGGGCTTGTTGACGAACAGGGACACCTTCAGGGATGAGGACTTCCGGATATTGCTCCTGGTCGACTTGCCGACAGTGCGCGTGAGCCGCAACCGGGGGTTCATGCGGATGCGTATCGTGGTCCCTTGCCCATAGTTGTTGCGCTCCTGGTAGAACCAGGGTTTGGATCCACCGGAGACCAGCTTGTCATAGACATCCTGGATCTTGGATTCGAGTTCCTGATTGCGGGCGACGAGCGCGTCGCGCTTGGTCTCGTCCTTTTTGATCCAGCCGTCAATCTTCTCGAGGTAGTCGCGCTTTTTGGCGTTGGCCGGGTTAAAGCGCATGTCGGTGAGCTTGTACAGGTTGGCGTCGATGCGCTCGATGCGTTCGGTGTTCGCGTTATGCTGCTCGGTCCAGCGTGCGATGTGTTCTTCCTGGCGCTGCTCCCATTGCGCCTGACGCTCGTCCCATTCGCGGCTGACGATCTCAGCGCCTTCACGGGCTTTTTCGGCCAGATACATCCTTGCCAGCGCGGCCAGCGGATCTCGGTATCCCATCATGTTCTCCTGACGTTGATGCCACGTTTTCATTATGCGCCGGGGTTGCGGTGCACACAATGGAAATTGCCGCACTGCAATTGAAGGAACAAACGACGAGCCGTTTCCGACGGACTTTAAAACAATCCGACAGACTTTATTGCAAGCGCTCCACATTTCCTGAAGGAAAGAAAAATGACCATTTTTTCGCCTCCATAAAAACGCAACTAATATACATCGCCACGCCTGCTCTATCCCGGCACGACCCGCCCCACCCTTGCCGGGCTTGGCCTGATCGCGATCCTCCGCTGCGCGCGCTTTTCTATCGCGCCCCTTTTGCGCCCCTATTGCTTACCCCTCTCCGGTCGTCCGCCGGAGGCGGCGTGCCCCTCTGATGCGCCGCCCTGGTCGCTCCGGCCGCCCGCGCCGCCTGCTCAAGGGGCGCTGAAAAAGCGCTGTATATTGCGCCGGCCGTGCCGGCGTGCCACCCTATTCGCCTATTTCTCACTCGTTTTCCCGCATTTCTCACCGTTTATGGCACTTTCCACCCCGGTTTTCGCCCTTTTCCTCGCCTTTTTCGCGCTTTTTTCGCACCCGGCGGTCGCGTCGGAGAGCTGCTTTTCGCGCCGCACCGAGGCTTTCCCCGCTTTTTTCGCGCACTTTTCGCGCGACGCCGCCTTCGCCGCGGCGCGCACCGTCGATCCGCTGCCGGTGCTGAAATGGGAATACGGTGTCAACGCCAAGGGAGAGGATGAATCCGCGCCGGTGAAAAGCACCGTTTCCCGCGCCACTTTCGCGCAGTCGCTCCCGCTCTCCGGATACATGGCCAAGAACGGGCTGCGCTCGGAGATCGTCCTTCACAACGCGCGCGGCGCGCGCGTGAAGGTGTACAAGCCCGACACCGACTGGCAGGTCCAGTACCACTTCCGCGCCGTGCGCGGATGCTGGCGCTTAATCCAGCTCGAGGACGAGTCGCTGTAACGGCGCCATAACCGCGCCATAGCGGCGCGACAATGGGAACGGCCAAGGCCGTCTCCCGCTCCCATCCCGCGCACTTTTCCCGCCCCTTTCGCGCCGCCGCGGCCCGCCCCTCCCTCCCCAGGCAGCGCCCGCGCACCAGGTGCGCCAGAAAAGCGCCATAGACGCGCTATCGCGCGTCGATCGCGACCCGTCGGCGGCAGCGCCACGCACACCGGGGCGCGACCGGCGCAACAAAAGCGCCAAAGGGGCGATGCAAAAGCGGGCGGCCGGAGCACGCGGCGCAGCGCGTCCGGAGAGAGGATCAAGAGGAGCGCGACCAGGCGCCGCCGGACCGGAGAGCGGTGCGCAATAAGGGCGCAAAAAAAGCGCGATAAGGATGGGCGCGCGAAGAGCGGCGGGCAGGACAAACCCCGGCGGGTGTCCGGAGAGAGGACCAGTGGGGGTTGAGCATCGTCGCAATGTATATTAGTTGCTTTTTACCGGAAGGCGAAAAAAGTGGTGTTTTTGTTGCCCACGGGCAAATAGCAGCGCGAGTAATAAAGTCTGTCGATTCAGGTCGGTTCGAGCGTAACGGGCTTGCGCGCCGGTTCACCAACCGTGCGGGTGCGCTACTTCAGGGCCGCGCGCTGATCTTTCAGGAAGGGTCGGTCGATATGCTGCGCCAGCTCGTCGAGGGTGGCGGCAGGCAATCCTTGGGCGGCAAAGTGCGGCTGCCAGCCCTCCACCACACGGGCGACCTGCCGCGCTTCGGTCAGCGCGTCTTGGGGCGTGAGCCAATACTGGGCCGCTGCGGAAAGCGCATTTTCAATGGTCGACTCCGCGCCCCGCTCCCCGACCACCAGCGACTGGTAGCCCAGGGACTGGCCCATCGGCAGGACATCGAAGGCAGGCGCCAGCACGTACTGCTGATCCTCCCGCACCAGGATCACATGGTTCTTCTCGTGGTCGTCGGTGTTGTCGATGAGGATGTTGAAGACTACGCGCCGGAACACCTCCCGCATCTGGTCCCGGTGCAGCTCGACAGGGCCGCGGCGCCGCAGGAGTAAGGCCAGGTTCGGATAGGAGAGTTCGGCGCCGGCCGCCCGCAGGGCGACATTGGCCGAGATCGCGTGCAGCCGCCGGCCGGCACGCCGGTCAAAGCGGCGGATGGCCAGCGCAATCCCGGTCTTGAAGCGAATGGGCCGGGTTTCGGCAACATGAATTCCGGCTTGTGCCGCGAGGGTCAGCGCGCCGTGTTCGAGCAGGGGCTCGGCGGGCCGGTCCTCCTCGGCGAATTTGAGCACCCACTCCTGGCCGTCCAGCTGGAACAGCGCCTTGGGCCGTGCGCCACCCATGGTCACACCGGGGGCGATCAGGCGCTTTTGGCGCGCATCGACCGGCTCCTGGGCGAGCACGCGGCGCACCACCTCATGCACTGCGTCGACATCGGCGAGCTTGGGCAGCGGGCCGATCTCCCGCGGCTGATAGACCGTGTCGGACAGGGACACCCCAAGCGCACCGAAACGATCGTCGCCCGCGTAATACAGGTACTCCAGCAGGGACAGCCGGGGCGGACGGTCGAGCAGGCGAATGACCCGCTCGCCCCAGCGGTCGGGGCGCGCATCATCCACGGCGCCTGCGGCCGTATCCTTTTCCGTGGGGAGGTGCTCCAGGTCGGTGAGCGGCAGGTCTTCACTCAGCGGAAAGCCGGTCTTGATCCAGGACTCGGCGTACTTGAGCGAGACCCCGCGCCGGCTCATCACGAGGTTGAGCTCGCCCACGAGGCTCGGGGCGTCGGGCTGGCCAAGAAACCAGAGATGGAGCCTGTCAGGCGGAGCTGCGTGCATCGTCAAGTCTCCCTTTTCTTCGCGAGCCGCGCCGTCGAGGCCCGTGTTCGGGCCGCGCGCAGTTGGCTGGCCTGCCGCACGTCGGACTCCAGTGCCCGCATGTCCTTGGCCGGGTCGGCAAGTTCAGCGATCCCGCCGGACAGCCCGAGAAGCCAGAGCGCCGAGGCGTACACGCCCATGCTTACCGAAGGGTCGCCCTTCTCCAGGCGGATGAGCGTCGGAACCGACACGCCCAAGCGGGCCGCCCAGCTGCGCTGGGATTCCTTGCGCCGCAGGCGAGCCAACGCAAGGTGCTCGCCCAGCGTCTGCAGCGCGCCAAGGGCTTGAGGCGGGACCGATGAGAGGGCAAGGGAGGACTTGGACATAACATAAACCTTACCACAAGCTGCGCCGAAGGTAAAACTTATGCTATGTCACCACGTCAACATTTGGCAAATCCCCTGCATGTCGAAGGGATGTTGAGCCGTGGCAATAGCAGTTGCTTTAAGCTAACGCGCCATGACTGAACCGACGAAAATTCTCGTCATCGAGGACAACCGCGATTTCGCCCAGCTCCTGTGCGACATCTTTGAAATCAAGGGCTGCAGGGTCAGGGTTGCGCACACCGCGGCAAGCGGGTTAGCTGCGGCCGAGGACGAGCGCCCGGACCTTATTTTCTGCGACATCCGCTTGCCCGGTGACATGTCCGGCCTGGAACTCGCGCGCGTCCTTCGCGCTCATCCTCAATTAGGGGACGTGCCGGTGGTTGGCGTGACCGGCTACGTCAACCAGCTCGATCAACAGGCCGCACTCGACGCCGGATTCCACATGGTCTTTCCGAAGCCGGTGAAGTTCGCCGACTTGAGCCGGGCGCTGGAGACTTACGGCCCGCCCTCGGCAAAAGCCGCTTGCGGGGTTTGACGGGTAAGGACGATTTGATGTTTGAAGAACTGGCCGCACTGACATCCATTGCGCAGCGCATTGCCACATGCGATGACGTGGAAGTGCCATCATGGCGCTTCCTCTACGACCTCTACCGCACGATTGAGACGCTGGCGCACCGGGCCGAGGACGCCGCGCGCCTGCTCGCCCCCGACCAGGGCACCGACAACGCCGAGTTCCGGCTTGACGACGCCGACTGGCCACGCGCGGTCAACGACGTACTGGCGGAGATCGACGACCTGGCGCGCGGGCTGGTCAACACTTACCGGTCGCGCGCCCTTGGCATCAATTCCCCGATCGGGCTGCGGATCTCCGACCAGGCGCTGGCGCACATCATTAGGTGCCACTTCCACCCCAAAAGCCTGTGGTTCATGGAATTTTTCTCGCACTGGACCGTTGGCAAGGTCTCGCCCGACGGGCAGAAGCTGTTCATCCATACGCTGCGCCTGGAGGGCGACCCCGTGTACCGGCTGCAGAACTTCGACGACGACAAGCTGATCCGCGCCGAGACACTGTCTCTGTCGCCGCCGGTGCGCGCCTGGCTGTCCACCGAAGCCGCCTCCCACGCCAGCGTCATGGCGCAACACGCGGCTGCCGTCGGCGCACTGCTACGCCTGCGCTGCACCGTGGAAGACCTCCTTTAACGCACACTTTGTGTTTTTCGGCGGGGATTCACCGTGAGCGCATGCTGCGGGCAAGCCTTCTGGAATTGGCCACCGCCTTCCTGCGAACTGGCTCGAGCCCGGCAGAGAGGACCTTGGTGCCGGTATTGGCAAGTGACGCCAACGCGCCCCCTGAGGCACCGGTCCCGCCTGCAGCCAACGACATGGCCGTAGAAACGCAGGACGCCGCCAGCTCGAACTGCACCGTGAAGGCGGCCGTCCACATCGCTGCCCACGACTCATAGAAGGCAACAACTTTTTCCCCGCCCATACGGGTGAACTCGACCCGGTCGCGGGCGGAAAGCCGCGTGTGCATCATCCGAGACGTGCGGTGCATGACCACCTGTGGTGCTGCAAGGGCAAGCTCAGTGACTTGCTTTGACCAGCGTTGGGTAACTTTGTTGTTTCGCGCCATGATCCAATCGTTTGTGCAATGGCAGGAAGATGCACTAAGTGGGGGAATGGTTCCTCCCTCCCATCATGGTTTCCGTAACTTTTGCCCTACCTGTGGCTTTTTACGGAAACTTGTTTCCGGCACGCCCATATAGAAACTTTCCTGGTGATCGGACAGGTTGACACCCGGGCAGTCACGGGCATATAGTCGCACCCACTCCCCTGGGCACATCGCCCCTCTCCTCGGTAACGCGGCGCCAGCCGTTGTGGCTGCGCTCGCCGGTCGTTACGTTCTGCGAGGAGTTTTCCATGATTTGTACCTGCCACCGCTGCGCCCGGACCATGAGCGCGGAGTCCGACTTCATCGAGATGCAGGAGGCGCTGATCATTTCCTACCGGGCCGGGTACGGCTCCGAGTTCGGGGATGGCAACCTGGTTGAAAGCGTGTTGTGCCAGTCGTGCGTGAAGGAAGTGCTGGGCGCATGGCTGAGGGTTACCGAGGACGATCCGTTTGAGCCGAAGCACCGCTTGCGCTACCCGCCGCAGGGGGCATACCAGCCCCATCAGATGGAAAAGCATGCAGAGGGATCGACTCCCCGGCTTGAGGAGTTGCGGCAGTTGTTCGCGAACCAGCAGGACGATCCGCTGGCGTAATACTCCATCAGTGCCGGCCGGTGGCGACCACCACCGGCTTTACTGCAAAGGGCTATGGTCGACGCTCGGGCAAGAAGCCGTAGCGCAGCGCAAGCTCGCGGTCAGTGGTCTCGAAGATCGCGCAGTCTTGCGCAGCGCCGCCATCCTGGCGAAGTGTGACTCCGGCGCGCTCGTAGGCGGCCATCGTGTGGGCGGCCTGCTCGAACACCAGCCGGAAATGAATCGGGCCGGTGGCGTCCGTGGTCAGGTAACGGTTTTGCCAGCGCTGTATGAACACGGTCCCTTCTGGAGCCTCGCGGACGGCCTTCTCAAACAGTGTCGTATCGACTTCATTGAGAGACATGGCAACCTCCGGCGAATGAACCCACGACCCACCCTACTCCGTATCGCGTCACCGTGTTTGATATAGGTCCATGGGGACCGGCGCGGCGGCAGCGGGGCCGTATCACCGTGACGAAATTAGCTGCTTATATGCATTATGCAGCTAATCATGATGCCTCGTTGATATTTTTTACTCGAAACACCCCTCTAATGCGCGAGAAGATTGCTCAGCACCAAGGATAGCGTCGCTACATCAGCGGCCCGAGGGGATCGACCGATGACACGGACTTTACGCCCCCGGGGATCTGCAACTGCTGCGACCGGATGCTGTTCTGGTACATCACGGTGCCGATCAGGATGAAGCGCTCGATGTCCGCCGCCGGCAGCACGTCCTGGAGCAGCGCCAGCATGTGCGCGTAGACCTCGGCGGCCGTGTCCGGGTCGATCTGCTCGACGCCGCCGGCTTTCATCCTCTCAACAATATCCTTCGTCACCATCTTTCGTCCTGTTCCACCCAGTTACATGATTGGACGACCGTCATGTACGGCAACGAGTTCCGTGGAAACAAGGACCCGTGACAGCGCTCAACGGACAGCCTTGATAAAATTTCTCTGTGTTTCTCGCTGCCACAACTTTGCTTTGTCGACATCCATCCAGAGCTGCCAACATTGCCGCCGCCGCTTCGAGCTGATGTGCTTTGAATGCGCGCCGTCTCACCCCGCCTACTCCAGGCACTTCGCCTGTCCCTACTGCAAAACGTGGATCCCCGCAGTTGACGGCGCATTTTGTGTCGCCACCCGCCTGCCATTCGGGCAGGACGCGCCGGACTCCGCCGGCGGTGACTGAGTGTTATTGCGCTGCTGCTCCAGGTGTCGTAGAGTAACGGCAGGCTGGATCGAAGCCTGCTGCCCACCTTGGCGGACCCGGACGGGACGATCGTTTCACCCTGTTTTCCATTGACCTCGCTGCGCGAGCTTGTCGGACGTGGGCACTGATGCTGGCTCATGGCAGAAAGGACACTGGAAATGCGCTTTATCCCCACCTCCGCCGTTGCTGTTGAAAAGCTGAAGCAACAGGCCAAGAAAACCAAGCAGAAGCACAAAGTCACCCACACCGAGGCCCTCGACCGGGTTGCACGTGGTGCCGGCTACAACCATTGGCACCATGTGACCCAATGCGCCGCCGAGACGCAACGACGAGAAACCGACCGCCCATCCCTCGCCCGCGAGTGCCAGGCTATGATCGACGCAACGCTGCAACGCCGCGGAAAGCTTGTCATCACCGGTCCGGAAATCATCAATCGTCCACTGATCCTGTTTTCGGACGGCCGCGGCGATGCGTGGCTACTGGAGCCCAACGAAGGCTTGGCCATGCCGCTATGCTGGCAAAACACACCGTGCGGCCCCCACCTTCAGGACCACGGCGACAGTCTCGAAGTGCGTTGGAACGGCAGCTTTTCCCTTGCGGGTGACGCCTTTGTCGCAGACATCCAGGATGAGGTGGTGGGCCGCCGGGCGATCCATGGGTACGATATCGACACGCTGCGCGAGGCGATGTGGCAAGTGGAATCGTTCTCCCGGCGTCTGGACGAGGTGTTCCTGAACCGTGACACCGTTCCGTTGACCGATGAACTGATCGACGAGCTGGCGTCCAAGGGCATGCCTCGGGAAGACCTGCTGTTCGCCCGCGACGCCGGCGCGCAGTATTCGCCCAAGCGCGGATCGTTGCTGTTCCCGGCCGAAGCGGGGTAACGCGACCACATGCGGCCCGAACTTTGGTCTATCCTATGCGGGCCGCATGCTCTTGCGAGTCGTTTGCACCGTGTCTAACATCAGCCCAAATCGCCCAACCGTGCCGGAAGTGATCGACCTCGAGTCAGGGCGCATCTATCCGGTCGGCGTGATCTTTTCACAGGGAAGCGCTGTCCAACATAAACAGCGGATGGACGACGAGACAGCGCGGCTGCGCGGGGGAACGACGCGGTACCATTGCCCGCTCTGCCTGTCCCCGTTGTCGGTGCGCGCCTTTGCGGACCGCACCTTCTACTTCCGCCATCCCAACGATCCACAGGCGCAGTGCCCATACCGGTACGACCACAACCTGAGTCCGGAACAGATCAACGCCATGAAATACGATGGCGCCAAGGAGTCCGCCCGCCATCGCGCGATCAAAACCATGCTGCAGACCTCCCTGCTGGCGGACAGGACGATCCCGGCGGAGTCGGTGCAACTGGAGGCGATGGTGCGGTCGCGGGACGGCGACTGGCGCGAGTGGCGCCGGCCAGACGTGCAAGCGGCATGGAAAGAGCGCCTGCTCGCCCTTGAAATTCAGCTTTCAACCACGTTTCTTACCGTGATTGCAGGACGGCGCGACTTCTATCAGCGCAACGGGGGATTGCTGCTCTGGATCTTTGATGCCGAGCTCGTCAAGGAAGGGGAAATGCGCTTCACGGAGCGCGATGTCTTCTACAACAATAACTCGAACCTGTTCTACGTGACTGCCGAAACCGTCGAGCATTCAGTGCAGACGGGGGAGTTCCACTTGATGTGCCGATGGGAAGAGCCTGTGCTCCGTGAACGGATCATCATGAACGAGTGGCGAGAACAGGAGGTCACCCTCTCCCAGCTGCGAGCCGATTACGAGCGGCAGCGGTTGTTTTTCTTCGACTACGACAAGGCACTCGTCGATCTGAAATCCCAGCTTGCAGTCAAGGCGCGGGAGCATGCGCAACACGCGAGTGCAACACCCACTCTCTCCGAAGCCTCCGCCCAGTGGCAGTCCAAAAACTCACTCGACACAGCAGAGTCTGAAGCAGTTCGGTTTGAGCGGACTGAGCGTGAAAGACGCCTTCTTCAACAAAAGGCCCAAAAGGACGCCATTCCCATCTCGCGGACGTTAGAACGGCAGCGTGCAAATCGTGGCACGGCGTCAGAACCGTTCAACAATACAATTCAGAGGCTGTATGGCATGGGCTCTCCATACGACAACACCGCTAACGAGTTTGGGAACTTCTGGATCCGAGCCGGCTTAGACCAGGCTGCAAGGCGTTATCAGGAAGAGGTATGGGACCACTACGTCCAGGCTCTCTTTGAGGCGTGCCCAGGCCTAAAGGTGGAGCCCTCCATTCCGCTTCCCCGGAATTATCGAATGTTGTTCAGTGCTCTCTACTCGCTTCGCGAGGGTTGCGTCATTGGTTTAGATGTTGCCGACCTGCAAGGAGTGGAAAACCTCATCTTCAACAGTTATCGCCACTACTATCGCTATATCGCCTTCGCGATACGAGCATATGCGCGAGAAGCCGAACTTCGTGCTCTTCAAGTGGGTTCAAGGTGCTACCGGAATATCGCCGACTACAAAGCAAACCGAAAGAATCCGGGCTATATTCAGAACCGGGATCTTGACCCCTTGATCGAGTTCCTCTTCCCGGAATTGCACAGCGCCGCTGGGTGACCCGACGGCCAAGTCGGCTTCATTACGGATACCCCGCTCCGGCTCCGGTCAACGACAGAGTCACCGTTTCTCCGGAAGCCGGAACGCCCACCAGGTTCTCCACGCTCACCACGTAACGCCCTTTCTTCAGGTCGATCCAGCCGAATTCCCGCGACTTGGTGAGATGCCCCCAGCTCTGCACGCACCGTGACGCAAAGGTCGTACGAGAGACAACTTTCCCGCTTGGCTCAGCAATGGTCACCCGAAGTGCGATCTGCGCGCCGAGTGCCGCGCGCTCCACCTCGCCCAGCGCATCGTACTGCTGCGCACTCTTGCACGCTGGGTGTGAAGCGTGCGCAACGCCGCCGGCGGCGCTAGGCGCGTCATACGCTGCTCGGTCGGCGTAACGGAATGACGCCGTGAGCCGGTACCGCTCGTTCATCGGCACCAGCACCTCTCTCGCCAGCACCTCTCCCGGCAGGGAGAGACTGACCGTCGCGTCACCCAGCAACTGGTTACTCGCACATAGAGATCCAATCCACATCAGCACGCCGATGAGGGGCTTGGCACAAAGCGCGGCGGTGGTTTCGGTCATGTGAGGAGGTCGTGGCAAACAATGGCAGCCATTTTGCCGCCTCGTACCTGCCGAATCAACGCGCAAGACATTCGCACAGCCCATGGCTACCCGCGGCATCGCGCTGCGCTACCCGTAATTGGATTCCGTCTGCCCTGCCCTCTACGATGGGCTCATGGATCGCAACCGCGTGACATGGTGGGCAATGAGGTGCTGTCCTGACCGCCATCAAGGGATTTGAACAAAAGAGCGCGGGCTCCCTACATCATGGGATACCCCGCACCCAGCGTCCGTCGTCTAATGGCCGCCGGTTATGTTCAGCGTGTCCTGGCGCACCGAACGCCCACCGCATTTACTACTAAGGAGAACCATGAAACGTTTCGCCCTCGCTGCAGTCCTGCTTGTCTCCCTCAATGCTTTCGCCGCGCCGAAGAGCCACGACGTCTTCGGCACCCAGCTCGACTGTGCGACGTCCGGGGCACTGAACAACTACGGGCCGAGCATGTCCGAATCGAGCCGCGTGCGCCGCGCCGTCGATAAATGCATCTCGAGCTGGCTGGCCGAAGAGCCGCGCATTATTCGTGCATCGAACCGGCAGGCGTTGACCACGTTGCCCGCGCTCCAGGTGCGCCGCGAGGATCTGGTCGAAGCGACGATGAACCGACTGCAGTTGTGCCGAGACACAGGCGTAGCGGCAAATGCCTGCCCCCGCCTGTTCACCCTGCAAAACTGACGGAACACCTTCCACTCCCTATTGCCGCGGGTAAAACCGCGGCACCTCCCCGGCGTCCCTTGCGCTCGCCCTTCGCTGTCCTACACTCTAGGCTTACATCTTCAATAGCTGAAGGACGAATCATGTCTGCAGGAAAAAGCGGTGGCGGAAAGAGTGGCGGCACCACCACTGGCGGCAGGACCGCTGGCGGTACAGGTAAAGGTGGAAGCACCGGCCGCGGGTACGGCCCGCCGGGCGGCTGGCCGAGCACGACGGGCAACAAATCCGGCGGCAACCGGGGTAACGCCCCGCCCTCGAAATCCTGACCGCCGGCGTCCCGCTACTACTGCCGGGTCACCCGTTCAACGGCGGCCTGCAGGCACGGGTTCCAGCGTGCATACGAAAAGCCTGAAGCCGGGTGCCTGATCTGCACCACTTCCAACTCCGCCGGTAACGGCGGAAGATGGCTGGCGAGCTCAAAGCCGGTCACGACCATGATGTCCGGGCGCAGCCGCGCCAGCAGCTCCGGCAGCGCCTGCCCGCCGCGTGCCCACATTTGCTGCGTTGGCCTACTATCCCTGAAATCCCCGACGGTCTCCTGGACGAAATTGTAGAAAGCGACGTGGTCCCATACCTCGGCACGGTCGCTGTCCGAAATCCAGCGGCTGGCGTCCATGCCGCTCAGGAACTTGGCCATCGTCGTGAAGAACGGATGGCGCTTCTGCTGCCCCAGCTCCTCAACCGTCTCTTTCGTGAATTCCTGATGCATCTCGGCAGCACGCCCGTGATGGGATTCGCCCAGGACGAGCACCTTGGCGCCGAAACGGTTCGGGCCGTTATAGTGCCCGCCGACCCACGGCTGAAAGGAAATATGGCTCATGATTTCTTCCTGATGTAGTTGATGGCGATGTAGAACCCTGTTCAGGGGCTGTTTTTGCTCCATCAGGTGCAAATTTTCTTGCCGCTCCCCAAAAGTTGTTACAGTGATGCCATTTCCACCAGTGACGTCACCATGTACTTCAGCGCGGGTTTTTTCGGCCGGCTTCTTACCGACACAGGTCGGTGGTCGCTCAACCTCAAGCCTGAAGGCCTGTCGATCGACCACGGGGCACCCGTCCCCTACCTCGATATCGTCGCCGTCACGCTGGACCATGGCCATGTCTGGCTGCCCCTGACCATCACATTCCGCAACGGCCACAAGCATAAAATCGAGGCCACCCAGGACGACGCTGACCGCATCAACCGTGCGCTGCGCGAAGCTGTATCCAAGGCAGTCGTCGCGGCGGCCGAAGCCGCGTCCAAGAACACCGGCAATGCGGTCTCCGACTTCGACGCGCTGCTGGGACACGACGGCTACCTCGCCCGCTACAACGTCGATCAATGGCTCGCCGGCAGGCCGGGCCTGGCGCAAGTGCGGGAGTTCTTCACCCATCCTCTTTTCGACCGGTCGACCTCGGTTGGCGCCACCGGGAAGTTCGCGGAGGTGTATCGCCTGCTGACCGACATGCAGGCCCGTATCGACAAACGCAACACCGAATTCGTCGAGGCCGAGATCGCCGCGCACAAGGACTATTTCGACACCGTCGAGAGCAAGCCGCTGTCGCAGGAACAGCGCCTCGCCTGCGTGGCCATGGAAGACCGCAACCAGGTCATCGCGGCGGCCGGCTCGGGCAAGACGTCCGTCGTCATCGCCAAGGTCGGGTATGTGCTGACGCGGCGCTACGTGCAGCCGGAGGATATCCTTGTGGTGGCCTTCAACCGCTCCGTGGCCGAGCAGGTTCGCGCGCGCATCGACGACAAGCTCGGCACGCTGGCCGATACCAGCAAGATCACGGTACGCACCTTCCATGCACTCGGGCAGGACATCATTGCGCGCGCCAGCGGCGAGAAACCCTCGATCTCGGACATCGGCAAGAACAATCAGGAACCGGACGCGGCGTTCTTCGAGACCATGATCGAGCGCCTGCTCGAGCGCGACGCCGCCTTCATGCGCGAATGGGTGATGTTTCGGGCACTCTACATCAAACCGGCCCAGCACCCTGCCACCTTCCGCACGCTGGAGGACTGGAATACCTACGTGGCGCAGACGGCCACTTTCCGAGATGGGCAGCGCGGCTACCAGACCCTGCAAGGTGAGATGGTCAAGTCACAGGGCGAACTGGCGATCGCTAACTGGCTGTTCCTGCAAGGCGTGCCGTACGCCTACGAAAAGCCGTACAAATACCGCACGGCGACACAAGAACACCGCCAGTACCGCCCGGATTTCTACCTGCCGGAGATCGACTGCTACATCGAGCACTACGCGCTGGATAAGCATGGCAAGCCTCCGGCGGCCTTCGGCGACAAGTACCGGGCGTCGATGGAGTGGAAACGCGAGGAGCATGCGCGCATGGGTACCAAGGTGATCGAGACCACCTTCGATGCGTTCGTTTCCGGCACGCTGTTCCCCTCGCTCGAACGCGAGTTCGCCGCGCGGGGGCAGGCCCGCAAGCCGCGTAGCGCCGCCGATGTCCTGCAACTGCTCAACGACCGGCAGAAGGGCGAATACCGGGAGTTCGTCCGATCGGTGCTCACCACCTTCATCAAGCATGCCAAGTCCAACGAGGCGACCGAGGCGCAAATTAAGGAACGGGCCAAGAGTCATGGTCACCGTGAAAAAATGTTCGCCGCCCTCGCGGTACCGCTGGTAGACGCCTACAACCGGGAGTTGGCCGCGCGCGACGAGGTCGATTTCGAGGATCTGATCCTGCAGGCATGCAAGCTGGTCGCCGAGGGATCCTACAAGCATCCCTACAAGCTCATCCTGATCGACGAGTTCCAGGACATCTCGCAGTCGCGCGCCAAGCTGGTCAAGGCACTGCTGGCGCAGGCTCCGACCTGCAAGCTGTTCGCGGTCGGCGACGACTGGCAGTCGATCTACCGCTTCGCCGGCTCGGATCTGTCGCTGTTCAAGCATTTCGGCGCCACCTTCGGAGCCACGCGCAAGATGTACCTGTCGCAGACATACCGCTGCAATCAGGGCATCGCGGACGTGTCCTCCCACTTCATCTCCGGCAAGGGCGGCGAGCCAGGAAAGACCGTGCGCGCAGTCAGCCAGGACAAGTCAAGCGTGGTCGACGTGCGCTTGTACCAGTCCAAGGACAGTGTCGGCCCGCTGTACCTGGCGGCCCTTGCCGAGATCGCCGAGCTGACCCGTGGCAAGCCGCGGCCTACTGTCCTTGTGCTGAATCGGTATAACCATGCGTTCAACCACCTGCCAACCGTGCCGCGCGACATCGAGCGCGCGCTCGTCATTGACCAGCGAACGATCCACCGGGCCAAGGGCGCGGAAGCGGATTTCGTGATTCTGATGGGGCTGATCGCCGGAAGTGCATATTCGTTCCCGTCCACCATTACCGACGACCCGCTCATTGCGCTTGTCATGCCGCATCCGGAGACAACGCCGCCTTATGCCGAAGAGCGCCGCCTGATGTACGTGGCGCTGACACGCGCGCGCCACAAGGTCATCCTCCTTGCGCGCCAGGCCAGTCCCTCCCCTTTTGTCAGCGAGCTGATAGGCGACGAAAGCCTGCGTGAAATGATCTCGGTGTCGACCGTTGACGACGAGGGCAATGCGGTCGAGGTGGAACCGTGTCCGAAGTGCGGCAGTGGCGTCCTGGTACGCCGGGTGAGCCAGTACGGCCCCTTTTACGGCTGTTCGCGCTACCCGTCATGCCGCTTCCGACGCGATGCCGGCACCGCTGGAGCCGCGCCGCGCCCGGGATTTCGCCAACCCGCCTGATCCACTGCAGCAGCCGGTCTGCTACACTTTCCCTCGGCTTCTGAGCCCAACCTGCTGCCGCGGTTAAATCAGTCTTGCAGCATCAGCAATCCATCCATGTGTTCTTCGACCTGTTGGTCGATGCGTAATCGGCAGACTCGACCAAGTGATCCGGAGACCATCATGGCTGCTCTTTGCATTACCCCTGCCGCGCTCAATTTCTTCAAGAAGTACCTGAGGCGCCATTACCCCGACATCCGCTCTGCCCACTTAAGCGAGGCCATCGCAGCGGCGCTGGGCTTCAACACGCATGCCGCCTTCCTCACTGCCATGGGCGACCTGGCTGAATCCGGTGCGGTCGCGGCGCTGGATGATGCACGCTTTCAGGCACGCCTAGCCGACTGTGGTTACACCATCACCGCATCTTCCTTCGATCACCTTCCGTTCACGGCGGACGACGCTGAGGCGATTGAAGACGTACCTGTTGCAGCCGCCGCATTGGATCCGTTGGTGGCTGCCCAGCCGGAGCTGGGCGCCGAAGCGGTCAAGCTGCATGCACGCGTCGGTGTCGTCCCCTGGTTCATCTCGCCGGCGTCCATCGACGATGCTGATACCCAGACTCGCTTGCATGCGTGGTTTGCCGTTCTTCACCGACTCGCCCGACTACAGGATGACGACCCTACGCAAAAGGTCACCTGCCCTGCCCCACTGCGGTGGGACATTGAAGAATGCGTGAAGCAGGGATGGGTGATGGCGTGGGAAGACGGCCGGAGCGACCAGCGGCGGCTGTTGCTGCGCCCGGAAGGACGGGCGATGTACGACCGGTTCTGCCAGGACGCCGCCGATCGCGGACGCCCTGTACAAGGATGGACGCCGGGCAAGTACCAGTAACCGGCTGGCCAGGCACTGAAACCGACCGCCCTAACTGGGACGTGGGGATTATGACCGTCGCCCCTTACAGTCTAGGCATGCGTTTGGGGGACTCCTTGATTGCGGTGTCCCGCTCCCGGTCATATTTCGCTTTCTGCCGTGACGTCTCCTCAGCGATGAGCCGGTGGTCATGAACCTTTACGGAGATGTGTTTGGCCAACTCGTCATCTATCTCGCCAACGACGGCGTCCAGACCGATACCACAGGCAGGGTTTCCCATGGAGGGAGGGTTTAGACTGGGCGGTGGGTGACAACTACCCGCCGCTGATAACAGCTGACCCTTTGCGTCAAATATCCACATGCGTCGACTGCTTCCGCCCCAGTCAACCACACTCGTCGACGGCCCGTACTTATTCATCAAATGCTCTAAAGCGGTTTTACGTTGCACCCGCTGTTCCTTAGCATGCAAAAACACTATCCGGCTGATGTGCAGAGCCTTTTGCGTCATCACCCCAAAATATACGGTAATCACCTCGTGCATCATGGGAGCGTAAGGTGGATCAGCAGGGAGAGTAGCGTGAATAGTTGTAATTGCACCTGGATTATCGGAAGTGCTTCGTTCAACAGCGATCTTCATCAATGGCTGATGGCTCCGTAGGACGCTGACGACCTCCTGTGGACTCATCCCCGGCGACAGCCCTACGATATCCGTTGCCTTTGGGGCAGCAGAAGCTCCCGGGACAAGCGCTATCAATACGGCCCACAGGGCAACGAAGGGAAAATCGCCAACGCTCATTCAATTTCCTTCCTATCGAGCAGATCAAGTTCCGCTGTTACTGTACAGGACCCGGATCACGGCTGGGGCGTTTCCATTTAGGTGCCCGCCGGTCACAGCCGGTCAATCCACCGCGGCCGCGCTTCGCCAACCTGGTGGTCCAGCGGCTTGCCGCCTTCCCAAGCGGAGCGGTGCGTCGCTAGGATGTGCCGGACCACCGATTCGCCATCCTCTGCACGGATGCGCAGACAGAAGCGGTATGTCGCCGAGGAACCCGGCCGGTTCACGTCGAACGTGAAGGAGGTGTCGCGGTATCCGGGCGCGTGGCCGTATGTGACAAGCTTGGCCACCAGGTCGATCTCTTCACCGGCTTTGCCCACCCCAGCCAATACTACTTCCTCCCGTGCACTGGCTTTGGCCTCTGCGACGACCGCATCAGCCTGGTCGATCATCCTTGCTGCATTCGGAATCAGGGGCACCCAGTCGTCGTCGATGCGGTCGATCGCCTGGGCAATGGTGTAACCCATCTCCGAAAGCCAGTCGTGCCGGTTCAATACCAAGGCCGCGGCCAGCGCCTCGCCCGTTGAAAGCGTGCCTCGCCCGCCGGACTGAGCACGCCGCACACTGGAAAGTAAATGTTCCAACCGTTCCATCGGTATCGCCCCGAGAATTTAGCGTGCTAGGAAGATAACACTTTCCCGGGGCAGGCACTGACCAGCAATTACCGTGACGTCACGGAATATGCGACAGCAGCTACTCCAGCAGCTCCGTGTAGGATTGGATCAAGGAATGATTCGGCGCCGTGACCACCCGTCCGCTCCGTCGCCCGAGCACGCGCGCCAGGTGCCGTCCGCCCCATTGATGCACCACCTCCAGGCCGAGGGAGGCCACTTCGGCATCGTAACGCTGTTTCCATGCAGGATTGCTGGCTATGTGTGCGAACACGAGTTCCGTCACGTTCACCGGGCGGGGAGATGGCAGTGTCACGATCACGTCGCAAATGAGATTTTTCACGCCGGCCGTGCGTTGTGGCTGTTTCATGGTGTGCTCCTGTTGGGGGTTAATAACGCTGTATACCGGCAGAACAAAAAATCATCCAAATTATTGGCGTTTTTCTTCATCCCGGTAGCCCAAGAGCAACCATTACGTCTTTAACACTTGCAGTCGGTCGCTGCTTCCGATGCGGTCACGGCGCAGGTATAAGGATCAATCGTCAGGAAGCTGCCATCCGAAAACCGATGCCGATCCCCTCCCAGATCGACGGATGCGTCAGCGAGGGCGGCGCGTAACGGTTCCCGCGCTGCGTCGTCATAGAACGCCGCCTGATGAGTAACCAGGAACGTTTGTGCACCCGACGGCACCTTCGCCACGTTTCCATCCGCTCGGGTAGCACCCTTTCGATTCATCGGCTGTCCTTCGGGGAAGACGCAAGCTTGCCGTTCAAGAATTGCACGGCGCGCTCTGTTTTCTCGCTGTCGCCCAGATTGCCGGACGCACGGGTGAACGTGAACGACTGGTAGGAAAAGTCCTTATTGCGGAGGACCAGGCGCCGGCCTGCGCCGTATTCATCAATTTCCGCCGATGCGAGATCGCTGACGAGGATTCGCTTGATCACCTCGAACGCGCTTTTCTTTTCTTCCCACTGCGCGAAAAGAACTGCGTTATCTGTCAGGATGAGTGCGCCCGGGATGCCGTCGACCGGCTTTTGAAGAAACACATTCCGAAGGTCAGTAAAACCCTTCGCGTTCGGATACCACACGCCACTGCCCGTCATGCGGGCGACGCCATTCTCAGCAGGTACCGCGCGAGCGGCGAGGTCCGAAAATTCGGGCGAGTCCACCGGCCCGATCGCCGCACAGCCGGCGAGAAGAGCGCCAGCTACAGTCATACACAGTCGCCCAAAAACCGTTTTCCCCATCGTGCAATCCTTGTCATTCACCGTTTGATCATTTGCGCCTGCGCAAGGATACCGCTAAACCGCTGCCAAGGCATCCCTTGGCGCCTGCGGGGCACGGGGCAACATCGGGCAGGCGGGCGGCATCTCGCTCTTGATCCATTTGGTTGACGTGGTGCCGTCACAGCCCTTCTGCTTTTCCACGACCATCGGGATGTAGGCGTCGAGTGCGAGGCAACGGGAATGGGGTTGCAGCAGGATTGGCTCACACCCTGGATAGCCCTGTTGCCCACCCGGCGCAGAGTACCAATTGTGGCGGCAGCCGTTGCAGGTGGCCGGGGCGATGGCAGTCATCGTTACCACCGATTAGTCGTTGGTGACACGCTTGGGCGCGGTGACGCTGACCATATTCGATGCCAATGCCAAGGCCATTGGCCAGAAATCGGACAGGCTGCCGCTACCGGTACGCATTTCAAGCGTTTCCGCGCCAGGGTCTTCCGTCGAGTTGATCACGCGGACGATCTCGAAGCGGTAGGACTGCGCTGGCGAGCACTTCACGTAGATCTTAATCGACGTCGGATTGCTCGCATCGTCAACCAGGTAGGGGCGCACTTCGCCGATAAAGACTTCCTCGAATGTCTTCGTGGATGTCCACGCGGGAAGTCCCAGACGCTGCAGCAGCAGCTTGTCGCCCGCATACGGGCCGTTCGTCTCGAAATAATCAGGCATTGCTACGCTCCTTGAATGAATATGCACAGGCTACCGGCCGGGAGTCCTGAAGTCCATTTACGCCGACATGCTATTGGTGGTCCCGCACGCGGTTGAGGGCTTCGTCGATCCGGTCCACCCCGATCACCGTCAACCCCTCGATCTTCTGCTTGGGCGCGTTTGCCTTGGAGATCACCGCAATCGAGAAGCCGAGCTTCGCCGCTTCACGCAGGCGCTCCTGCCCGCGCGGTGTCGGGCGAATTTCCCCGGCCAGTCCGACTTCCCCGAATACCACCATCCCACGCGGCAAAGGCTTGTTGCGCATCGACGAGTGAATCGCCAGTAGCACCGCAAGGTCCGCAGCCGGTTCTGTGATTTTCACGCCGCCTACCGCGTTGATGAACACGTCCTGGTCGAACGCGGCCACCGCCGCGTGCCGGTGTAACACCGCCAGCAGCATTGCCAGCCGGTTCTGCTCCAGCCCGACCGACAAGCGCCGCGCGTTAGGGACATGGGACGTATCTACCAGCGCCTGGATCTCCACGAGCAAGGGGCGGGTCCCTTCCTGTGTGACCATGACGCAGGAACCGGGCACCTGGTTGTCATGCTGAGACAGGAAGAGCGCCGATGGGTTGGAGACGCCCTTCAGCCCTTTCTCCCCCATATAGAAGCATCCTAGCTCGTTGACTGCACCGAATCTGTTCTTAAACGCACGCACGAGACGAAAGCTCGAATGGGTATCTCCCTCGAAATACAGCACGGTGTCGACGATATGCTCGAGCACGCGCGGCCCGGCCAGCGCGCCCTCTTTCGTCACATGGCCCACCAGGATGATGGTGGTACCCGACTGCTTGGCCACGCGCGTCAACTGCGCAGCGCATTCGCGCACCTGTGCCACAGAACCGGGCGCAGAGGTCAACGCGTCGGAATACACGGTCTGGATCGAGTCGATGACGGCGACTTCGGGTTTGTGCTCCGCCAGCGTATTGAGGATTTTTTCCAGCTGGATCTCCGCCTGCAGCTTCAGGTCCCCGGCATCGATAGCGAGCCGCTTCGCCCGCAGCGCGATCTGCGCGCCGGACTCTTCGCCGCTGACGTACAGCGTCTTTTTCTCCCGCGACATGTTCGCCAGCGCCTGCAGCAGCAAGGTGGACTTGCCCACTCCGGGATCGCCGCCGATCAGGACCACGCCGCCGGCGACGAGGCCGCCGCCCAACACTCGGTCGAATTCCTCCATCCCGGTGCCAAAGCGCGGCACGTCGGCCGCTTCGATGTCCGACAGGCTCAGGACCGGCGCAGTCTGAGCGATGCCCTGATACTGCGCCGAGAACCGATTGGTGCCGGTATCGACCGTGCATTCGACGAGAGTATTCCATTGCCCGCAGGACGGGCACTGCCCGGCCCATTTGCTGGACACGCCGCCGCACTCGGTACAGCTATACGAGACTTTTTGCTTTCCCATCGATCAGCCCTGCTCGTCCGGTTTGTTGTTGTCGCGGTTCTCCGCGTACAAGCGTTCATACGACTGCTCGACGCGCACCCACTCGCGCAGCATCGCCATGCGTTCGCTACGTTGCGCAGTTGCCCAGCGGGCCTCGTAGTCGCCTGCGAACACCATCCCGGCAACGCCGCCGTCGGTAATGCCTGCCTTTTCCTGCAGCCCGTAAAGTGCCTGATCCACGTCATCCACCGCGCTTGCGGCTTCGAGATCGGCGTCGGTGAGCACACCGATGTTTTGCATGATTTATGCGACTCCCACAGATGCGTTGTTCAATTGAATGAGACCCAGGCGCCACGACATCTTCAGCGGCCACGCATTGCTGGCCATGAACATGTACCAGCGCCCGTTGGTACCAGCCTCCAGCATCGCTTTCTTGACGGCCGCGGCAGACTTGGCGGCGGCTACCCATCCTGCGCCATTGCGCAGCGGGTAGGCGATCCAGTCGCGGTGCGAATAACGCGCCCTATGCCGGGCGTGCGCTGTGGCCGTGCCGCAATCGGGGAATTGCTCGCTAGTGGTGGTTTTCTTTGCCATGGTCGATGCCTTTCTTGGTCTTGACACCACATTACCGCGCCGGCGGCCTGCATTCCAATTCCGGCGCTGGCATCGTCCCGCAAAGTTTTTTTCTGAAAATTCACATTCGTACCTATACGGGAGAGTCAGCCATGCGGACTGGCGTAACCATCCACCCTGTATAGGAGAATCATCATGCCGAACTGGCCCCTCATCACCGTCGCTCTTGTCGTCATGTTCATCCTGCGCCACTGCTCTTAAGCGTCAGGGCGCAAACCCACCGGCGCCGGTTGACTCGGGTCAAGACAATCGGGAAAGGCCTGCGCCGGGTCTTCAGGTATTGCACTTCTCGCCGATCTTCAAGGGATGACATCCCCATTGCATGGAATACCGAAGATGATGCATCTTTTGCACTTTCACACCGCGCCGCAGCTCGTCCAGGACACGCCCTCCGTGCGCCATGCGCCTTGCGCTGCTTCGCCGGCTGCTGCCGCCTTTCTCGATGAAGTGGTGTGTCACCTGAAAAACCGGGACTTGGACGACGAGCAATGCATGCGCGCGGTCCGGGAATGCATTGCCCGTGTCACTGCCTCCTGAACGAAAAATTGCAATGCCCTCATGCGTCCGTATAGTCGAACGCACCAGAAACAGGAGGGTTCATGCAGCTCCACCACCATTTCGTCTACCGACAACCCCTGCTTAGCGGGCACGGGTTCCAATTGGCGACCGACATCATCGGCTTCGGCGCCTACATCAAGTACCGACAGCATCTCGGGTATCCGTGGGTGCAAATCGAGAACCGCTTCCGCAAGGACGCGCTGTTTTCTTCTCCTGACCAGGCGATCCGGGTCCTGCAGCGTTGCACTGCCGGGGTCGAGGCGGAGGTGCGGCCGGTTCGCATCCTCAAGCCCTATTCGTCACGCCATTACGCTGATTTTTCTGAGTTGGAGGCCTTCACCGACGGCTGGCCGCGCCCCCCGGTGGATACGGCGATACCGGTGATTCTTCCCGTGGATCGATAACACCCGCCGCTTCACGAAAACGGGGTCATTTCGCGGTTGCTTCGGAAATTTGATCCCAGGACGTGAGTTGGTATTGTGATCTGGTCACTCAACAACCACAGGAGAATTCATGACATCGATTACCGCCTTTGCTGTCTCCCAAACCGACGTTGCTGCTGTACTGGCGCGTAACATCGCCGACGTCCAGTGCGCCGAGGTCCGCACGCTCGATGGTCTCGCCGCATCCGTATACGACTCAATGACTGCCGGCGACCATGAGCGCGTGGCGCGCGCTGCACTGCAGGCGAGCACGGATCTGGACAAGCAGACCGATAGCGCGCACGAAGCCCTTGCGGAACTGATGCGCGAACGCGGCGTGCTGGCGCAGTCGTTTCACTGAATTTTCATGCCAGCTTCCACCAAATCGCTGAGAAGCAAGGTCAACGGCTCCGATCGCCGTGCGCGTGCGGCAAACCGTGCGATGTCACGCCTGAGTGCTAAAAGCGGCCCGCTCACCCCGGAGGAAAAGCAATCCCTGCGTAGGTTGCGCCGCTACGTGCACAAGATGTTCAACGCACGCTTCCGGTTTGAGCGACGGGTCTGCAAGAGCAACGGCGTACCCCCGCAACCTCCCCTCATGCGCAGCACTTTCAGGCGGATTGCCACGTATCGCCGAATTAACCGCGTGAACGGGCCAGAGGCAGCAGCAGAGTTTCTCCTTGCTGACTGCCAGGCGTAATCCCGCGCATTTTTTGACTTCACATTTTCGAGCGGTAGGCTGTAGGCATCACTGGAAAGGACACCGTCATGCAAGCCATTCTCAACGCCTTCGAGGCTTTGAATCAGGACGACGAAACGCGTGCGATTGCGGCGTTCAAAGGGATGCCTCGTAGCGAACGAGTACGTGTAGCGGCGACCCTGCGCAGCCTTTGTAACCTGCTCGAGTCGGATTCGAAGTTCCAGCCGATCCTGTTTTCGGCGCCGTTCCGCGTCTGGGTGGAAACGCAGGAACAGTCTCGGCTGGTGCAGGAAAAGCTCCATTCCTTCGGTTGTGGACAGCATTACGGGTCGTATCCATTGGCCAAGGACGTCGTTGATACGCCGGGTGTGCGCGGCATTTTCGTAGGCACGCGGGGCGCGATCAGCGTATCCCTGGCCCAGGACGGCAAGGACTATTTCGATAACCACGAATGGAAACCACTGACGGTAGAGCAGATCCTTGCCGCCGCGTCGCCGCAAGACCTTCTCAGTAGGTAAGCCAGACGTTATGCTTGCATGTTGGAAACACGTAATCATGGAAAAATGGCCTTCCTGCTGAACAGCCGGTACTTCGCGGTCTCCGCCGTGGTCGTTGCGATCGCCGCCGTGGCGTTGATGCGCCTGCTTGCGCCCGACCCTGTCCGGATCGGACGGCCTGCGGTCCATCACGTCGCAGTCAAGAAGCTTGAACCGGAGTGCTTCATTGCCGGAACGCTGGGCGAAGGCCGGATCCATTACCGCCACATGAGTTGCCTCTACCGCGACGGCCGTGTCGTGGAGACGCCAATCAGATAAACAAGGACATACGTATGCGCTTTGAGGAACTGGCTCCCGGCGACCGATTCAAGGCGCAGGGCTCTCTATGGTCCAAAATCGACGCCGGGACCGCCCGCCGTCACAGCAACTGGAGCATCCTACTGGGCGAGCACGGCCACGGATACAAAGATCCAGTGTGCTCGTTCGCCGGCGGCGATGAGGTTTCCTTCGAGCCGGTTGACGCCTCCCATGCATCCGCGCCCTGCACGGACCTGCCGCCCGAGAACCTCATTGTCCTGACCAATCTGGGTGAGCACTACCAGAGCGGCGGGATCTGGTTCAAGTGGTGGCCGGACATGCAGCGCAGCAGCATCACCGGCATCAAGAACCAGTCCGGGATCACGTCGTGGAGGGCGGTTTCCCCTGCCCGCTACGCACGTTAGACTGCTACCGACATGACCTCACCCTTCCGCGTAGCCGCCATCGCCTGTTGCCTGACTGCCTTTGCCGGGATTGCCTGCGCCAGCGAAGCAGCGCTTCCCCCGCGCGCGAACGCCGCCGACTTGTTCAAAGCCCTGAAGGCAGCCAAGGTCGACGCGCCAGCTCCGGGCGAGAAAAGCGACGCACTCGCCGCCCGCCGCGCGACCTTCCAATACGAGAAGCAGTCGCTCGGTGACGAGATGATGGTGACCTTCTCCCCCAGCGCCGTCACGAACTGCCAGCGCACGGTCGACGAGGCGCGCGGCATGCTCGCCTTTCAATGCACGTTCAAAAGCGGCCAGGGCGAGCGCGCCAAGGGCCTGCTGATACCGCTGTCGCAGCGCGCCGTCGGGCAAGGACATTACCTTGCTGCCAACGCCGCGAACCGCCGTGTCACGATCGAGCGCCGCGAGATCGGGCGCACCGGCGTTCTTGCCGTGACGACCACGGTGCAAAACTTCAGCGAGTCCACCCTGTCCGTGTCGGACATCCCTGTTCCATCCGGTAAGTTCGCGCAGGAATGGGCACAACTGCAGGTGGGCATCGTCTTTAAGCCGCAGCCGCCCTATGCGGACGTCGATTTCGAGGGCAAGAACGCCACATTAGCCGACCCGTACGAGTTCAGCGTACGCACGGAAGCCCTTGTCGGCCACGTCGCCATGGTGCACGTCTTGCGCAAAGGCGAGCGGAAGCCCGTTGTGAGCCTGCGGCCGCTACTGCAAAGCAATGGCCAGTCCGGCGCCGTCGGCGCCATGATGTTTGAACCGGTTGCGCCCGAGACGGCAAAACCGGCTGTCACGGAGTAACCGCAATGGGTCTGAATCACCTCGAAAGCCTGGTCGCCGAATGGTTCGAGTTTCGCGGCTACTTCGTGCGTCGCAACGTCCACGTCGGAAAGCGCCCGGGCGGCGGCTGGACGTGCGAGCTGGACGTCGTGGCTATCCATCCGGAAACAAAGCACCTTGTCCACGTCGAACCTTCGATGGACTCGAACACGTGGGACAAGCGCGAAGAACGGTACACGAAGAAGTTCGCCGCCGGGCGCAAGTACATCCCGCAGATGTTCAAGGGCGTGGACGTCCCCATGGACATCGAGCAGATCGCGCTTTTCGGCTTGGGCAGCGGCACCACTGAGCGCAAGAAGATTGGCGGCGGCCGCATCATGATGATGCCGGAGTTCCTGCAGGAGGTACTCACCGGACTGAAGGACAAGCGCATCGAGCGCGAGGCCATTCCGGAGCAATTTCCGCTACTGCGCACGCTGCAGTTCGTCTGCCAGCACGAAAAGCGCCTCTTCCCGCTCGGCGCAGCAGCCGAATAGCCTCCACCATGAAAACAGCAATGACAACGCAAATTGCTTACGAAGCGCTGGACGCCCACGGGTCGCCTTTCGTTCGTCCCGCAAGGAAGATCCACGAACTACCGACACCGCAGCACCGCATGGACGCATGCGCAAGCGCAACCGCAAGCATCGAGCGACGGCTCGGCCAGAAAGCACAGCGCCGGATCCGGTTCGCCGCGCCTGTCTATACCGTGTTCATGACCCGCCCGGAAGCGGAGAAGCACCGCGACCGGGATCTGCTCTTCACGCTAGGGTACGACCTGCCGCTGTCGTTCTGCCCGGAGCTGCACCCGCACCCGCATCGATGAGACAGTGACACCGGCGAGCCGGTCGTTCAATGGCGCACCATGCGCGGTCCTCGGCCGGGAGTATTCCGACAGGGGGCCGTTTGTCCGCATACGCCTGGTGGATGGCGTCGAAAAGCGGGTGCGTCCGTGGGACGTGGAACCGAAGATGACGATCTACGCCGCCGGCGAGCCGCGAAAGAGCACCCGTCCGCCCGGCGAATGTCCGTGGTGACGGCGCGTCAACGGACTGCAATAATGGAAGCTTCGGGCAATACCATCACTGTCCTAACAATCGACAAGGGAAACGAGACCATGGCTGGAAACGACATCGGATTCAAATGCTTGCGCAAGGCTGTCACGGGAATTGCAGGGGCCGTCGGCCGTGAACCGGTCCACACCCAGTTCCCCTCCGTCGATCTCGACCTGGCGCTGGAAACCATCCCTGAAGCCATGCGCGAGAAGGCGATGGAGTGGTACATCCGCGGCATCAAGCGCGGCATGGCCAAGGCGACGCAGATGATGGCCGACGGCGAGATCACGATGGAAGGCGACACTGTCGTCGCGCCGGCAAAAATGAAGGTCAGGGTGCGGACCCGCCACGCCGGCGGCGACTGGGAAAAGCACGAGATCACCGTCAAGGCCGACGAGATCGGCTTCGAGTAACGCCACGACCGGGAGAGCAAGGTGTTTTTCCAGACAAAACTCGGCACCTCGTTACTGTGGGCCGCAATTTACGGCACCGGTGCTGCCCTGGCGTGCTTTCTCCTGACCGGCCTGTTCGTTATGTCGACCGATGCGACGCCCGGACAAGTCTGGGAGGCGGCAATCAGCGCCAATGCTGCAATGGTCATCCTCTGCCACATCATCGGGTTCTTCCAGGGCCGCAGGCGCTTCAAGTCCCGCCAATAAGCCTATTCCGCCGCGCACGTCACCCGGCGCGTTTTCTTGAAATAGAGGCCCCGATCGGTACGATGGACTGCATCACTGCAACCCGTCTACCGAGGAGCCCATCATGTACGTCCGACTGCCGAACGGGAAAATTGCCAAGCCCGATGCTAACAACCACATCACCGTTACCGTCCGGGTCGACCTGAGCAAGTTCATCGACAACGACCTCGAAGGAATTCTGGACCATCTTTCCGAGGAAGCCTGTGGAAGCACGTGCATGGGCAATCTCAACTACGTCGTGACCGGCGCGGAAGGCAATGAGCTGACGCTCGAAGTCACCGGCGACCTGTCCATCGTTGACGTCGAGGAGATCGACGAGCAAGACGTGCCCGAGATCGAGTGGGACGTGGCCATCAGCCGCAGTGGCGTGGGGTTCAACGCCGTGCGCGTGTCGGCACGCTGCGAGAGCGAGGCGATCGGCAAAGCCGATGACGCGGCCGGCAGCCTCGAGTATTCCGAGAAGATCGCGCACTACCGCTTCGAGGCCTTGGCGGTATAACGCGTCGACTCTGCCTGCGGCGCTGACCCGAGGAAGTGCCGCGGCGCCCCCATCCGCAAGTCCCCAATTCCCCGAAATACGGTTATCCCGTCGTTGTTGCAGTAGCTCTCAACCACCCCTCTCCGCCTTCCATGCCCGTCTGCGCGCCCGCCGACCCTTCGAACGTGAAAGCGCCGGGCGTAAAAAGGGGGGAGAAGCCCCCCAAGCGCGGCAACCGAGTCGCACAGATGAGGCAGAGCCGGGTTTCACGCACTGTGCTCGCTGCCAGCAGGATTGGCCGAGCGTAGAAGTGCCGCACATCAGCGTCGAAATGGGAACACCCCGCCCGCGCCGGATGGAAGGCTGCAACAACTGTGGCACTGACGCCCACCTGGTCGACACCGAACAACCCGTCTTCACACCGACATGAAAGGAGTTCTCACTGTGACAGCACAACAGCAACTGGTTGCCGCCCTGACCCGACTTTTCAGCGAACAACTGGTCGGCGTGTATCCGATCAACGACCATTTTTTCAACCCGCTGCAGTATGGGGATTTCGCGGATGCCCGCGCGAGAGCGGCCGAGGACGGGGCGACGGTATTGGTGGAACTGCCCTTCAGCCAGCAGACGTTCTACTGCTTCAACCGGCACGGTGAACTGACCGGCTCCATCGAGTGCTTCGAGGAGCAGGGCGCGTCTTACTGTAGTGCCGCCACGCTGGTCCCTCCAAGTGCCGGCTAACCGCGTCGCAGCGCGGGCGCGCTTTCTTGATTTAGCACCCTTGGTCGGTATAGTGGATTCATGACCTTTCAGGAGAACGCCAACATGCCCCAAGCCGCCGACTTTACCGTCCGCATATCCGTCATGCTCGTCTACGGGCAGTGGGACCGCTGGAACTACTTCGTCAAGGACGACCGCAACAAGCCGGTATACATGACCTTTGACGAGGCCAAGGCAACGATCGACGAGGATCTTCAGGAGTTCGCCACGGCGCTGGCTGAGAGCGAAGACGGTAGCGCCGAGGACGAATTCCGTTACGTCATCGTCGACCGCGGCGGCAACCAGAAGTACTACGCCGATACGTTGCGCCTGCCGGGCCGCACGATTACCGAGCCGGAGGAGTGCCCAGTATGAAGGTAGCCGACCTTACCGGTGTGCTGCTCGATTACTGGGCCGCGCGTACCGCATGCATCGACGCCGTCGTTTCCGACCTTTATCCGGACGGCAGTCGAGCGATGTTGCTCTATTACGGACGGGACGCCGCGGCCAAACTGCTCGATGGGCGCATTTATTCCCCGTCCACAAACGATGCCGAAGGCAGCGCGATCATCGGCCAGTATTGGATAGGACTGAACCGCCCGATCCGGGGACAGGCAAAGCCGCTTTGGTGCGCGTTGGCGGACTACGTCGGCCTGCGCCGCCCCTCGGCGCTCTACCAGCCCGTCGTCGTCCAATGGGGCGAGACCCACCTGATCGCCGCGACGCGGTGTTTCGTTGCCATGCACCACGGGGAGGAGGTGCCCGACATCGTCCTCGCCGCCGGGATGGCCACATTGACGGACAAGGAGGCCACATGATCGCCGCCAACATCCATTTTGAAGGGAAAACCACGGAAGACCTTCTCATGGCGCTCGAGGAGGTCACGCGCAAGGTGCGCGAAGGTTTTACGTCGGGCTTTGACCGTAACGAGGACGGCTGCTTTCACTTCGACCTTCAGGGATCGGAGGAGCCGCAGTCGCCTGAACTCCCAAACCGGGGTTAGTCGGTGGGCAGCTGAGTCGGCCAACTGACCGGTCCGCACCTGCAGGCCGGTCCTGCCCGGCGCCCGGTGACGCTGCAACCGCACCACGTGGCCAAGCCCTGTCGCTTGGCCCCCTGCCCTTCGCGCTTACGTCGGCGCGATCACGATGTCCTTCCTCACGCTGCGTATTAGCTGCTGATATAGCGCCGTTACGCGCACTGCTCCTGTTTGCCCCCGAAGCACTGTGTCACAGGACGCACCGCGCTTCATTTCTCATCCCATTCCTGCTCGGTGCGCTTTCTTGAATTAGCACCCTTTTTCGGTATGTTGGACTCATCGAATCAAGTCATTCAACAGGAGGAAACGATGAGCACGATGGACCAAGCGGCAAACCAGCTTCCCGAAGATGGGGTCAATTCGAATCAGGAGTTCGGCACCGTCAATATTTCGATCAGCGTGCGTTACCTGCTCAACAGCGAGACCGCAGACGCGATGGCCGACGAGCTGGAACGCGAGGTGCGTCGCGCCATCGAGAACGGCATGCTGACCGGCACGACCAGTGCGGCCGTCGAGGAGCACTGTGTCGATATCTACCCCGTCACCCAGGAGGCCGCCGATCTGGACGAGGACGAAATCGCCAGCTGGATCTCCAAGCGCTTCGAGTACGGCCTCTTGAACCTCGAAGACGTGCCCTTGCGCATGGCACGTTACGCGATCGCGGAGCCGGGCCGTATGCGCGAAGAGATTCTCGAGCGCATGCAGATGGAACACGAAGAGCACTTCTCGCACGCAGAGGAGCCGACATGATCTTCATCGTCTGCATGTACGGGCGAACCGCGCCCCGCACGTCAGTGCAGATCGTCGCTGATCACCTTCTGGCCGCGTGCGAAGCCGCCCGAACGCGCTATCCGTTCTCCCATATCAGCCGCTGCTGCCTGCTGAACAACTGACAACCAAGGACATCTTTATGAACGCACTTCCCACTGCCCCCATCGCCCTTACCTTCGTTCGCCAGGAGGGCATCGAGCTGACGACAATGGCAATCCTGCTCGTGCGCAGCGCCCACGCGACAAAGGATGACACGATGGCCGCCCTCGAAGCGGCGGTCACCAAATGGGTCGAGACCACCGAACTGGGCCGCTCCGTGTGGGAGTCGTCGTGCTCGGACCTCAATATCGGTGATCTGAACGGCCACGACGCCTTTTTCGATCCCGACTTCACAAAGATCCTCGCGGACAATGGCATCGCCTACGTGGATTGCCATATGGCCGACAGCGAGAGCGCGTTTTCCTTCGACCGGGTGCTGGCGCATCCCGAAACGCCGCTTCCGGATCTGCAGGAGGCCGTACCGGTGGAACCACAGTTCGCCACCATCAAGGAGTTGGCAAAGCTGACAAACGAAGAGGACCGCAAAGCTTCCCCGGTGATCACGCTTACCCTCAACGAATTTGACGACCAGGGCATCGCCGTTGATACCAGTACCTGCGATGTCACGGTCAATCAGGCATCCGAGATCATTGACCATGCGGCGCAACTGGTCCTGCTGCAGCGCGAACGCAAGCCGGTCACGCAGGTCCTCGCGCAGCTCGATGCCGCCCTGAGCGACGCCGAGGTAATCCGGGCGGCCCCCGACGTGCGGCAATGGGCAGCAAACGCCACGAATACTGACAGGGACCAGTGGGAGTTCATCGAGGGCCGGGACACCGGGGTGGGGACCGACTACTGGATGCGAAATACCGTTACCGGGGTCGTTGCCTACGCGTGCGTGGACCAAGGCGAGGTGATCTCTCTGTCTGTGGAGGCTGATGACGATCCGGTGTATGAGGATGACGAGGAGTAAAAGCGATGAGTGCGGATTCGATCATGGCCGAACTCCACCAAGCCGACGCCGAGGGTCTGCTACGCCGCGCGCTTGAAGCGGTCCAAGCCGGCAAAGCGGAGGCTTGCGCCCTGCTGCCCCGCATCGAGAACAGCGTGCGCCAGTGGAAGCAATCACGCGGCACTGAGCAAAACCAACCCGCCCCCGGTCATCAAGGATAGGAGCTGAAGATGGGTCGTTATAAAGACAAGCTGATCCGCATCAGCGTTCGACTTCAAAGCAACCCGAGCCGGCTGGTCATGTGGTACTTCGACCTCAACGACGAAGCGGCAAAGGCACTGGATCTGTGCGCCAACCACTCGGGGGTGTTCGATTACTCGAATTGCCAGTTGCAGGGCGACCCCCCTGATGGGGACGTCATCAGCGACTTTTCTGAGTTCGAGAACTGGGTCCTGGAGAACACACTGTGAGCATGGTGGTTCCATCTGGCCATTACGGCCAGCGAGGCAACAAAGGCCCAGGATCGGTTCGGGGGGTCGCGCCGTGAGCCGCAAGACACAAGCCAAGGCGGCTCGGCTGGCCGCCGCCAACCGGGTCATCACCGCCATCGCTTCACAAGGCACGCGGCTGTTTTACTGTGACCAGACAAAGCAGACGGCCCGTTTCGAGATCGGCAACCAGGGGCAGATCCTGCTGATCGACCACCACACCGGGTGGCCCGTCTATGTGGCATCAAAAGGGGATTGGCCAGGCTTTAGTCATTGCGAGCCACAGCGGGAGGTCGTCGAGGCATTGCGGGATTACATCCGAAGCGGCGATCCGCTTCCGGGTGGGCTATTTGGCGACAGCGCCGCGCCGCGGTGGGAATACACTGCAGAGGAGATGGGCGCTGTACGGCGGGACATTTTCACAATACCTGGTTTGCAAGTACAGGCGAGCTACCCTTAAGCGGCGGCTCTCGATCTACCTCACCCCGCCGGCCTTCCCGCCAGCGTCGCCAGCCTGGCTGCAATTGCACTGTTGAATTGCGGCCACTCCTCGTCCTTCACCTGAAGGCTGCCGCTCCAAAACCCTTCCTCCACCGCTTCGTTGATGTCCTGAATTTCGCGGCAGTGCTGCGCGTGCCCGACCGCATCGAGCGCGTCTGCAAAGCGCGTGAACCGCCGAGCGGCTGGCTGGTGGTGAAATGGGGACATCAGGGGGCTCCTTTTCCACCATGATCGCACGTCACCACATGCAGTCAAGATGCCGGGTTTGGTTGCCCTGTCCAAAGGAACGGCGAATAGCGTTGACGCCACACCTTCGGCGTCGCGGCGCTTCCATGCCCTTCCGTGGTCGCAGTGCTTCCGCCATGGCGTTTGCAGCATCAGGAAGCGGTGTATCGGCATAACGGCAATCGTTCCGCTGTCGCGCTGTCTCGGCCTCTGCTCCCCCGTCGGTACGCAAAAACCGATGCACATCGGCACCCGAAAACCGGCGGAAAGCCAGTATTCATGCGGGTTTCCGGCCCCTCCGTAATTGGAATTTGCGGTGCTGTTTTCGGAAAATTGATCCATCCTTCAGGAGCACAGCATGGGCAAATTAGACCGCAGCATTACCCTCTCGCACACCATGGGGGTCGACATCCTCCGTCACCTTTCTGGCATGTCACCGTTACCGGAAACCGGCATCCTCGCCGGTCAGGCCGTCGCCTCCTCGATCCTCGACCTCTGGGGCGACGGCGGCGGCATCTACAACGATATCGACGTATTCCAAGTCGGCGACGACCGCGACCTGCGCCGCTCCTTTGGCCGCGCGCAGCACATGGAGTCGCACACGGTCACCTACACCCGCGCGCAGTTGGGCTATGACCCATATCACCAGATGACGTTCGTCGGTACCGAGCGCGTCTATCACGTGCTCTTCTCCGAGCGGGAAGGCATGGTCAACCGCGTCGCCTGCGACAGTACCTCCTTCACCGCCGGACAGGTGATCAGTTCCTTCGATCTGAACTGCGTGCAAGTGGGCATTGACCTCGCCTCCCAGCAGCTTGTCTGGAGCAACGCCTTCGCGCAGTTCCTCAAGGGCCGCCAGATCGAAGTGGTGAACCTGCAAACGCCGTTGCACACCGCGTTGCGGTATTTCAAGAAGCTCGACGAGATCAACGGCGCATACGGCGACGACGACTTCGCCATGCACCTCTGCGGCATCCCCATTGAGGGGATGAAACGGTGGCACTTCTCTGGGGAGCAGCACGGACAGGTCTATACCGCCAAGCGTTTCGGCTCCAAGCATGCCGACATGTGGCTCCAGTACGTCGACCACATCGGCCCCTATTTCGACCTCGTAGCGGACGGGAAGCTGCACAGTATGAAGCCGGTGTTCCAACTGCGCCCCGAAGCGGAAGAGATCGCGCGCCGCTCTTCTTCAACCGAGCTTGCGCACGCCGCCCCGCGGCTCCTGCGCGAAGCGTTGCGCCCGCGCAGCAAGAAAGTGTCAGTGCTCGTGGATGGCTTCAAGGAGCGCTTCAACTTCAATGACGCCATCATGATGTGGTGCGACGAAGCGCCGAGTCAGTACCTGCGCGGACACGTGACCGAGCGACACGCGACGTCGGTCAACAAGCTGGTGCGCGAGCATATCAACATATGGGCGGCGCTCGACGGCCTCACCCTCGATCAGCAATATCAGGCCCGCCAATGGATCACCGCCGAAGCGCGTGCCAAGGGCAAATGGGTGTACGGTTACGTCGAAGTGCTGGCCACCGCCGCCGATATGCAAAGCAAAGAGACCTTCGATGCGTTCATGGCCCGTGAGGTGCCGCACGGGGACGCCGATCTCGTTACACCGCTGCTGCGCTCTTTCTCCCTGTTCGGCTTCAATGTGAGCGAACTGACCACGGCCACCGACCTGATGGAGCACGGCGAGTGGATGTCCCACTGCGTTGGCGGCTATGCGCCTGCGGTCAAGCACGGTCGCAGCCGCATCGTCCAGATCCGCTACCAGAACGATCCGAAGATGTCGGCGACGCTGGAACTGCGCAAGTGGCCCGGCACCCGCCGCTGGTACACGGCCCAACTGCGTAGCCACAGGAACGGCTACGCGACCAGCAAGGCGGACTTCGTTGCCGACGTCGTCGAAGGCTGCCTCAACAATCCACGGTTCGGCCTGCTGGCGGGCGCGGGCGTGGCGGTGCGCCGGTACACCCGCAAAGTGCAGCGCAACACCCTTTACCGGTTGTCGACATGGCGGCGCGAGAGGGCGCGCGTCCTGCGCGGCGGCGTGCACACGGCGTGGCTCGCCCTTGGCCGGATGCTGGGTATCGACGTTGACGAGTATCAGCGTGCTTTGAAGCACTCGTGTGACGACTCTATTCCGTTCTGACAAGCGCCTTTTGTACCGGCGGGAAAGCAGCCCTGACCAAGATCAGGGTTTTCCCGTCTGAAGTGGAGAAGCGCCCTTCCCCTCACTATACTTGCTGCTGAAAAACATTCTCTCCAAACTACCCCTGTTGCACTGATACATGCAAACCACACTGAAGCAAGCAGCAAAGAGATTCAGCGACCTCCTAAAGAAGCGGCGCCTCTTCACCGAGGCAGGCAACATCGCCAAGTTCCACGGCTACGCGATGATCGAGATCGACCTGCGTAATCCCGACTTGAAGGCGGCCCGACAAGCAAGGGGGAATGTGGCGATCCGGCGTTACTTGCCCCCGAACACGTCCAGGCGATACAGCAGTACTGCGCGACCCACCCGTCCTACAGTCGGTTGCGCTATGAACGGGAGGCAGCTTTGAAAACCCGGCGTGAACTGAAGTTTCAGGAGGAAGAGTATGCCCAGGCGCTGTCGACACTGGTCGACATGGTTCCGGAAGAGGCATGCCGAGCCGGCGATGCACTGTTTTACGAAACAACGGAGGGGCGCTGGGATCCGACCTCCTTGTACTCGGCCCGGCGTCTGTCCTTACCCAGCCACATGAAGCGGTTATGGGTCACAACGCTGGTCGTTGCCGTTTTCGCCATACTCGCCACACTTTCGCACTACATGCTGCACCCGCAAATCAACTTCGCGGCGATGGCTGCGGTGTTTGTCGGTGCCTCATGGCTTGTGCATGCATCAGCCGCGCGCAAACGCGAGATCGCTCGCATAAAGACCGATCGAGGGTACCTGTATGACAAGGCCGTCGGACTGGCGCGCATGATGCAGCTTCCCCACGTTTCCGATCTCTCCTATGACCTGCTCAAGCAACTCTCGATGCGCACCCAGAAGCTAGCGCGATGGCTGCCTGAAGCTGAGATTGAATTACGCAGAGCGCGCAAGGAATACCACAGCCTCGTCGACATTCATAACGAGTATCACCAACGCCGCGCCGAACACGCAGAACTCGAGAAGGAACGTGACGCATTTGAGCAGGCCAATCCCGTCCTCGGCAAAGCGGCCGCCTTGTACCGTGATGGGGAGCGCACTTCCTTCGTTTTCCAAACATTGACCGAGTATCGGAAAACCATTCCCCGCTACAAGGACGTCGACTATGCAATGCGCAGTCATGAGGACTTTTTCAAGGAAAAGGGTGTCGCGCTACAACATCTGGAATTGACAGGTGCGTTACTTGCAGTGAAAGCCTCGAATACATCGAACGACTTCATGCTCAGTGGTGCTCATTATGTGTACAAGTTCGGGAGTGCGGAACAGTGGGCGCAGGCCGATTTACGCCACCCTGAGGCGATGGGAGAGCAAGATGCCCGCTGGTACCGCGGGCTTGCCCTGACCATCGTCCCGGCCTTCGCCGCCTTGATCGTAGACGCCGTCTATATCGGCACCTATATCGTTGCTGTGCTTGTCGCCCTGATCGTGACGCCCATCCACCTTTTTCTGATGAAAAAGACCCGGGAAGCACAGTCTTGCTATAACCCCGACTATCAGCGCGCAAGCAAAATCCGCGAACGGCTGCAGTTGTTCTCCCTCTCCGACGTGACCTTCCCGTTGATCCGCCAACTTGGTGTGCGCTACGAGTGGCTGGAGCAGAAACGCAAAGAGGAAGAGGAACGCCAGGCGGCAGCTCGACGAGAACGCCGCCGGCGTGCGGAGAAGTATCAAGCCTTCACCGAGGCATTGGAGGACGGCACGGCTACGGCAGAAGACCGGGCGTATTGGGACAGCAACCCGGTGCAACCGGCGGAAGTGCGTTACGTCGAAGAGTACTTACAGCCCGATCCCGAGCCGTGGTCGCCTTCGTTCAACGTCGCCGGCACCACGATGATTGAAGGAACTTGCGTCGACGTCAACGGCAACATGTACGGTTACGACCCCGGCCCGGCCGGATCCTACGATCCCTTCGAAAACACTTAACCCCTCACGCGGGCGGGATGCCGCTGTCCGCCCTCTCCCACACTGCACTGCTCCTGCGGTTATTGGAACTAACGTATCCATTTCGAGAAAATGGACACATCCACTACCAAGGAGCAGAGCATGCCTACTCAAGTCACCCCCGAACGTATCGAAAAGCTCAAGCGGGACGGCTACGACGTCAAGGAATCGAGCACCAAACCCGGCAAGTACCGCTGGTTCCGTAACGTCGACAGCGACGGCGCATCGGTGCCGCCGCTGGACTGCTCGGAAACCGTCTTTGATACCCCAGAAGCCGCTTGGCAAGCCGCCAGCGAGATCGAAGACTGGTCTTCGCATCCGGTGTGCTGCCCGTTCTGCGGCAGCAAAGAACTGGCCATGTCGGATGAATGGCAGGCTACATCTGGCGAAGATGCCGGGAACACAGCGACCCTTCAGGAATACCAGTGCCGCGGCGGTTGCAGCGGTCGATCATTCTGGGCGTAACGCCCTTCCCTTCGGTTATTGCGTGGCGGGCAGAGAATTACCCCTGCCCTTCCTTTCTACGCTGCGGCTTGATGGTGTTCCAGGCTGGCACCAATCTCGACTACGGGATCGGTCAGGTACACGCGGCCCACCTTCGGAAAGATCAGGCGGCCCCAGAAAATGATTTCGTCGCCGGTGGCTTTCCCGTCCTCGACATGGCACAACCGCCCATCCAACGTAATGACCTCCGGATTCAGGTCACCCCATTCAAGCTGACGCCGTCTTCGGCCCGGGTCGGCTGCAAAATAGTCCTCCGCCTCAAGATCAACGAAGACGTTGCACTTGTTTGATGCTTGCATTTGCACTTGAACGACCTCGTCGGCATTCCGGATTATCTCCTGCCCCGGACGCTCCAGGATGTAGGTTTTGACGAAGTGATCCGGGGAGTAGAACGTCCGGCCGCCGCTGCGCGTCACCAGCTCGTCGCAACACGCCCCAACTATGGTAAAGACCGCCTGCCGGTGCTTGGAGACGAACGCTTCGGCAACGCCGATCGTGATGTCGCTGGGTGTATGGTGCGCATCGCGCAGCGCCAGATATGCATACCGCTGATAGCCAAGATCCGGATCGAGCACCACCAGCGGATCCACTGTCATGCGCGGGGCGCTCAAAGGCGTGACCATCCGGATATCCGACGCGTCGTCGATCAGTTCGTCCAGATGCTCATACGCATAGAGCGCCGCGCAATATTGCCGCAGCCGTCCATGCGAGATCATTGGATCGTCTTTGGCATAGCCCCATCCCAGCAACCGCCGACGGGCATGGCGAGCCGATTCAGAAAAAAGGGTGTTGTGGTGTAACGGAAGGGAAGTCATAGGTTCTCCACAAAATGATGGCAAGAGGCGACGCGGCGCAACCGCGAAGGATGCAAAATGCCTACGTCGTACCGTTTCAATGGCCTGTGGAGAACGCGAAGCGTCCGGGCGGGCCAGCCCTGCTAAAAATATACCCCCGCCCCGCTGGCGGCGTCAACCGGCCTGCTCAGGCCGTTTTCTTGAATTTGGCCCCTCGCCCGGTAGCATCGTTTGTAAAGCATCTGCCAATACGACACCCCGGAGAAACGCCATGTCCTCGACCAACCGCCGCCCAATCGGCTTATTCAATCCAATGCTTGCTGCCATGACCGGACGTTGGGCCAAGCGCCCCGTATTCGAGTCCGATCGCTTGCTGCGCGCCGCAGCGCGCGTGATCCGCCGCCGTAAGCTGCCAATCAAGCTAGTCAACCTGAAGTTCGAGCGCTGCGACAAACGCAGCACGACCACGTGGGGTCACGTCGCCACAGCGCAGCTTAACAACGCCACGCTCGCGCGCCGCCGTGGTGACTACGGCCTTGCCCGCGTGCTCCTCAAGGAAGCGCGCGACGCCATTCGCCTTTCCCGCCCTGTTGCCGCCTGACGGAGCCCCGGCCATGACAACAGCAAATGCCAAATTGCGCCAGGCGCAAATGATCCTCCCGCTGCTCGAAGCCCTTGAGGAAAGCGGCGGTAAGGCAACGACACCGGAACTGTACGATATGGTCGCCAAGAAGATGGCCGTGCCGGAAGATGTGCGGTCCAAGCGCATCGATTGCGGCCGCGCGCACGTCATCAATGAGTTCGAGCGCGAGGTGCGCTGGGCGCAGCAGCGCGCCAAGCTGCAGGGGCTGGTCGAACCGCAGGATAAGCCGTATTGGCGTCTCACCGGCAAGGGGAAGAATGCGCTGACCCAGGCCACGCCCGGTCTCGTCATCACCATCTTTACGACGGACAAGGGCGTCGCCTTGTGGGGCTCGTGCGAGGAGGCGATCGGCCTGCTCGACGACGGTTCCATCAACCTGATCTTCTCCAGCCCGCCCTACCCGTTGCTACGCGAAAAGGCGTACGGCAACAAGGACGCGCGGGAGTACATTGACTGGTTCCTGCGCCTGGCCGAACCGTGGGCACGCAAGCTCACCGGCGACGGCAGCATCGTCATCAACCTCGCCGATGTCTGGAACAGCGGCGAGCCGACCATCAACCTGTACCAGGAGCGCCTGCTGATCAGGCTGGAAGACGAGTTCGGCTGGAAGCTCCAGCAGCGGTTCGCTTGGCAAAGCCCGACGAAGCTACCCAGCCCTGCCCAGTGGGTCACGGTCAAGCGGGTGCGCGTCAAGCCCTCACTGGAACAGGTCTACTGGCTGTCTCCCAACGACAACCCCTACGCCGACAATCGCAACGTGTTGCGCCCCTACTCCCAGGCGATGCTCGACCGCCTGGCCGCTGGCGGCGAAAAAGGCGCGAACCGGCCGAGCGGCCATGCACTGGCGGCCGGCGCGTTCGGCAAGGACAACGGCGGCGCGATCGCCGACAACCTGATCGTGGCGTCCAACTCGGAATCGAACTCGGACTACATCCGGCTGTGCAAGCAGCAAGGCCTGCCGGTGCACCCCGCGCGCTTCCCGGCTGCACTGGCGGAGTTCTTCATCAAGCTCACGACCCGCTCGGATGACCTCGTGTACGACCCGTTCGGCGGCAGCGGCACCACTGCTCGTGTAGCGGAGACGCTGGGACGGCGCTGGGTGACGTCGGAGATGATGCGCGAATACCTCGAAGGCATGCGCCTGCGGTTCTTCGGCCCGCCTTCCGACACCTGTGCACGGACCGCTGCACCCGGCCCGCGGCAATTAGCAATGGCGCTGTAAGGTCACATTGAGCGATGGACGATCTTGCCTAACACCCGTAAGGCAGGATCAGTCCGTTCGTCGTAGCACGGATACACGAGGCGACAGTTCTCGATCCCATTGGCAACATCGTCAAACAAGGCCTCGTGCACATACTTAGCCAGCCGCTCGACGGCTTCACCTTTCTCAACGGTCAGTTCAGCGTGCTCCTCCGGATTAGACCAATCCACGAACTGCGCCGGACGGCCATCCATGACCAGGTGGCGTATCCGCGGGTACATCTTTTTGAGCACACGCACAGCCTCCGCTAGACACGTTCGGCCAGAGCCTGCTGGCGCACTCGCATGCCGCTCCCAGCACAACACGGCCAACATGTCACCCTGTTCAAAAAGTTCCGGCACAAAGTCCTCGTCCCCGTCGGCGCCCGGCAACAAGGCATCCATGAGCAGCAAATCAGCCTCCGACAGTTGATCGGCCATCGTGGCAAGATCGTATTCTTCAACCGATCCCTGCAGTCGCGGTTTGCGTGCATAGAGCGATCCAACGGCGACGGCCTGGAGGGCGTCGTGATCTCCAAAGAGCCGGGCCTCCCACTCATAGCCGTTGAGGCAGTCATTTTCAGCATCGTGTAAACGCGCCACCTTGACAACAAGACGGCCGCACTCCAAGTCGACTTTCTTCTCATTTACCGCGCCGTCACGGCTCCCCCGGTTAGGTGAGAACATGACGGGGTCCCATTCGAAGAATCCCTCCGGGCCGCGACCCCGCACGAACAGATCGCGCAGGGGTTTGCGCTCGTAGTGTTTGAGTGTCTCCCGCCAGAGGAGTTGTTCGATGACCGATAATGCGCCGTCCGCTTTGATGGCTTCACCAATCGTCGCTTGGGTGTAACCGGCATCGCGCAGCAATGTTTCTTGTTCGATTGCCGCCTCGGAGCTGGGGTAAGCGTATCTCAGGAGCGTCTCACCGATACACTCGCGTACGCCAGGACGGCATAGCTGTTCAAAGACGAGCTGCCGGATTGTTCGTCGCTTTCCCCCGGTGTTGATTTCCCCTGCATCCAGAAAGTCGCGCAGTGTCATTTGCAAATCGAATGGCTTGTTACCGCGTGCAGCGAGCGCCAGGACCTCCCCGACGATCCCATCGAGTGTTACAGGCCATCCGTCTAAGCGCCCGTTTTCATGGTATTGAAGCGGACGGCCTTGTGCCCACCTTTGAGAGTATTCCTTTCGAACTGCATTCATTATGGCCGGCGTAGGGATGAAACCCCCGAGATCAGGCGGATGCCGCATGAGCCGGGACAATGGAAGGTGGCGCAGCATTTGATACCAGGTGCCCCAGACGATATCGACGAACATCTCGGCGTCCTGCGATTTGGATAGCGCGGCTAAAAACGCCTCCGCGCTCTTGCTGCCTTTCCCCGTACCCAATGCCTTGCTTACCTGCCGCCCCAGATCGGGAGTCCGTTTCATTAGCTCCTGGTAAGCGAGGGTGGCGACCGCTCGCGCCCGCTCACCGATGAAAAGCGTAAAGCGGTCCATTTGATGCAGGTTGGCCGGATGGGTGGTATGCAGGTCGGTACTGAATTCCTTGAGAAATTCCTCAAAAAGCATCTGCTCCGGCTGCTGCCATGACTCCTCGGAATACTGGTTCCGCAACATCCCGTTTCCGGCGTCCACCATGCGCAGTACGACATGAGGTTTCGCCAGCTCCGCCGCTATCCACGGTCCGATCGTCTGCACTCCGGCCAGGAAGTCTTGTGTTGCGTACTCTGCGGCCAAGTCGCCGAGCGCGTCAAAGCATGCAGGTGGCAGCTTCGGCGGGTAGTGCTCCTTCACCTTGCGCGTGAGCAGATCAATACGGGCCGTCAACGGCGGATGCGGCAGCGCTGCACCACCCTGAGTGAACATCAGGCTGTACGCGCGGCGCACCCGTTGCATGATGACCTCGCCATGTTCCGACGAATAGGGATTGTCGTCGTGATACCCATACGCCTCGCTGCCAAGGTCCTCGGGTATGGCGTCCCGGAACTTCCAGATCATGTATCCCGGCACATGCAGCACCTTGCCGTTGGAGAACGTAAAGTCGGCTTGCGTGACGTAGTGGGACATCAGCGGGTGCAGCGGCGCCGGTTGCGCAAAGACGAGATCGATATAGTCGACCTCAGGCAATGCGGCGGCGATCTGCGGCAACGCGGCCGCGGCCTGGAAGACGGCGCCGAATTGCGGCATGGATATGACTCTCATCGCTCTCGTTTCTCTAAAGTGCATTGCGCCTCACCCGTTGCGGCGCGCAAACTCTCCACGCTAGCAGAACCACTGCAGCAAAGTCCACGGCTTATAGATCTCATTTTCGTTGATGCGGTGTTGTCAGAATCGCACGGCTACGCCCCAATGGACGGCCCCTTGCGCTTTCTTGAATTAGCACCCTCCTTCGGTATTCTGGACCTATCCCGCTACCGCATTTTGAGGAACGCCCATGCCCACCATCGTCGTCAAGAAAATCCTGCTGATGTCTCCAGCCACCGGAGAGGTCAAAGCGTCATCCTCTCGCACTGTGGAAGGCGAGATCAAAGTCGTTGCCCGAAACCGCTCTACCGTGCGCTTTCGAATTGGCGATGAAGAGTTTGTCGCCTCCGCACGCGACTTCACGAACCGCGCCCAGGGCTTCATTTACGTCGCCTGATACTCGATAACGGAATCGAACATGAGCCACCTCACCATCGCCCTGCTGATTTGGGCCGTCGTCATCCTCTACTTCTTTGGCGGCGCCATGCTAATGCTGCTGCAGTACCTCACCGGCATCACTGCCCGGGTGATGACGTCCAGCCTGCTTATTCTCGCCGGCGGCCTCGGCCTCGTCGGTTACACCGTCTACGCGCTGTTTGTCACCTTCGTCTAAAGGACAGACATGGCCCTCTTCGAGATGAAATATGCCCATTGCGGCTACCGCTGGGGCGATCAGGGAACCAGTGTTGGCGCGGACGAGTGCCCGATCTGCGGCGCACAGGTGCAACCCCATTACGCCAAGGACCTCGTCGAGTGGGAGGTCGTCGTCAACGTTCCGCCTTCGCTGGAGGACGCCGGTCCCGACGAAGGGACGATTCCGCCCGTCTTCGCATACAAGAACAGCAACTATGCCCGCGTGGAAGGCCTGTCCCGAGAGAAGCTTGAGGCAATGCTTCGGCGGGTGTTCGACAAGCACCCGGAGTATCACGACACCGACTATGGCACCGGCCGCTTCGAGGACATGGTTGCGCGCTTCGCCAATGACGACTTTTACAAGTATCACTATGTCGCGCAGCAATACCAGCGACTGACCCTGACCGCATGAACACCACCCACCCCCGAGAACCGACCATGAGCACCGCTACCACTGATACCGCCAAAAAGCCCAGCAAACCGCCGATGACCAACCGTGGCTATGTCCGCGTGCACGGCACCAAGTGTCCGTTCTGCCGATCCGAAGACATCGTCGGCGACGATATCAATGTCGATGGCGGTCAGGCCACGCAGGAAATGAGTTGTAGCGAGTGTGACGCAGAGTGGGAGGACGTCTACCGCCTGATCGGCTACCAGGCGGCATAGCTGCGGTTTCTTGAAATAGCGCCCGACTCCGGTAGTCTGAATTCATCGCCACCGACTACCGAGAGGACGCCGCCATGAATATGATCGCTGAACCCATCCTGCCGGAGCTGCCGCTTGCGGCCGATCCGGTCGACAAGTACCTGCTGCTGGCGGCCGATGGTATGGTTGTGGCCGAAATGACCGAGGAGGTCGGAGAAACGGCTGCCGCTGACTATCTCGCGCTGTGCGTCAACCAGCACGCCGAATTGGTTACACTGGTACGCGAGTTCCTGCTGCACGCCAAGCAAGGCGGCGCGATCGCCGACGCCATCGCTGCTGCCGACCGGCTGCTGGATTCGATCCCCCCTCAATTCCGCTATCTGAGCCATGACTAAACCCGACAAATCGCAATCCCTGACCTGCACGCTGATTGGTGCTACTGCGACGGACCCGGCCGGCGCCGACTATACGCCGCGATCGGTCGTCGTCGACATCCACTCGTGCGCCATTACGGACAGCAACGGAAAGCCGCGCTCCTGTGGTCCGACGCCCCAGCGGACGGGCTGCTCGTCGTGGAAGCAAAATACCGGATTGTCACGCTGGGCCTGGTCAAGGATGGGCAGTTCGCCCGCTTGAGCACCGACTCGGCGGCGCTCCTGCGCGACATCCACGCGGATCTGGACGGCCGGGACAACCCTGTTCCTGTGTCGGCCCAGCAGCTGGATTTACGGCCACAGATCGAGTTCCGGGCGGGCGAGCCGGACGCCAAACCCAACGAAGCGGTGTTGCACGGGCAGATGATGCTCTGCGGCACGCTGTTCCATGTGCTTGCCGTGGAGGTGTATGCCGAGGGCGGCCCCCTGATTGCCGTGAACGAGTCGTACCAGCCTCGCGTGGACGACCAATACGGGTTCGGCGGCATCCCCGCCACTACCCGCATCAACAATCGCACGTACCTGCTCGTGGTCGCACCACAGGCCACGCCCTAACCAAGGAGAACGCCATGCCGATGACCCCGGAACAGCACCGCAACGAGACCAGGCGCATGGAACGGCTGCGCCGCCGGCTGGACAAGAAGTCCAAGGGCAACCTCACGCTGGCCGACAAACTGCAGATCAAGGCACAGATAAAGGATGTCGACGCGAAGCTGCATCAACACAAGCTCCATTATTACGACCTGGTCGAACCGAGCTAAGGCACGACACGCCACCGGCGCGACGGTGTAACGGCGCACGCCGCTGTGAAATGCCCCTCTTTTCGTGAAGTGCTGTAACGCAGGCTCGCCATGCCTGCGGCCCCCCCTCCCCTGTTGTACCGTAACTCCTCGGTGTGACCGCGTCTGGACCTCCTGCCTACCCGAACCCGCCACTGCTTATCGCTGCTGCGTTTTCTTGAATCGGTGACCTACTTCTGTAGTCTGTACTCATCGCCCCAATCTCAGGAGAACGCACGATGTACGCTCAACACCAAGTCAAACCGCTGATCGACCAGGTCGGTGCCCTGTTCAAGAAGGTGATGGATTCGGCCACCACCGGCGACAGCGTCACGGTCCCCTTTGCTGATCTGCAGATCATCAACGCGCATGCGCAGGCACTGGCCGTACTGGAGCAGCGGCTTGTCGTCGCCTGCCACCAGCACCGCTTTGGATCGACGGACTACGTGTTTCTCGCCCCGACATGCACCACCTTCACCGACAACGACTTCAAGGCATTTCTGGGCGACGACTTCGAGGAAGACCGCGACGAGAAGGTCAGCGTCGGCCACGTGTACGAGCTGGAAACGCTTCATGAGATCCAATCGAAAACGCGCTTGAACCAACTCACCTCCGCGTTGCAGCCGCTTGGCTACGCCGTCGTTCCCGCCGGCGACGAAGGCAAGGAATGGCAGTGGACAGCGCCATCCGATGTCAGTACCCAAACGTTCGCCACTGCGCTGGAAGCCGCAGAAGACGCGTGGGCCGACGCGGTGCAACAGACCCGCGCGATCGAGTCGATCACTGACGCCGACTGGGAGTGCATGACGTTTGACCAGCAGACCGAGCGTGTGTTGACTGCCCTCACTGACGACTGAACCGGAGCAGGCCATGACCACCAAGCAGAAGGCAACGCGCAACCAGCGTACAACGCAGATCCCCGCTACATGGCGCAATGAGCCGTGGGCCAAGAACGTGCCGGGCCCGCTGATGACGGAGACGCTGGACAACATCCAGACCGACGACCGGCAAGTGCCGACGCTCGTCGAAGCGGTGAAACAGGCGCGGTACGTTCTTTCCCTCTACAGGGAAGGCGGTACACTCGCCCAGGAGGAACTGGCCGGCGAGCATGGCGGTGACGCGAAGCGGCGCGCGCAAACCGAAGTGCGGAAATGCACTGCGTTTATCAAGCTATACTCGGCAGCCGCTGCTTAAATCGAACGATTTGGGATGCGTGCGAGCAGTCGCGCACGCCAGAATCGCAAGTTCTAACTACATAGAAATAACGCGATGTCAGCAACAAATAACCAAACGCGTGACGTTGGCGCGGTCAACGATGAGGACATCGATATGTCCGACATCCCGGAACTTGAAAAGCCGTTCTTTGAGTCCGCGGTGTTGACGCGGCCGGGCGAGAGCGTCATCGACGCACTTGCGAAACGAGACGACTGAACCGATCGAGATGATGCCATTCACATCCTTGCGCCATTCCCCCCGGGCCTCCTTTCTGAAGCGGCGCGCGCTGGGGCTGCATGCACCGGACTTCGTATGGTGCCAGCGCGGCGGCGGTCCGGAACGGGTCGCGCTCGTGTGCGCGTTCGAAACGGAGTTGCCCGACCTGGCGATCCTCGTGTTCTCCACCAGTCGCGGCACCGAGGTGCGTTGGTTCACCGCGCGGCTGTATCTGACAACTGAGGCCACAGTCGCCGCAGGCCTCGCGGGGCAACTGAACCACCATTTCCGCGCCGGCCGGCAGACGATGGGCATCCGGGCAGAGCCGAACGAGTACACCTACCGCGTCCTGTCGAACAAGCTGTCCCACTGGGGTGTTCCCGTCTTGCTGCAGCGCCAGCTCGGCATCCTGCCCGTCATGCTGCAACAGGGGAGAACCTATGCCCGCGCGGCATGAACGGCGGCCTGCTTTGCCGGGCGAGACGGCAACACCCGAACATCTGAAAGGAAAAATCATGACAACACAGCAAATCCTCATTCACGGCGGGCCGAAAGGCGGCTTCACCTTTGTGGGCCCGTTCGACGACGAGGACGCGGCGATCGCGCACGCGGAGGAATCGAACATCCAGGACAACTGGTGGGTAGCGCCGCTTCACCCCGGCGCGCGGATGGAGGCACCCGGCGGGTAAGCAGCACTACCCGGCCGCACTTCTCATAGTTTGTTCTTGCGGGCGACGAAGGTCTCGAACCGCTCTCGATCAAAGTTCATACCGAGTTCCTTCATCACTGCCGGATGCGTCGAATATACGGCCTCGCGCCACGGGCTGTTCGCCATCACGAACGGCAGGCGCGCGCCGCCGGGGAGTTGCAGATTCCATACAAGATCGTCCTTTTGCATCACTGCATCCGGCGCCACGCCGGCAAAATCCTCCATGCTCATAGCAAAAAGCATCGTCTGACAGCCGGGATGGACGTATTCCCGCTGAAACTGCCAATATTCATCACACAGAAACAGCGCATCTCCTTCGAGCCTTAGGGCTGCGAAGTTGACCTGCTCCTTCTTGGCATGCATCTGCTCTGCATCGAGCACCACCAGCTCCGCCGGCGACTGCCACGCGTCCTGATCCGGGCGGACAAGAAAAATGCCTCCCAGGAGCGCCGCCAGGCGGCGATAGCTGCCACCCCAATCGACCACCCTGACCCGCCTGCCCAGGAGAAGGGATTGGACGATGACCTCGTGTGCCAGGTAGGTTTTGCCGCTGCCTGGACGCGCTTCAACCGCCAGCGTAGCGCCACTAAGCCGCAGAAGGGATTCGACCGGGTTGGAGAACGCTTTACTGGGGCTGACCAGGCCGCCCGGCTCGAACCGGATGCGGGAGAGCACATCCCGTTGTGACAAGCGAACCTCTGCTTCGTGAACATCACGGAAATTGAGCGCCCGTGCGAGGAGGGTTTGGCTATCCGACAGCTGCCAGTGCTGTTGACCATCACCGAAATAGGACGGCGCGAATTGGTGCAGGCGTTTGGCTGCACGCTTGAAAGACGTAAAGTCCATGACAACTCCTCTTGTGTCGAGGCTACTGAGGTTTCCGCTGTGCTCTTGGCCTCTACAAAAGGAGGGCAAAGTGTGGGTGTTCAATCCTGCGCGAGCTTCTCCGATGCGGAAGGATGGCGGGGATCGACCGCCGCCCCCATTGTAGAGCGGCACCATCGACGGCTCAAGAAATGAATAGCTGGACGCGCTTCAGCCCGGCGCCGTCGTCGCGGTCGCACCGCCGCGACTCGGGTAAGCACCGCTACTCCATTTCCCGCGGAAAGGCAACGCAGAATCTCGACAATTTGGGAGCCGGATTCTTCATTCCCTTCGCGTGCTGATCTCGCTAGACTCGCTCTTTTGTCGACGAGCGAGACATGGACCAGCACGCTGCCCACCTGATTATCGGCCAGCGCCTGCGCGCGATACGCCGCGCCAAGCGCATCAAGCAGTCTGCCGTCGCGGCAGCGGCCGCTCTTTCTCCCGGCGCGTACAGCAAGATCGAGCGGGGTTTGTCGCCCCCGCCGCCGCGCCCGGTCCTCTTGCTCATCCTCGCAGCCTTGCAAGTGCCCGAACCAGAAGCAGGGGAACTGGCGCATCTGGCCCTGGTGGCGCGCGGCTGCCCGTGCGATGACAGCGAATACCCGGACGACGTGGCGGCACTGTTCGCGGAGATACGGCGCAACTACGCCCGCCTGCGTCCTGGCTGGGTACTGGCGCTACGGCTGCGCCTGATGCCTTTCATCGACACGGCGCCACCGCAGCAATAGCCCTTCACCCCGGAATCGGTGCATCGCGACGCCGGATCCACCGCCTTTTCTTGAATTACGCTCCTTTCCCGGTAATGTGGTTTGCAACAAGGCAAGCGCCACTTACCCATCAAGGAGCTGATATGTCTCTCAAGGAACCCATTGGACTGAACAAAGACCCGGTGCTGTGCGCGTGGCTGAACACGCATCGCCGCCCGGAGGGCAGCGCCCGCGAAATCCGCTACGGCACACGTGAAGAAGCGACCGTGCCGCCCAACAGCGTGAACACCCAGGCGATCCTTCCGGACGGCCGCATCCTGCGCGTCGATTCGGTTTCACCGTACAAGAGCTTGCCCCATCCCGAATTCATCACCGTCGAGCACCTGCCGAAGCGCAACGTCTCCGCCGACGCGCTCCCGCTGACTGATGGCATCCTCTATCTCTCCAAGGCGCTCAAGGCCGTCTGGAAGCGCGTTAGCGCCGAGGAAAAGCTGTGGACACTCGGACACCTGCCCGAGCCGCCAAACGCCACCCAGGAGGCCCGTAAAGCGTTTTTCGGCACCTATCTGAAGGCTGCCGAGCGCCTGCGCCTGTGCCCGAACGAAAACACGTTCGCCACGCTCATGGCCGACTGGCCGAAGGAGGTGCGTCGCACGCCCTTTACCGAGATGCCGCAACGCTTCGTGTTCGATCCCGGCTTTGGCGTTTTCGCCGTGGAGGACGTCAATCTCGGCACCGCGCCTGCCGCGATCCGCATGGCCATGCTGCTGGAGGAACCGGCATGACAACCACCGCCCCGACTTTTTCCCAGAGTATCGATCCGGACCGGCCGCACACGCTGCTGACCGAAAACCCGCGCTTTGCCGGGTCACTGGTGTACCGCTACGACGATACCGGCGAGACGGTCAGCGTGCCGCATATCTGGTTCAACGAAACGTTTGCTTCGCGCGCCGCCCAGGTGCGCCATGATGCGGACATGCAGGACGCCCATGCCGCGCGGTACGAGACCAACCCGCCATTCAACGTCACGCCGGCGGCGGCTAAGGACATCGCCCGGCGCTACCGGGAGCGGGCCGAGCGAATCCGCGCGGAGGCAGCACGCATGGAAGCGACCGGCGAGCCAGCGTATCCGGTGCGCGCCGCCCGGCTCGAACTCGATTACGGCGAGCTGGTACGCTAAGCCTTCCGCCCCACCCAAGGAAAGGACTATGTCACAACGATTGCTTGCACTCGGGATCGACCAGGCCAAGAGCGACGGATCGAAGGCGCTCTTGCTGGCGGCCATCATCGATTTCGCCAACCACAACAACCTCCCCGACCTCGCCGCCGAGGCGCGCGCGCTGATGCCCGCTGCCCACCCCTAGCGGCCGCCGGCGACGTGGCGAGAACAGTACGACGCCGGCTTCACCGAAGTAGCGAACGAGGATCGCGGCGTGTATCGGGACGACATGCCACGCTACGGCACCGAATTCTGGCAGACGCTGACCGACCAGCAGCGGCAGGAGCGCGTCGAGAACCCGTCCCTCGGTCACGCCGACGGGCGCGCGGACGCCGCCAGCCTGAACGGCGCATAGTCGCGCCATAACCAACACAGATCACCGTCCTCCCTGTTGCGCCATCACCGCGCCACGCTGTTGCTCGTCTGCTCGGCGGCGACGCGCTGATACGTCAAGCGCCGCCGCGCCAATCCTGATCGTTTATGAGGGTGCCATTTATTGAAAACGCGAGCGCGTTCAGTAAGCTGGACTCACTAAATCGATAGGAGAAACGCATGGCAAACAACTACTACGACGCCACTGGCGTGCTCGTCCTTGGCACTGTCACCCCGGTCATCACCGCGCTCTTTGGTGCCTTTAAAATGGACGCAGACAACCCGGGCAACGGCGAGGTCTACATCGCGCGCATCTCGGAAAGCACCGAGCCATCCTGGGACGACATCACTGAAAACCTCGAAGAACTCGTGGAGTCGTTCGGGTTCCGCCTGCAGGGCGGCATCGCTGCGGAGATCGAGCCGCTCCTCGCGGCATTGGCGACCCACTTTGGCGTATCCGACGATCCCCTGATCCGCAAGCTGATCGATGAATACGACTTCGACGTACAGGTCGATATGGCAATCCTGTACGCGCTGGCGCAGCTTTTCGACGACGGACACGGGCTGGCAGCCCTCAAAATGGAAGGCTGCTGGCACTCCAGCCAGCCCCGCCTGTTCGAGTTCGGCGGCAACGGCTCCTACTACGGCAAGCATGTCTGCGTGTTCACATCCTCCAGCGACGCCCTCTCCATGGGGGCGGCGCTGGACAAGGCGCTCGCCGCAAATGACGTGGATGCGGCCGCCAAGCTGGTGCAAGACGAGCTGGAAGACATCCTCTCCTCCGTCAACAACGATGCCGTGCGCCGGAAGCTGCGTGAGAGGCTGGTCGCGTCACTGGCCTAATACTTTGCACCGCCGAGACCCTGAGCCCGCTTTTGCGGGCTTTTTCACTTGATGCTGCCGTTGCATTGGTCTGCTGTGGCAATATGGCAATACTTCTAACTGCCTCGGAGCTGCTATGAGCTTTGTCGTCCTCGCCATCGGTGCTGCACACGCCATTCCGCCCGTCCTCGGCGCCACCATCGGTAAAACCAAGGCAGGCGTCATCATTGGCGCAGTCATCGCAGGCGTGATCGCCCTTGCATCGGGCAATCCGGCCTTCATCGCTGCCGACCTGGTCGGCATCGGGCTGGGCGTGTGGATCGGCTTCTCCATCGTGCAGGGCAAGCCCGCCAGCTAGACCGTCACGCTCTCCCTGTCTCACCGCCATCAGCGGCGTCAACGCGACACGCCGCGACATGCTTTCCGACAAAGTCGAGCGTCTTCCGTTTCTTGAAATAGGCACCACGGGGCGATATGGTGATGTCACTTACAGGGAGAACCGACATGGCTACCACCACATCCGCATGGTCCAACAATGCAATCCAGTTCCCGCGCCTCCTGGCCGAGATCATGGCGACACAGGATCTCGATTTGAAGGTGCTTGCCGAGTCGATGGATCTGTCCGTTGGCGAGGTGAACGAGCTGTTCGATCGCGCCAATACCGACTGGGAAGCCATCAAGCAAGCCACGGCACCGGCCGCAGTATCCGACGACATCCCCGCCGGAACCGAGGGCAACCTCGTCACCCTCACCGGCGAACCGATCATTGGCACCTCCGAGACGCTGCTGGCGACCAACGATCTGTGCTCGGCCACCCGCCAGCCAGACGGCACGCTGACACTGCGCTACGGCGACGACATCCGGATCCACTGGGACACGGCCGAACAGCAGACTGACATCGGCGGCGCAGGACTGTATGTCACGAAGTCCGGGACAATCGTCCCGGAAAGCCAGGTGAAGCTGGTTGCGAGAACGCCGTCGTAATTGGACAACGGCATCCGGCATTGATAACCTGACCCTGCATCAACACTCCGGTATGAGATCTTCGCCCGCCTCGCGCGGGCTTTTTTTCGCCTGTACGCGGCGGATCACCTAGTGTCGTCGACCGGGAACGGGATACGCCACGCCCACGATCTGCGAGCCGCTCGCCGCGGCCTGCTTCTCGGCCTCGGCCAGCATTGCCTGCGCCTGGACCTGCATCGCCTCATAGAACGTCTTCAACGCCGCTTCGGTCGGATACATCGCTTTCATGCGCTCGATGAACATCTCGCGCGTCACACCGGAAAGCTGTCCGGCCAATGAACCCATGAACAGGTCGGCGACCTCGTCGTACAGGTTGGGCATGCGTTTCTCCTCATAGCTGTCGTAGCGGTGAATCCGCGCCATCATCGCACGCTTCATCCTGCCGCGGTAACGCTTCGACCCCGCTTCCGGCCCGGTCAAACCGAGTCACCGCTACACTCACAAGATCGGTGCACCGCCGCGCCGGAATCTCGTCGGATTGCCGTACGAGTCGCACGTTCAATCCGTGACCACCATGCCCCGTGGCCAGCTTGCCTTTATCGTCGCGTTCCCGCGTTCCTTCTTGCCGGCTTTTCGGAATGATCGCCAGTTACGGCGACGTCCAGAGCATTGCTTGCGCTCTGTATGGCGAAATATGCTGTCCCGAACCCGAGCAGATAAAAGACTTGACCCGCAAACTTTGCTCCGGGATCAGGCCAATTGAGCAGGTAAAACCCTGCCGCCAAAAGGACGAGAATCAAGCCAAAGTAGCCGAACACGGCACCGATGTGAGCGAGGAATTTCTCAAACGACGGCCGCTTTAAGAACAGAACGGTCTTTGCGCAGTCGTAAGAGAAACCAGCAGCAGCCACAGCGAGTGCGTAATAAAAAGGCATCCATATTCGATCTGTCCATTCTGCTGCCTTGGCTGCTGCATCATACTGAAGCTGGATCAGCCAAACATAGGAACCGAACGCAAGCATTATTCCTGCGGCGACCAGTAACTGTGTGACAAAGACCAACAATAAAATGGCTTTCGCCTTCGATTCATTTTTCATTTTTGCTTTCCAGATCAGTCCGGTTCGATCCGCCTGACAAGTGATTGGGATCGAGGAGAGCCATATTTTCACACAGGAACCTTATGTCCATGATGATTGCATGATTCACCCCTCTGCCGTAACGCCTCGACCCGCATGTGGCGCTGGCAGGGCGAACCACCAACGACGCTCGCCGCAACCGTACATTGTCGCGGCAGCCGCCTACCAAGGAATCGGTGCTGTCGCATTAGGACACGTGCCGCACCTCCCGCGCCTTCGCCCGTTTTCTTGAAATCGCCCCCCTTGATCCGGATACTGGACTCATAACCACGGAGGAATCATGCAGGACTTCATCATCACCGTACGTGTCAAAGCGCCGAATCTGGATCGCGCGGACGAAGTGCGCCAGGAGATCGTCGCGGGCATCGAGGACGGCCGCGACAGCAATGAACTGGCATTTCCGTTTGACTTCGAGGTTGGTCACCCGGTGGCCGCGCAAGATGCGACAGCGTCGACCTGAGGGAGTAGCCATGAGCCATTTCATTGCCGAACGCGCCACCATCGTCCACTTGCCCGACGGACGCACTGGCACATACCTGCAGGGCGACGACAGCAACGTCTCGCCGCGCACCCTGAACCCCGCGTTCTACTACCTCGCCGAGTCCGAAGGGATCAGCCGGGCCCTGATGCTGTGCGACCAGGTGTTGCGCCGCATCGGCTTCTCGCGCGAGCTGGCGAACGTCCAGTCCGTCCCGCTGGCCGATCTCCCCGAATCGGCGCAGGCCTTCATTACACGAAGGATCCCCGAACTCGACGTGGCAACTGCCGTGCAGGCCCGCGAGATGGCGCACCGCTTCGATGCCGAGTACACGCATGCGCCGCAGGAGCTGGCTCATCTGCACCACCTGGTCGACGCGCTCCTCGCCGGCGAGATCAGGTGGGTTCCCACGCGTGACGACGGCAGCGGCAGCCAGTTCTACGGCATGTTCCTGCCCTACCCACGACATGAGGGGCTTGCCCATCTGAGGGCGTAGCGGCGCAAGGGTGTCGCCCGATCGCTTGGGGTAACACCAACGCGCCACAACACAAGTCAGGCGAAGCCCGAGCCGACGCACCATTACAACGGTCGTCGGCCACCGTCCGAGCGACAGCCAGCGCGATCCGGCCGCCCGCGCTTTCTTGAAATTGACCCTGTTTTCGGTACGCTGGTCTCATCCACCCAACGAGGCAAGCATGTTCATCCACCTGCAAAACATCACTACCCGCCACGGGTTTTCGACAATGCATCTCGATCCGGCGTATCTGGCCATGATCTTTGACGAAGCGTCGCGCACCCTTGGCGACAGCGTGACTGTGGACGCGCGGGCGATGCTCTGCGGCCTGTGAACCAGACATTCAGGAGAGAAACAATGAATCCCAAGACCACCGTTACCCAGATGCTGCGCTCCTACCCGAGCCTGTACCCGACCCGCGTCACGGCGCTGCTGCATCTGTTCGACTCCACCGAGACGATCTGGAAGGATGGCGAGCTGATCCATACCGATCCGACCATGTACGAGCGGAACAACTATCTGGACGACGAAACTGCCGATCAGGCCGCCTACGAGAAGGCTTTGCACACCGACCGTGAGTCGGACATGGCCCGCGACCTGCTCTTTACCAAGCGCGAAAACGCAAGAAAGCGCTTCGTGCACGACAACGCCGCCCTGCTCGCCGCCGACACCTCGAGCAATTTCCGCAAGGGCCGTGCAATCGACTTCAAGGGCCGTCGCTTTGACGACATCCCGGAGGACGTGAAGCCGGAATGGCTGGAAGCGGCAAAGGAGGTCGCTTTTGCCGTCCTGGCGCACAAGTTCATCAACCTTAATGGCTACAACGTCGAGTATGCGCAGCGATTCGAGCGGGAGCTCGAGCAGTCCAAGCGGGTTTGCACACAGTTCCTCGAACGGTTCAAGGTGGTGCAGATCTGCCAGTTCGCCCGCGCCGCGCGTATCGCTGAACTGCAGCGAGAAGCCGCCGCCCTCGGCCTGTCGCTGGTCGACCCGGCAATGGAGAAGGCGTGATGACACTTTCCCCGTCCACGACAACGGCCCTCAAGCGATGGATGCTCGTCGCTGGCATCGCCGGTCAGATCTGGTTCGTCCTCTTTGTGCTGCTTGTCCGGATGCCGAAGATCGAATGGATTGACGTTCTGCTGCTGGCCTCAGCCGGGCTGTCGATCATGAATTGCATCAGGTTGTACCGGCGGCTGTAAGACCACGACGACCCAACACCACCTTTGGGAGAATCCTGCATGAACGTGCAACAGACTGTATTCCTGATGATGCGCTCTTACCCGGCGCAGTTTTCCACCCGCGTCGAAGCGTTACTGCACCTGTTCGACTCCCCGGACGCGGTATGGAAAGATGGCGAGTTGGTGCTTCGCTCCCCGGATCGCCTGCACGGCCATCCTTACGTCTTCGATGACTCGCACCTGGCCGCCCAGTTCGAGCAAGCCAAGGGAACGCCGCAGGAGAGTGCAGCCGCCGCCCAGTGGATGGCGCAGCGTTACACCAACGTGCAGCGCCAGTTTGTCGCCGACCACGCATCGACACTGTCCCTGATCCGATCGAGTGAATTCGCCGAAGGAAGCGCATTGACCTTCGCCGGATTACATTTCGATGACATGCCCGATGACATTACTCCTGACTGGATCGACGCCGCCAAGGAACTTGCGCGCGCAATCCGGCTCCATCGCTACCTGAACACATCCGGCGAGTCGGAAGATCATGCCCTGCGCAGCCGCCTCGCCCTGTTCGATGCACAGGAACGGTGCAGTCGCTTTCTGGAACGTGTGGACGCTCCGGCCGCCGGCAGCGGCGAACATGCCGTGCGTTTGAGAAATCTGCAGCGTGACGCCGCGGCATTGGGCTACCGTGTGATCGAGCAAACCGACGCGCCCTGACACCAACAATAAGGAGATCGTATGCACAGGATAGAACGCAAGGACCACGGGATTACCGAAACGCGTGATAGCTGGCCGGAAGGTGACATCTGGACCATCAACGGGCCGGAGGGAGTCTTCATTGTCTCCCTGACCCAGGCTGTCCCTACGCTGCGCATGCCGGATGGACGCACCGTCAATTGCGCGTCGCCGGCGGAAGCACTGACCCATGCGCGATCGCTGGCCGCTGGAAAACCCGTCCCGGACATCACCATCGGGGAGCTGTTCGAGCATGCGCCGATGTCAGAGGTCACTTTCCGCAAGCGCATTCCGGCGGCCGTCGTGCGCTGGTCGAACGATCGGGGACATCCGTGCGAATGGATGGCCTATGACCGCTACACGAATAAGCCGGTCGGGATGTTGAAGTATTACGGCGGTCGCAAGCTGTCGGCCTACAGCACCTCGCACCAGGTCGACGGCGCATAATACCGTGGCAACCGCTCTCGCCGCCGCCTTCGCCGCTGCAAACTACTTGCGGCGCGTGTCCTGCCCCTACTGCGGGAAGGAAGCGGAATTCGTCGGGGGTGTAACCCTCTACCCGCGCCGGAAAGACCTGCATCACCTGAACTTCTGGCTCTGCGAGCCCTGCGACGCCTATGTCGGCTGCCACGCGGAAAATCCGTCTCTCGGCGAGGATGGCACCCGCCCGCTCGGGCGCTTGGCCAACGCTGCGCTACGCGCGGCAAAACAACGCGCACATGCTGCGTTCGACCCCATCTGGAAAACAGGACTCATGACCCGCCCCAAGGCATATCAGTGGCTCGCGCGGGAGCTGGGGATCGAGGACGAGGCGTGCCACATCGGCGAGTTCGATATCGCCCAGTGCGACGCCGTCATCTCGGCCTGCCTGCGCGGTCCTCACGTCAGCCGCCCTTCGTGATCCCATATTAGCTGCTGATAATCGCCGTCGCGCTTTAAGCCGCAGGCGTCGACTCTAGGAAGATCCCCAGGGACCCGAGCCACAAGTCCCCAATATCCCAATATACGGGGAGCCCGACGTGGTGGTGGTGGTTGCTGCCCACTCTCTCCGCAGGCACTCCTCCGGCTGGTATCAAGGCAGTGGCCGACCCGAGGAAGATCCCTTGGTGCCCCAATCGCAAGTCCCGAATATCCCGTAAAACCTGTAGTCCAGCCGTGGTCGTTGTCACTGGGACCTCCTCGCCCGCCCTACCGCCTCCGCCCATCCCGCCCCTTGCGCCCCGGGACCCCGCCCGTTCCCCCTTCCGCCCCTGCGCCCCGGAACCCCGCCCGCTCTGCCGGCTGTCGGCCGTCTCCCGGATTTACCATCCCGCCACCTGGCTCGCCCAACCGTCCCTGCAAGACCAAAGGCAGATTGCCCTGACCAAGAGGATGGCTATCGACAAGGAAGAATTGGTGCTACGGAAGAAGTGATACGGTGCCGGTCCCTTCCCGTCTTGGCGTCGCAGCCCTACCCGTCCTGATGATGTAATGCTGACACGCTGCCTATGCGCGTGATGGGCCTACCGCTGCTCTGGCGGCAAAATGAAGCGCGGCGCTGAGAGAGTGTCTCGCTCCCTCGCGCCGGTATGGAATCTGTATGAGGGAGTATTACAAGGGAGGTGTGCCGCCGACCTGGTCGCCATCGCCAGGTGCCGGACGTTGCTCCTCCTGACCGCCGCCGTTCTGCCCATCGACCTGGTCGCCGGCCGCGTTAGCCCGGCGCTGCTTTTCCACGTGTGCCAGGTGCTTGTGTGTGCCGTAATACGCGGCAGTGATATTGAGACGCGTATGCCCCGCTTCTTCCGCCACTACCGTACGAGCCCGCTCTTCAACAAACTTCTCCGGCTTAGCTCCTCCGCGCACCGGGCTCTTCTCGCCAGTGAGTTCCTCGTACCGATTGTTCATGTACTCATGGCGCAGGCCGTGCCCGGTGACTTCGAGGTCGCGCTTGGTCACGCGACAGCGATAGAGCACGTTGGTAAAGCGCTTGAGGGCCTGCTTGAGGTCGCGAACACCTCCGCCACCCATATGCGCGTTGACGCGCGGCCCAACAAGCTCTTTGGCTGCATCGAGCGTTTCGCGCTTTAACACGCTGTCGATTGCAACTGTGCGATGCCGTCCGCCTTTGGTACCGTCGTTCACCGAAAGATAGTCGCCACGATCCGCACGATGTGGCTTCATCATGACCGCTTCCTTCCGGCGCAGTCCGAACACCAGGCACAGGCGCACCTGCATTCCCACATGGCGGTCATACGCTTCGATCTCTGCGATCTTGGCGTTGATGTCGATACCGTGATCCGACCATGCCTTCGACTCTGTTGCCGACGTCGGTACCCTCACGCGCTCGGGCGAGCTGGCGTAACTCGCGGTTTCCTTGACCATCCCGGGCTTCCCTATCCACAAACAGAAGGTGCGTAGTGCCGATACCTTGTTCTGAATGGTGGAAGGAGCGTGACCCTTGGACTCCCAGTACTCAACCAATGCCTCAACATGCTTCGGCTTCAGGCTCCGGGGATCGTCGAGTTTGAACCCCATCTCCCGCAAGTCACGGAAAGACAGCTTTAACCGCTCGATCCGAAGCTCCTTGGTCTGATCGGACAACACGCGCGAGCCATTAGCAGCGAGGTGCGCGTGTTTGTCGACGATAACCTGTAGGCGTTCCAGCCAGGTGTAGGCCTGCGTGCCATCACGCTTAAAGAGTGGTTCAAATCGGCTGTCATTTGCCATGCGGTGCTCCGTAGTACTGACATATTGATTCCTTCGGTCGCAGTCGTACCGCGCCAGCTCTCGAGACGGCATTACATGCTGCCTGAAAGAAGCGGCGATACGTCTGCGGTACCGGACGCCGTGGTAGCGGTGTGACCTACTCGGTGCCGGCTCCAATCCTGCTGTCATCCTGTAACGCCGGATGTTGCGTCCGAATTTCCCTTCGGAGCGGGTAGACAATGGTTTGCGGATTGATCCGCGAGGCGTACGTTAAAACGTGCGGTGCCGACATGCCCTCGGTTTCTCGAAGGGACTAGCCACGTGCGCGATACGCGCAGGCACAAAATCAGGTTACGTTCCTGCAACGAAATTAGGTTCGCTTTATTAGCTGCAAATATCAGAGGTGTCTAACCAGCCCTGCCACCAGGTGGTCTCCCTTTCCGTATTCATCGTCGGATTTGCCTCCGGTCAAATGCCTGTCGAGAGTTCACGACAACCAGCGACGCGTGCGCAAAGCGCGGCCGCGTGCCGAGGGTACGGGGATATGCTGCTAACTGCGAAGAATGCGGCAGAGTGTCTGCCATGGAATCCGGCTCGATGCCGGTCGCGCCGCGTGGGCGCTCGTCAAAAAAATTGACCTCGGGGTTTAAGTCCCCAAACTCTAATGTGGTCCATCGCCGCAGCGAGGACCTTCCGGAATTTCCGGTCGGGCGCACGATTGCGACCAAGTTACGGATTGCCCCCGGGGTTTTAGTCCCCAGGTCGCAGGGTTGCCCTGCTGTCTGTTTGAAGCCGCAGCTCCAACAGTTGTGATGCTCTACTTGCTTGTCATGCGCTTCTCGCCGCGCTGGCGTGCCTCTCGGCAGTAACTCTTGCCCCTTGCTTGTCTTTCCGCTTTTGCGAGCCAGACCTTCATGAGGCGGTATTCGATGCGCTTCTCGCCGCGCTGGCGGTCGGCTTCCCGACGACTCGAACAATATCCTCTTTCCAATAGCGCGTCAACATTTTGCCATCGTGATTTTTCAGTGAGAACTTTCATTATTTCCCGTTTAGCGTTCTCACTTCGCATCTAAGTTGTTGTTTCAATTTCTGGTTTATCTCACTCTAGTTCTCAAGACTTACTTTTTATATCTGGCGGCCCACGCGATTCCGAACATTTTGCTATCTGTCGAAGGTGTTGATAGGCGTCGTACCACATGTGTCGGCCCACACAAAACGTTCGTTTTTTGGAGTGGCGAACGCCAGTGCGCAGCTGCTTTTCAAGGGCCTGGCTGCGGCCGTCGGTGTGCGTTTCGTCTTTTCTTGCCGTTACAAGTGTCACCGTAGGCTAGTTTATGGTGACACTTCGACTGCCTCGAGGGAACGTGCAAACACACTCGTGATGTGCCGCTGTCACCATAAGCTACTCAACGGTGCCTCTTCAGCTGAGGACGTGTCTCCGATGTCGTAAGGTTCGTCTCGCAGTGTCACCATAAACTACTCTACGGTGACACTTACCACGCGATATACGCAGCCTAATTTTCGCCCTGTCACCGTAAGCTACTCTACGGTGACACGCGCTTGATCTGCATTAGCGTTTTTCGATTTCACTTGTCACCGTAAGCTACTCAACGGTGACACTTCAAATTACAATTTCTCTGTTTTTGGTGTATTAAGTCGCGCTCATATTAGCTGCTAATTTGCTTGCTGATGTGCCAGTTGATGTAATCGCCGAACCCACTTCGAGGTTTTTTCGTAAAGGACAGTTATGACAAAAGTTATTCGTGCAGTCGACATTGGTTACGGCAACACAAAGTTCGTGGTGAACCACGTAAAAGGCATGGCGATTCAGTGCAGCATGTTCCCGTCGGTTGCGCCCCTTTCCCGCGGCGACGACGGCCCTCTCTCCGACATCACGCCGAAACGCAATTCAGTGACTGTGTTTGACGGCGCCGGTAACAAGCGGGAAGTCGGGAAGGAAGCGGCCCTGCTCGGCGACGGCAGCAGCGTCACAAACATGGACGACAATTTCACCGAGAGTCCTGAGTACCTGGCTTTCTTCAGGGGTGTACTTCACTACATGAATCAGGACCGGATCGACATGATGGTCACTGGCCTCCCTGTCAGCATTTTCACCATTCCGGGCGCGAAGCAAAAACTGGAAGAGCGTCTGGCCGGCGTGCACGAAATGCCGAATGGCCGGAAGATTCGCGTCGACAAGGTGACTGCTGTTCCGCAGCCGTACGGCGGTTTCTTCGACTACTCCGTTACCAATGAGAAGTTCGAGCAGATGAAGTCGCAGACGAACTTGATCGTCGATCCCGGCTACCGAACCTTCGATTGGCTCGTAATGCAGGGCATGAAAATTATGCCGAATCTTTCTTTCGCCCACCCGAAGTCCATGGGCGCGATCGTTGAAAGCATCGCTGAAGGTTTGGGCAAGCAGATGAAGGCGAACCTTGCAAACTCGCTGCAATCGCTCTCCCGTATCGACGAAAGCCTGCGCACCGGCAAGCCGCCGGTAATTCGCGGCCAGGAGCGCAACCTGAACGACTTCCTTCCGCTCGCAAAAGCCGTGGCCGAAGAGTCGTTGACCGCCATGTCGAAGAAGATCGGCGAGGCCAACGACATCGATAACATCATCGTCTGTGGCGGAGGCGCGAAGTTCTTCTTCGACTTGATCAAGGAGCGTTACCCCGACCAGAACGTGGTGATGTCCCCCAACTCCGTCTTCTCGAATGTTCGCGGATTCCAGATCGCAGGGGAACTTTGGCTGGATAAAACTCCGGCGAGGGCAGCAGCATGACAATGGACGACGAAAGCGTGGAAGGACGGAAAGGAGTCGTCCGGGTTCGGCCGTCTCCAGAAATCCATCCTTTCCTGCATGCCCATCTCCAGTCCGTCTCGCCCCGCAAGCGGGCGGATGCAATCCTGACCCTCGCTTCTGTTGGGCTTGCGGTGAGCAAAATGGCTGATGCGTCCGAAGAAGCTATCCTCGCCCTACATGGCAGCCGCCCCAAGCACCGCTCTCCGAAGCACGCAGCAGTTGTTGAAGAAAAGCAAACTGAGGCGGCCAAGCCATCGCCCTTGCCGGTTTCCGGCGGCGAACCAGCGCCGGCGGCGAACGACGCTACGCAGAAGCCAATTGTGCCTTCAACCCCCGCACAACAGGCGGATGCAGGCACAGGCGTACAGGAGCCCTCTACCCCGCCTCGCCGACCGGGACTTCACGTCGTCGAAACGGATGGTGTGCCAGGCACCGTTGCACTGGATGAGGATGCGCGCGACGAGATGTCTGCTCTATTTGGCAACGGCTAACCTTGTCAGCCCCTTTCCAAGCTCCCTTGCCCGGGAGCTTTTTTTACGTCATCGGAATTCTTGCGTGCGGTCTTAATTTGACTTCGCGATTTTTTATGGGACATTCGGAAGTGAGGAAGTCAACAAAGGAGCAGCAAATGGCCGCCTACCAACCTGTTATGCGCGACTACGCGGTCTTCGACCGCCGCAGCGCATCGGCTTACTTGCGCGGTTTTGGTGACGGACGAGTCCAGCGGTACGAGCGGTTCGCGGCGAGAGTTTGGAAACGCAACCCGCGGATTCCGCTGGAGACCGTCAACATGAACTTCCAAACGATGTATCGGGGCACCGGGCCTGCGATGGCGCTTGTGAAAGAAGCTGCTGCACATACGGTGAACGGCCTTGCCAACCTTGCCGTGTTTCTTGTTTTTCTGTTCATCGTGCTGTTGTTGCAGCAATAGCCGTAGCGCCCCACAACCTCACGTAATCAAACAGAACCCGTATGCGACTTTTCGACCAGTTCCTTAAGGCACTAGCGCCGGTGAAGCCCGAGGCACGGCGGCTGATCTACTGCGAAAAGCCTTCGGTCGCCAAGTTGATCGCCCGGGTTGTTGAAGCAGGAACTATATGCAACGGTGTTTATACTAGCCCGCGCGACTCGGTGACGTGGGGATACGGCTATATGTTCTCGCTCGAATATTCGGAACCAGCTGAGATCGGCACCGTGGGGCCATTGAGCCGGTGGGTTATCAAGCCCCGTCGTGAAGTGGAGGAGCAGCTGGCGAACGTTGTACGAGCTGCGGCAGCCTGCGACGAACTTATCATTGCTACCGACAACGACGAAGCGGGCGAGCTCATTGGACGGCAGCTGCTCCACTACCTCAGTTGGACTAAGCCCGCTTTCCGCATGCTACTCCCAGAGATGACTTCGATCGGTATTGCGGTAGGGCTCGAGAATCTTCAACCCCTCGAGATCACCGAAGAATACGCCGCCCGCGCGGAAGTTCGGTCGCGGATTGATTGCTATATCGCACGCCATAATGGCACCAGCGGCTGTACCCCTGGTGCGCTCGGCCGTGCCCTCCTCGGCGCTACCACATTGCTCGTCCGGCGCGCTCAGGCAATTCGCCAGCACTCGGAATCCACTGTCCCGCATTCAGTGTTGGTATCGGCAGACGGAAACCACTATCGGGCCACAGTCACCCGCCGACGAATGGAGCAAACAGACCTCGCGCCGATCCGTGCAACGGACCTCGTTGGAATGGCGATTCACCCGAAACTTTCTGAGAGCGAAGCGGTGTCTGTGGAGCCGCCTCCGCTGTACGGACTTACCGAGCTTATGGCCGATGCGGCGGACCATTACGGGATCTCGCCACAAACCACTCACTCGGTTGCCCAAACCTTATACGAAGCAGGGGTGATCACGTATCCCCGCGTGAGCGACCGTAAGTATTTTGGCGGCCGCGTCGGAATCTCAACCCGAGACGTGCCTCCCGATGACGCTGGCGCCGACGTATGGCGTATCTACAGCCTGGTCGCGTTGCGAGAACGTGTAGCCGCTATGGGACCAGCCCGCGTCCACATGGCCCGCTGGGAAGCAGACGCAGGACATTACGTTCTTTCATGGAAGTCTGTGACAGTAGTCGATGACGGTTGGACGGAATCGTTCCGCAGTCTTGGTATTGAGACTCTTTTACCCGATATGCTTCGTGTGTCGTCCCCTACTCCGACAACCGCCCGGTACCAGGTAGCGGCGGTTCACCAGTGCCCGCCCCGCTTCCGAGTCGGCTCCCTTTTGCGGGCCATGGCCGATGGCACGCTTGAGGTTGCAGGAAAGGCATTACAGGTTGGGTCTGATGCGAGTCGGGCAGATATTATCCCGCGACTCATCAAAGCAGGGTTGGCGACTGAAGACCACGAAGGTCACGTGGAGGCAACAACCAAGGCCGTGAGTCTGATCTCGGAACTGGCCCCGGCGCTACATGGCTTTTGCCTCTGCCCGGAATTGGATTTACCCGACGGGGTTTGGGATAATATCGTTACAGAGAGAGAAAATGCGACGACATATTTGACCGAGCGCTATAAGGCGTTGAGGCAACAAGGAGTAGAAAAATGAAAACTGCCGTAGTTAACTTCCTGAAGAATGCCGCGCGCTCCACGTTCTGGCAATGCGCTGCATTTGGCCTCTCGGTTGCGCTTCTACGAATTTGGTTCCCGACGGCTGGTAACCTTATCGGCGGCATCACCCTGCTTGCTGGTAACGTCGCTGTGATCTTTTTGATTCTCAGCTATATACGGAAGTGAGCAAAAGGAAAGGGCCGCTTATGCGGCCCTTTTTCTTTAGTGCCCTTCTATGGTTGAAGGATTTTTGGCACCTTACTGTTCGGAACTTGCTGCTGCGTTTTATTCTTCAGCCAGTTATCGATCTTCTCCTGATTCATCGCCTGTTTAGCAGCACCATTTTTCTCAAAGTCATCGAACTTGGCCTGCTCCATCTTCTTGCTGGTACGGAAGTTCTTAAACTTCTTCACCCCCGCCTTCACTGCCCCGGCGGCACCTCCAACTCCGGCCGCCGTACCCGCAACTCCACCAAACGTAACCAGAGCCGCACGCGTTTCAGGCGAAACTTCTGTGCCAGTAACGTTCTCATACACGTTTACCAAACCATTAGCTGTGTTCTCTCCCACTTTACCCGGAACTTCGGTTGCTTGCATGGCAAGCGCAGGTGCTTGCGCCAGCGTTGAGGCAATTTGATCTGCCGTACCCGAGACCAAATTGTCCACCCGGCTTTCAGCTAACGGGGCCGCTTGCCATTGCTGTGCAAGCTTACGTTCCTCTTCCGTCGGCCCAACATTACTTGCTGACGGCGTGTGGAATCCCGCCGGCCCACCAGTCAGGGGATCCTTTCCGGTGACCACTTGCAACGGCGCATTTGGATCTGGCCCTCGCGTGTATGGGGCAGCTTCGGCTGCCTTTGCAGCACTGGCTGTGGTTCGCGCCAATACCGCAGCGGCCCTTTGGTCCACCCCCGCTTTAAGTGCGCCGGTGTCGAACCCGGCATCAGCTGAAGGAGCGCGAAACTCTCCGGGCGCAATCCCTGATACGGTTGAGTTGAAGCTCACCATTCCTTGCAATGCAGCGTCATTTGTCGCTGCTGCGCCGTTCAGCGCTGCAATCGCTCCCATCACCCTTGCTTGGCCGGCATCAATGCCCCACTCGCGTGCATATTTTGCTGCAGCCGTCGCCTGGTGCTGCGCGACCTTCGGACCGAGCGAACGCGCCAGTGCGACGGCTTCTTCCCCGCGCCCACTAGAGATCAGATGAGAAGCATAATGGTTTAAAGGCATCGAACCACTTGCACCCATCTGGCCAAGCGCGGTCTGGCTATCGACCACTTGTTGCGCTGCCTGAGTAAGCTTGGTATGGGCGTCAGCAAACGAAGCCTTGTCCTGGTTTTGGAGACTCTTCGTCAACGTGTCCATCACGGTACGCCCCTCCGAGCTAGTGGATGCCTTAACAAAGCTGCTCGATAACGAGTTCATCTCGGCCATCGTGCTGTTGAAGTTCTTGCGGAACGCCTCATCAGTGGCGTATCGCTTGGCGACCGACGAGTCTTTCCCAAATACTGCGTCCGCCCCCATTCCTAGCACCTTCAGGCCGGCAGCCATGCTGGTGCCCAACTTTGCCATGACCTGATCGGCTTCTTGTTTACTCGACGCCCACTCTCTTACTTTGCCCTCGACGTTCTGGAGCGTTTTCTGTTCGGTGTCATTTAAACTCTTTGTGGCGCTTGTCATGAATGCCCGGGACGAACCGTCGGCGACCGTTTTGTTGATCCCCCTCGAAAGATCGTTCCCAAAAGTGCCCGAGATCGTACGCGACCACTGGTTCATTGCTGATGTTGATGCCGTCAAGCCCTGTTGCAGCGTCGATCCGAAGTTAATCGAATCCATGCTCGTTTCGCCACCGGTCGCGATCCTGCCCCACTTCGCGCTGAAGGTCGTCTGTGACGTCCCTTGAGTGACGGCACCAGGTGAATGAAGATCCGGACGGGCAATCTTCTCGTTCACATGATCCCCACCCTGCATGCGGCTGGCCAGTGCAGATGCGGTAACCGCGCCACCGTACACGAGCGTCAACGACAGTGCTGGGACTGATGCCGCGAGCAGGCCGCCAGTAGCAACCCAGGTTCCGATCGTGGTGTACAGGCTCTCCATCCCCATCATCGTCGTGGGGTCGGCCCCAGTGAACGTGTAGTCAGCGACATCTTTGGCTGCCGCCAAGTGAATATAGGTGTTCACCAGCGACATTACCGGTCCCCACAGCGAAACCCAGACTACAGAAAGAAAGTATTTCCCCGCCAATTGAATGCCCATCGGCCCAAGGGTGATGAGAAAGCACATGATGGGCGCGAGACACACAACGAATGACTCGATAAATGCCATCAACGGCCGTGCCACCTCTTTGAACAATGTCTGCTCGGTAGCCCACTGATACTTTCGTTGCTCCATTGCCTGGGTGCGAATCGCCGCAGCGCCTGTCTGAGCAGCGGATGCTGAGTAGGTGCTTGATCCCTCTCGTACCAGCGTCCGGACCAGTGAGTTCATCATGAACTCTTGCGAACTGATGCTAAACGTTCCAAGCGCCGTCATTGCGTCTTCCACGGCACTAACCGGGTCGTCCTTCTTCAGGATGTATTTCAGGTGGCTATTCCAATCAGTAATGAAGGATCCATTCAGATAGTTCGAGATGGCGATATATGCGTCTTTGCAGCTGCGGGATGCGCCCGACGCTGGATCTACTCCGGGAATGAAGGTATCGACATATCGGCTGACGAAATTTGTTTCGAGCGCTCCCCACGTATCCGTTGCCTTGCGGATTTTTTCCCACGTCACTTCCTGCTCGTCGCTGGGGTTCATCGCGTCGTAGATTGCACATTCGCTGATGTAGGACACAATCGTTGCACGTAGATCGCCTGAAATGGTTGAATCGCTGTTCGCACTTCCTGTACCGATCCCATCCAGGCGCGCGATGATATTGAGAGCGTCGAGGTAGCCCTTGTTGCTCATTGACGGCACCGAGAACGCCGTCTCGTAGGTGACAGTGAAATAGTGGCCGAGCCGGGTCACGATCGACATCGGAACCGCAAGGCCAAGTGGGATATTGGAGACGGTCGTTCCACTCGCCGTATACGTGTCTTCAACATGGACGTCCACCTTCGGCACAAAGAGCGCCATGTAGAGAATAAGCCCGTAGAAGAAGTACTCCAGGTCCAGACGCTGCGTCGCGACCGCTCGCACACCGAGCATGATGAGACTGAACATCAAGCCCATCGCAACGACCGACTTAATATCATCTCCATTGTTGAAAACGAGCGCCACACCGACGAACGCGTTCGTCAACATCGTGGCGTCGCCAACGCTATAAACCCAGAATGGTGTCAAAGCCATCGCTACCGTCCCTTATTGCGCCACCGGCCCGACCATTTCCGGTCGCACCCTTGCCATGGCGTGGCGACGCAGAACCGCCGTCGCGTAATGTGCCACCTCCTGCTTGTTCTTCAACGAAGCCAGAGCTTCGTGTGCGCGGCTGATCTCTCGGTATGCGTTCGCTCTTACGATTCGCAGGTCCTCGATGAAAGCGCCATTTTCCTGCTTCCACTTGCCGGTGACCGCTGCTTCCACTGCATCAATTGCCTGCAGAACGAACTGGGCCGACGTTTCAATCGCGATGACCTCGGTCAATTCCTTGGCCAAGTAGGTCAAGGCGGCCTTGTCTGTTGCGACGTCCCTCAAGATCGCGAGGATAGGCGGGCGGCTCGCTGCAATAAACGCCTTCTCTCTGGCGGTGAAATCACTGGAACGTGAGTTGATCTTGGAGACAATCCCCCCCACAACCATTGAATCGTCCGTGGATCCGAACATCATCTCGTTGACAAGGTTCTTCATCCCCTTGAATGTTGCCGATCCAGTACTCATGGTGATGCAATCAGAGTCCGAACAGTTGTATACGTCCGGGATTTCCCCGGTGGGGCTGCCCTGCAGGATGTGCTGGAAGTTAATGCGCGGCTTTTTGGGGAACGGTGCGATTTGGTTCTTACCGTCCTGATCCTGAATTTTCATGAAAACGACGGTTCCCGTCAGGCTCATGAAAACCCGTTTCATGGTGTCGTCGGCCCCCGATGCAAACCATGCTCCCATACCGGCCGAGTCCATGGACTTCCACACAACGTTGTACTCCATTGCGTTTTGGGTAGGGGCGTCTAGCCCATCCAACATCCCGTCGGTTTTAGATTTCAACCACGACCCGAAGCTATCCACTGCGCCGCCGCCCTGGGTTCTTTTGTTTCGCGCTTCTGTGACACGTTCATCACGCCATTCGTCCAAGTTGGTCATGTTCACCAACTTCTTGGCCATCGCGCACGAATTGCCCATGAATTGATTGAGCTGCTGAATTTTCTCCTGCAGCGATTTCATCTCTTGGGCGCAGGTCGGACACATTGCCTCGATTGCGAGGCCGAATGCATAGCCAGCGGCGTTCTGCGCGATGTTCTTCGCGAGGTCGATGAACGCCTGCAAGTTGATGAAACTCAGGGAGCCGCCGACCAGGTCAATACCGCCGCAACCCGCTTTGATCGAAGGCGGGGTAAACGAGACGATATTTGGACGGACTACCTTGAAGCGCATATTGATGGCGCCGCCGGATAGCACGCCCCTCCCCTGCCCCTCGTACGCCTGCGCGTTGGTCACATTCACCATGCCGTCGAACATGTTTTGCAGTTCACTCTGCAGCCCCGCGTGCGCGGGAGCCATTCCCGCCCACAGCGCCACAAACGCGACGAGACTCAACAGCTTTTTCAGTTTTGACAGCATGGCGTTAATCCGATCAATTACTGGATACGGTAGGTCGATTCTTCGGCAAAGGAACGAAAGGCGCCCTTGATGGATTCAGAGAGCACTTCCTGGAAGGATTCGAGACTGAATGGGAAGCCGCCGCTGCGCTTTGCTTCAGGGCCGAAGTCGAACGTCTTGAGGCCCCAAGTCGTCTTGACAACGTGGTCGAGCGTTCCAATCTCGTCAACGAGGCCGAGCTTCACCGCCTCAAGGCCAGGCCACACCTCGCCAGTGAAAAGGTTCACGTCTTTTGCGAGCTTGTCGCCGCGATACTTCTTCACCTCGTCCGCGAACGTGGTGCCCATTGCTGACACAAGGCTTTGCACCTTGGTGTTCATTTCCGGGGTCATCGGCTTATACGGGCTGAGGGTATCTTTGAGCTCGCCGGACTTGAACACCCGGTAGCTCAGATCGAACTTGTCGAGCACCTTGTGATAGTCCCAGCCCATCATCATGGCGCCGATAGACCCGACCACCGAGTATTCGCCGGCAATTACCTTGTCGGCGTGAATGGCGATCATGTAGGCGGCGGAGGCACCGGTATTGGAGATCACGGCATACACCGGTTTTTTGGTCTCCTTCTTATAGTAGTCCAGCATCGCATTGATGCGCTCAGATTCTGCCGGCTGGCCGCCAGGCGAGTCGATGTTCAGCACGACTGCCTTCACGTTGTCGGCCTTGAACACCTTCTCCAGAACCGGAACCAGCTTCTCGGCGGACGCGCGACCTTCTGCGACGATCGGCCCCTGAATCTGTACCACGCCCACGATGTCGCTATTGGGGGTGACCTTGTAGCCAAGTTGCGTCACATAAAATGCCAGATAGATCACGAAAAATATCAGGCCGGTCAGCGAGAAGCCGATACGCTTGACCCACTTCCAGGTGTGCTCGCGTTTGCGCTCCTTCAGGAGGTCCTTGATGATTTCGTCTGCGAGGACTTCCTTGACCTCAGACACACTTGGAATTTGCGATTGCTGCTGTTCTTGCACGCGGATCTCCCTGTTACAAAATCGTTTGTTAATACGTTGCGGTATGGGTAGCGGTTACCGACCCGCCCGAATCGTCTGTTGCTTTCACGGTTACTTCCATGCTCCCCGTGCCGGTGTAATCCCGCACGAAGCGATCGCCAGTGGCCGAGACGAGCTCGCCGTTGACGGCCCATTCATAGCGACGGATTCGGCCATCCGGGTCGGCACACTTGGAGATGAATGTCAGGCGCTTATACGCAAGGCTGTTCGTGCTCGTCAGCGTGCAGGTGGGCAGCTTGTTCGCCGAGACGACCAATTGCTTCGCGGCCGTCACGTCCAGGCCAAACTTCGTCTTTGCAGCGAGCGCGACGTTGTGGTCGCCAGCGGCCAGCGCCGGGAACATTGGAGCCGGCTTGATGCTGGTTGCCGCGCCACCATCGAGGTTGTAGGAATAGGTCAGGACCCTGTCCTCCGGATGACCGCCGGTGATGACCGGCTCCAGCGTCACGTCAACAGGCTCGCGCATGTAGACGTTCGACGACCTCGTCTTTAAAGTGACAACGAAAGGCGGAGCCTCAATGCCGGTCAACTCAGCCGAGGCAGAACGCACCAGCTCGCGCGGCTCATTTGTGACCTCGACGCTGACTTGATGAACACCCGGCGTGTTCAAGACGATGCTGGAGACGTGTTTTTCAGTACTGACGACAGTAACGCCGTCAGGGATCGTCCAGTCATACCGCCACGATGCGTCGTTCACCAACCGCGCCAAGGACGGGTTTGTCGGGGCCATCGTTAGCTTGACGCGGGCCGGGACCTCCTGCGTGTATTGCACGCTCGCAATCTTGAACACCGGCGTATCAAAAATCACCGAGTTCGATGCCTTGACATTGTTGTCGCCGCTGAGCTCCGGGATCGCCCCCTCCGGGTTGATCTTGGTGATTACGTAATGCTGGCCGTTCAAGTTACGCGGCACTTCCACGCGGATTGGCATCTGCTGGGTACGGCCCGGTGCGATGTCGAGCAGGATCGCGTCGTCACTCACCAATCGGTCGCTTGAGTCCAGCGTCGCGTCGGTGGATAAATACGTCTTCAGGACTACTTCTTCCCGCACCCGCAGCTTGCCGGCGTTTGCAATCTTGATCGTGCCGCCAATGGGCTGTCCGGGGATCCAGTAGGCATACGGGAACGACAACTGTTCAACCCGCAGGTCCGGCTTGGTCTCCAGCGCCGTCTTGATGGCTTCGTTGGCGTTGATTAAGCCGGCGCCGCAGGCGGCGGACGCTTGGCAGCCCGTCCCTTCCGGGAATGGCACGGCTGTTTTGATCAGAATGTCACCCGCCTCCCCACCGCGCAGCCGATCGTTGCTAGCCAGAACCAGCGACGCGACGCCGGAGGCAACAGGAGCAGCCATACTCGTGCCTTGATACCACGCGTACGCTTCGGAGCCGGGTACGGTGAGCCCATCGTTTAAGGTCGACAAGATGCCGCCCTTCACCGGGTCCTGTCGCAGATCGCCGCCGGGCGCAGCGACGCGAATGCCCCGTCCAAAGTTGCTATACCACGCTTTGTCACCGCCTTTGTGGGTCGCGGCTACCGAGAGTGCGCCCAGGCAGTTGCTCGGCGCATAGAGGCTCACATCGTTGTTGGAGTTGCCCGCGGCCGTAACGACGAGCGCACCCGTCTTCACCGCCTCGAGGATGGCCACTTGCATAAGCGGGAAGCAGATCGCCTTGACGCCCAGGCTCATGTTGATCACTTGAGCCGGATTAGGGTTGAGCGGAACGCCGCGAACGGCCAGGCCTGCGGCCCAGCGTACGCCGGTCGTGATATCCGACATGTACCCGCCACACTTGCCAAGAACGCGGACTGGCAGGATCTTTGCTCGCCAATCGATACCGGCCACGCCAACGCTGTTGTTCGCAGTCGCCGCTGCAATGCCCGCCACATGGGTGCCGTGCCAGGAGCTGCGCACCGACGGGCATCCGTAGAATGGACCCGCCGTATCCGCCGCTTCCTCCGCAGTCACAAAATCACCCATGTCGCTCGGGTCGGCGTCGCGCCCGTCCCCGTCTCCTGCGTGCGCCGCGTCCGCGACGAAGTCAAAGCCCGGCAGAGTCTTCGCTGCCAAGTCGGAGTGCGCGGTAATGCCGGTGTCGATGACGGCAATGACTGCGCCCTCTCGGCCAGTCGTCTTGTCCCATGCGGCAGGCGCGTTAATACCGGACACCGAGCGGTCAGCAGTCGTCGGCCTCAGGTGCCATTGATCCGCGTAGAGGTTGTCGTTGGCGTCCATGGTCGGGAAGAAGAGCTTGTCCTCAAAGACCTTATCGACGCCCTTCATTCCCTGAATTTTGTTCAGGATGGAGTTCATTTCCGCTTCTGACGCTGGGCGGCGTGCCATACGAAACACGTGATCGAAATCGCTGACCGAGCTGGAATAAGTGACCTGCATGCCGAGTCGGCGCGACATCTCTGCGGCTACTTTCTCGAGGCCGCCCTCCTTCTCCGCAAGCGAGGCGAGGTCCGAACGCGGCTTGAACGAGATGATCACCTGGTCAGACACAACCTGTTTCTCAACGAGCAGGGAGTCGCCCATCTGGGCTACCGGGATGATTCTCGGCGACGGGGACGGCCCAGCTGCTTGCTGGAGCACCTGCGACAGCGCGCCGGGCACCGAGCTCGGCGCACTCGCTGAGCCCGATTCTTCACTCGTGTAGAACACAGCGCCGATCGCGCCTGCCACCACTGTGAGCGCAACGCCCGCAACGACTTTGCGGTTACGCATCACATCCCTGAGGCTTTTAGCCATTCTTCTTACTCCCTGAGGTGCTTGTTATCGGTTGATCTGGCGTGAATTGGCACGAAGCTCGCGACGGACAAACTCCGTCAGCGCCTTCGGATCGCTTAGAGTTTCTTTGGTGATCTTCTTCCCAATATCGACCGGTACGTTCAGATCGTTATTCGGCTTGGTGGAAGCGAATGCAGCTTCGTCGATCAGCCCACGGCTTTTTGCCGAGTACAGGATGCGTCCCGAAATTTCTTCGGCTGAGGCCAGCCATTCGGTGACCTTGATGAAGTTGTTGGGCGGTTGGACCGCGAACACTGCCGGCAGCGCGCCGACCTCGAGTTGTGCAGAATGGCCCCGGTCAACCAGGAAGGATTTCATCCGCTCGTTAGGCAGAGGCTTCCCGTCCATGGAAATCGCCATCACCTTGAACTTGTATTGCTCCTCCAGCAGTTTCAGCACTGTGTATTGCTGGTTGCATGCGGCGCAGTCAGAGCGGAAAAAGAACCACAGGCCGAGCTTGTCGGCAAGGCCGGTCATGACCTTTGCCTTGGCCTTGCTCGCCGCCTCATCCATGAACTGCGCACCGAAGGTTGCGGACGGGCGCCGGCGGGACTCGTTGAAGTCGGTGTCCTGCTGGATCACTTCCTGCCAGGCGTCGCTGAACTTCGATGCCTTGTCCAGCATGACCCGCTGCAAGGCGATGTAAGCAGAGACGTTCTCGGGCGTGGGATTGTCCATCGCGGCTTCACGGTACTTCTCCATGTTCTGCTTGAACCACTTCACCGAGAAGGCGGGAGGCGGCGGCGGCTCTGCGGGGGCGGCCGGCGCCGGGGGTGGTGTTTCCGCCTTGGGTGGAGGCGGCGCCTTGGGCGGGTCCTGCTCTTCTTCCTCTTCGGGCTCGCGCTCGTACCAGAACCATCCACGTTCCTTCTCCGCATAGAACGGACGGCCGTCGTACGACACATTGCTCGCGCGTGGTCCTGCAGCGAACGCGTTTGAGCCTACGAGAACCATCAGAAGCACGAGCAGTTTTTTCATGAACGGATTACATCACAAAAGATTGCAAGGTTTTTCCCGTAAAACAGCCCAAAAGGGCACGTTACAAGGTTTTCCCTGTATTTCGCTTGACGAGGAATTAGCAACTCGGAATAATCGCTTCATCCCTCAGGGCGCCAGCGCGGCGAGAAGCGCATTTCACAATACCGACTGTTTTCGGCTTTTCAAATTTCCGCCCTGCTTTGCAGGTTTTTCTCCTTTGGTGTCCGGACCAAAAGAGAACGACTTTTTCGAGCAGGCTGCTGGACCAGCTCACTGGCGAATCGATCGCCATCTCCTCTAGCACTTCACAACACCTTCCGGTGGCATGCGGTATCTACGCGTGCTCTAGTTTTTTGAATTTCCCCATCCGGGGAGCTAATATCTATCCAACTTTTTTAGGAGAACTTCATGTTCAAGAAAATCGTAACAATCATGACGATGCTGTTCGCAGCTTCGTCGGCCAATGCCGGTATCTTTGGCGGCCCCTCGGAAGAGGAGTTGGCAAAGCGTCGCATGGACCAACGCAACTGCCTACAAAGCAACTCGGTGGCGTATTGTGTTTTGGCGGCCGGTGAAAATGTGTACGCGCTTAAGGACGTTGAGGTTCCCGATGATGTTTATCGGGACGTCTACTCCCAAGGTGAAACACTCCGTGTCACCAGCGGCTTGGCCGGAATGGCTGTCGGACTTTCGCAACTCTCTGGCGGTTTTCCGACCATCATTTCCCGCACTGGTCTTGGAACACTCAACGTCCTCGGCGGCATCTTTGCGCTTACCAAGAGTGCAAATGCCGGGTTGCATGATCGTATGATCGGCTTCCTTCCTGCCAGCGAAGCGGCGGACGGCGCAACCGCGCATCGTAAGTTTGAACAGGCTTACATTGACGCGTTTGTGAAAACCATCCCGGGCGCTACCTCTGCTGAGATCGAAACCTTCAATCTCGATAGCGGTGACGTGGCTACTTCGTATGTCGTCCGCGGCGGCGAGTGTGATACAAAAAGGTGCGTTCTCTGGTCTCCCGCTTGGAGCAAGGTATGCAAGGCGAGCCCTTGTGAACGCAACAATACGGCATCCCGCCTTGTTGAAAACGGATTTCTCGGTGACGGGAAATTCTGGGTTCCTGCACGTGGCGCGTGGGTTGTTCTGTTGGACTCCCCAACGTCCAAATCGCACGTCTTCATGAACGGATCGCTTCGCGCTCCGGTTCCGCAGATTGGCGGTTTCGCAACGAAGTTGGACCTTATGCAAGCGGTGTCGGCCAATCTTCCGAGCTGGGCCTTTTATTTCCTGGCGCAGATGGAAGACAAAGCCGTGCCCTATCCGGTGGTTCTGAGCGGCGGCAGCCAGCTGCTCTTGATTAAGCCGAAGAAGCAAAGCGGTGTGTAGTTAAGCATCGCAATCAAAAAGCCCCGACTAGTCGGGGCTTTTTTTTGCTATTGACCAGGTGCCGTTAGTCCACTTCGCTGCATATTGACCATATCGTTTGCTAGTTGGTCTGTTGCGGCTGATGTATTGGTCGCATTCATCCCCATGGCCTGAGTTCGAGTGGCGAGGTCAGCAGACCCGGGGGCACCCGACGCTGGCGAACCTCCGGAATAGACGCGGGTGCCTGACGATACATCGATATTAGCCATCACATTTGCCGGGGCAACGCCAGCAATGTTAAGCGTGTTCATGTACTCGGACAGATCCATCTTGCTGAAATCGAGCTGTTCCATCTGTGCAGTCGTAAAACCGCTGCAATCTGGATTCTTCGGGTCGCCAAAGCCGCTTAAGCCCAATTGCGCCCTCCCCTGCTGGTTCACCAATTTCGCGAGGACGGAATTAAAGCAGCAATAAGACTTTGTGCTTTCTCTACAGATCTTGATGAAAAACACCTTCAGATGTGCCGAACAGTACTCGCCGGCGTCAACACAAAGATTCAATTTCTTATACAGCGCAAGTTGCACCGACCTCTTCCCGCAATCGTGGAAAATAATCTGATAAATGATGAGCGCCCACGAAATTATCTGGAACCAGAACATGAACTCGCCGATCATGCTCATCATTTCATTGCCAGCCCAGTTAATCATCGTCTGTCCCGCTTCCGATGTAAAAATCCCCGTGCCCTCGGCGTTCATTAGTACGTTTTGATCGATTCCCAACGATTGCGCAAAATCTATCACGCCGTTGAAAAGTTCCGACTGCAGACCCGATATGGACCAGTTTCCCATCAAGGAGGACGACACTTCGCCAACGGCCGGTACGTCTGTGGATTTTGGAATAATCGACGTGATTGAGTCCCACGCTGACGCAACAGGTTTGTACAGCCAGTCATCAATTGCCTGTGCCGTTCCCCTCGAGATGTCGCTCCATTGGCCATACGCAGACGAACTGCCGGCCATGGCATTTGCGACAGTATGCGCCTCCTGGACGGAGTTCCACGTTGCAAACCCCATCTTCACCCAGTCCACAATGCTGATATCCGGCGGGTTCTCGTCGCAGCAATCGTAAAACCCCCACTCCGAGTACTCACACTTTTGGGGATTACCCCCGAATATCTTGCAGTTGCCGTTCGCGTCACAACCGGAATCCATGGCAATGCCCGTTGCCAATCCGAAGGCTGACGCGACGCCGTTGAAGTCGGTGTTCGTCTCGCTCGGCAAGGTTGTGCACTCCTCCCCCATGCATCGAATCGGCCCGGGGCATATCACTTGCGAGCTCGTCTGGCCAACGGGATTGGTTATCGTCTGCGTTCCCGAACTGCACGAGTATGTATCGTTCCAGCGTAGGCAACTGGCCTCTGTGCCTACAACGCAAGTGCTGGTCGACAGCGTGCATGTAGGATCCGACTGGATGGTTCCACAGGTAGATGCTGGAGCCGTCTCTCCCGTATACGGGTTTTGGTGACAGGCAAAGTTGCGCGCGGTCGCCGAGGTGCAGAACCCCTTCGCATGGTCCTCACCCGGGTAAAGCAAAGGAACCGACCCAGCGGCCGGCGTTCCGGCCGTAATCGTTGACCCGTTGTACGTGGTGGTACGCGAAGCGCTATTGCAAATCCACTGCGCGGTACTGAGTTGCTCATGAAGCGGCGCGTTGTTCGCGGCAAGAGTGACCGATCCCATGAACCGGTTCGGCGCCTCCTGGTCCGTGCCAAAGGTGAACGTGCACGAATCGCCTCCGGGAGTACACGAGGCGCTGAACATGTAGGCGCCCCAGTAGTACGGACCGCCATCCGCCCCTCCCGACCCCTCGCCGCCCATATTTGGCATGCTGTATGTGGCTGGCGAATTCGTTGTGGGATTGAACTCAAACTGGTAGGGCTCGTAATAAACGACCGGTCGGAGGCTGGCATCCGTTACCTTTAGAAGGTAGTTCCCATTGCCGGTACACCAGTTCTCGATCCGCATGCCCATCTGACTGATGCTTGGATGCATCACCGTTCCTGAGGACACGAGCGTCCCCGGTGTGCATGTCGGCGGAGTGTAGGGGTCGATTGGCTTGATTGTGCAAATCTCGGTCGTATTGCATTCGGCAGGACTTGCGACCGGCGATCCGGAACCGTTCCTCGTGACGGAGCATGAATTTACGAAGATATTGCGGCGGCAGGACCGGTCATAAGCGGTCGAGACTGTGGTCGTTGTCGCTCCGCCGCCAGTCGTCGCGGTATAACAGCCACTAAACCCACTTGCACCGCCATTCGCTGCTACTTCCCCCGTCACCGAGTCCGACATATTGAGGAACGTATCGCCGTTACCCCGATAATCGTAGAGCTGGCGGCTCGATGCCGAGTTGTTGATTGCCTGAAAGCCCTGCGCCCACGTCGAGTTGGTGGCGCCGCCATCAGCGCGGGTCTGGTTGTTCAGGTTAACGAGCGACGCTTTTCCGCCCGCCGTTGCCGCACCCGTGTTGCTGATGAAGTTTGGCTGCGCGTTCGGCGCGAGCACGGACGAGCTCATTGACTGCCCGGCCATTGCGCCGTTGTTCAACGTGATGGTGCCGCCTGGGTCGCCGCTCGAGATCGACGGCATGGCGAAATTGTTCCGCAACTGGGGGCCCAGCGTTCGGCCTTCGGTGATCGCGTTATTCACCGACGCATTCTGCGCGATAGCCTTTTTTACGTACGACAGCGTTGCCGCTGTGACGAGGAGCGACGAAACCGGTTTTCCAACGGAGGCGAAGAACCGGGCGGCCTTGTTCGCAACGTCCAGGTTTGCGACTAGCGGCGTGCCGTTAAGCGCGATAAGCGAGTAGTAAACGATGAGTTGCTTCAATCTGTGCAGCACGCGCCAGCCTCCCAATTTTGGACAGGGCAATTTACCACGCACCTTTGTCCAAAAAATCCCGGTATCCCCCCCCTTTTGGGCACCTTAAAAAGTTTTCCGAGACATCAAAGAAAAGCCGCGCTGCAAAGCGCGGCCTTTGGTCACAATCGAGGAGCGTCTAGTGGGTGAACACCGCGCTTTGAATGCCGATTCCCCCGGAATCATCCATGGCTTCAACGATGACCGACTTCGCGCCACCGACATTCACGTACGGGATCGAGATCCTGTTTGCCGTGGCATTCAGCGATTCCCCGTCGACCAACCATCGATAGCCGACCACCTTGCCGTCGACATCGCGGCACACAGCGGTAACTTGCAGCGTCTTCGTTGTAGTGGAGTCCTTACCGACCAGTTCACATGTCGGTGCCTGGTTTGGCACGACCGTGACTGGGATAGTCCTCGACTGAACCGCCCCCATCTTGGAGTTCAGGGTGACAGTCACCGTATGAGTTCCGGCACTCTCCAGCCTTCCCGACGCCGCGGCCCCTTTGCTCGGCAGCGGCATGTCGTTCACGGCGAACTGGATCGATGACGGCCGATCGAACGGATGTCCGCCCTTGATGTCCGGCCGGATGTTGACCGAAACCGGCTCCCTCCAGAGGATGTTTGAAGGGGTGAGCTTGATGTCAATTTCGAAAGGCGGCGCGTCGACCGCGAGCAGTTCCTTGGTGACCGTCGTGGAATTACCCCGTGTGTCGGATAGCTGGATGGAAACCGGATAACTTCCCCCGGCCGGGAGCCGGATCGTCGCAGTCCCCTCCTTCGTCCTCAGAACCTCGCCACGGTCCGGGAACGTCCATGCCAAGGTAAGCGGCTCGCTCTTGAACTGCGCAAGCAGTTTTCGATCATTGGCGAAAAGATCGAGCTTCACCGTTGATGGCGCATATGTGGTGTCCTGCACAACCTTGAGATCCCAGGTCGGCCAGATGTACTGCCATACTTTCGTACGGTATTCAGCGATCCTCGTTGACGTTTCCTCGTAACCCGCGACCCATGCCCTGTATTGGATGGAAGTACGGACGTCGCCGGCGGAGACGTCGCCCGGTGCCGGACTCCAGCGCAACTCCCTTCCGGGGACGCGAGTACCGTCCGGCAGAATCCACTCACCCTGCACAGTTTGCACTGAACGCGCCGGAACCCACGGTTCCACGACATTTGCCGTGAAGGTATACGTCTTGCCGACTTCCACAATCGGCGACCCTTGAATTTGGACTTTCGGCGGTTCGATATCGATGAACTTCACAAGCACGCGCTGCATCGACCACGCGTCCGGATTCTTCGGATCGGCCGACTTGGAGCGGGCGTAAGCAACAACCTTGATCTGAGCCTTTTCCAGCGACTCCACCGTTACGCTGTTTCCGACGACGCGTTCGGCGTTGCCCTCCACTTCCCACTCCACGACCGGCGTGTCATCGATCGGAGCTGCTGCGGGCGCATTGTTTGGCTTAAACGTTGCCGTCAGCGTGACCGGTGTCCCGGGAAATGCGACTGTCGGCACATCCACGATCAATCCAGGCACCTTGAATGCCACGATCTCCACCACGTTGGACTCAGACGTCAAGCTGGTGTGCTTGTTGGTGTAACGCGCCTTCACCAGGTACTTCCCGTTCCCGAACGTCTTGATCAAGCGGCCAGCGCCAGCTTCCTCCGGAGAACTGATCGGGTTCCACGACGCCCCGTTATCGACGCTCGCAAACCAATCGGTGGCACCAACAGCCAGCGAATCGTCGCGACTGTCCATACGCGACGTCAGCGTGACCAGCGCTGGGGACGGCGCTGACACCTTGTTAGCGGCAATCTTGCCGGACAGCGCAGACCCCTTAACCATATAGACAGGCGCCGGATCGGAGGTGATGCGGAATGCAACTCCTTCGATCGGCGACGCCACGTCCGCAACTGCAACCAGTTTCTGCCCGACCAGGACATTGAGCGCCTGGACGTCGATGTCGACCGTGCCGCCGGTCACTTCCACGGCTGGGGTCAACATGGCGAGGCTACCGTCCTGGTTTAGACGGGCAATGCGTGCGTTCCAGCGGCCGTGTATCGTCTCGTCGAATTCAAGCCCGCCCGGCACAGGTATGCCTACCGAGACACGCACTTTGAATCCATTGTTATCGGTCGAGGTCTCGGGGAAAACGCTTTTGACCTTGATTTTCTCTGACGGCACCGTCACAACGTTCACCGTTGTCTCGGTGAAAATTTCAGGCATAGCGGTGTACCACACCTTTACTGCCAATGGCCTTGTCGACCACAACGGGCTGGCCTTGAGCTCCACGTTTCGATGGGCGATCCCTTTGGGCGTGGTCCATTCAACTGGGTCACCGCCGCCCAGCGTGTATTGCGTCGTCACGCCCGCGCCGGCCATCGAGTCGCTCGTGATCTTTCCGATCACACCACCACTCGTTGGCACCGTGAACATCGTTGCTCCCTCTTTTGCCGGAACCACCGCCAAAACCGGCGCCGGCGGTTGAGCCGACTGCACGGTGCGGGTCACACGCTTCACCAGGACCGTCTCGCCGCTGTCACGGAAGATCGATGCGGTGAACTCCACGGGAAGGTTCCCCAGTTCACCGACGAGGCCGTGTGCATTCGGCAGAGGGCTTCCGAGTCGTTGCGCCACGCCTTGAGGGAGTCGGGTCCATTCGATCAGGCACTTAAGGGTGGAACCCTCAGCCAGGCTGCCTCGCGCTTCAGTTGCCGACACCGTGAGGTCGCACAATCGCTGCGTTCCGGTGTACTCGACGTTGATCGAGATCGGATCAATGAACGCGCGCACGTTCCAGCGATCCGCCCGCGGCTGGAAATCTGCCCCCTCCAGGTCGAGAATCGATAATTGGAACTTGCGCTCGTCCGACGCATTCTTCACCGGGTCGTAAAGTCGTAAAACCGCGTCATAGTGATACGGCAGGAGATTCTTGAACGGTATGAGCAATTCCTTCATCGTCCCGGTCGGCAAGGCCGTGTAGCCCTGTTGCCCCGGCATCACGATGTTCCCCATCTCAACGACCCCATCTTTCAGTGCGACACTGGCGTGCAGGTTTGCCGCGCAGGCGGGAGCGTCATAGAGGATTGCCAACGTGCCATCTCGCAACGCTGGATACGGCGAGGCGCGCATGGAACGAATTTGAGGATTGGGACACTGGACGCGGACACGCCCAGTGCTATCAATTTGATAATTGCCGCTGTCGACCACCCGATAGGCGAAGGTCTCCTCGCCCGCCCAGCCAGAATTCGGGCGGAAGGTGAAGGTGCGTGTAGCCGTGTCGTAGGCCAACGTACCGTTCGCCGGCGGGCTAGTCACGGTCACGGTATACGTGTCGTTCGGATTACGATCCACAAACTGTACGCGCGCGGAGCCAGATAGATCGTAAAGCGCATCGATTGTCACCGTGGACGATTCAATGGGGACGTTGGGGTAACCGGATTCTTCATTGCTCGACGGTCCATCCACGCCCTTTGCTGATGCCTTCACGGTGAAGTAAATGTTCGAACCGTCATGGATGTTCTTCAGGTATTCCATGGTCGTGCAGCGGTCGGCGCCGGCCGGGAGCGTGACAGGGCCGTACTCGCTGCAAGGCGCACATTCCGTCAAGCTGCATTGTGTAGACCAACGGCCCACCCCTTCGGTCACTTCCTTGACCAGTTGGCCGATCTCGCCGCTCCGGTTCGAGGCAAAAATCTTGTAGGTCGTCGCGCCGGGAACCAGGTCCCAGCGGAGGTCGACAGCGTTCGTGCTGGTGCCGTCCGATGCCGCGACCCCAAGTACCTTGTCTGGGATCGTCTTGATGGCACCCACCTTGAACCACTGGTAGAGGAATCCGTTTGCGCTCACGAACTCCGACGGGATCACCGCGCCGGCGTAGCTTCCGTCCGTATTGGCTTTTCCTGCGTAGCTTATGACCTTATTGCTGTCGATCACAAACGTCCCGGAAGGACCGAAGCTCATGTCGGTGATGTCCTGCGAGATCGTCGTGGTCCATCCCAGAGCGGAAGCCGCGCAATTGGGTAAGCCACCTCGGCAATTGATGTTCGTTCCCTTGAATAGAACCTGACCGTCGGTCGTCAGCACAACCTGGTCGATTAGTTCAGATCCATTTCCCGAGTAAACGCCGGCCCACTTCGCCACTTTGGTCTTGGGAATGTCGTTTTGGTCAACGACGAACGTCTGAGCGAGTTGCGTAACGTCGATGCTGCCCGATTGCATCAGGACAGGATTCAATTTCAGCACTTCCCCCGACTTGAAAATCAGGTAGTGGCCGTCAACCCGACCGATTGCGTTGTCCCATGACCCTGCCGTTTGGCGAGCCTGCGAAGGCATATCCACCCGGAACCTGGCCTTCGGTTTACCGCTCGAACTGACCGTAAAATTCCCATACAGGTCGGTGAACGGCTCCCCGATGGACTGCTCCGACGGCTTCGTGTAGGCATACCCGTCGTTCCGCCAGACGTACACGTCGTTATGGGAACCCGGTACCGCATTGCCGTTGACCGCGACCGCGAGCGCATTCGTTGTTATGGAGGTCCACGAGCGGGAATTTGAGGTCGTACACGGGTCAGCAAATCCCTCCCAGACAGCGCCGTCGGACTTTAACGCGTAGAAATGCAAAGCGTCGGTTCCGCAGCTCGTCACCCGGCTCTTGATGGCTACGTCCTTGACGCCGGCCGCCATCGTCGCCCAGACGGTTGCCCCAGCCGTCCGGCGAGGCGCAGTACCGTTGGACACACGCGACGCCGCGTCAGCATTGTTGGTGAGAAGCTCCCCGGTGGAGGTGACCAGGTACCAGAACTGTCCGATCTGCCGCCACTTCCGGATTTGATCTTTGTTCGCAACGGGCGAGTCCGCCCACTCCGCAGCTTGCGACCACAGCTGGCCGGGATCGCGTTTGTACAGCTTGCCGTCATCGCGCTCGAAGATGACCGATTGATCGGGCCCGCCGTCGGTCAGCACCAGTGCGGAGGCCGGAGTGACCGAAAGCAGGCTCAACGATACGCCGGCCAGGAACAATTTCGACAGTGGGGCAAACTTCATGCAGTCCTCGCGATACCCAATTTTGGTAGCGTCGATTAGAGCATGTATTTGCCGCAACAACTTTTCGTAAGGCACCCCAAAATGGCGCGTTACATCGTTTCTTTATGCAAGTTGCTGCGTATGCGAGATCATTGAATAAAGTGCAAGGCAGAACGCCCCTATCCAGATAGGCGCCGCGAGAGGCGTCACTGGGAAAGGAACCAGGAAATAGAGGAATGGGAATACCGCCAGGCCGAGCACGGTATGGGACATCGCCCCGAATACCACGGGACTGGCGTATTCGAAGTTGAATTGCTTCTTCTTTCGGGTAGAAAGACCGTCTACTACGACAGCGATGACGAATGGGACGAGGTAAGGCACCCACATCATCATGATCGTCCACCGCTGGGTGCCGTAGTAGACGGCGGTCCAAAAGGTCTGCAGCTTTTCTTTGACAACCTGGAATACGGGTTTGCCCATATCCTTGAGCGACTTTGAGTTTTTCAACTCGTCCTGCGTTGGCACGAATGCCGCGTAGGAGCCATTGATCATCCCCGAGTCATAGAACCACTCCCGAAAAGTAGCGTCGGTTTGGTCTACGATTTCCAACGCCATCTCTTCACCGAAGGTTTTCACGAGCATCACCCGTTCCGCCACGGCGGCTTTCTTAATCGTATCGCTGGACAGAACGATCGTCACGAAGACCGTTTCAACCAGCAAGATCAGAAACCAAAAGAGAAAGCGTTTGAACGTCATTTACCTTACCCCTACCACGTCCTCACCGTCGATATGCCGGATGAGGTTGTCCAGCCTACCTCCAACTGCAATGAGATCATGCTGACCCAGGATTCGCGATGCTATGCATTTTCGGATGATCCGTGCATCGACTTCGTTCTCGGTTCCGGTTCTTTTCGACACCTTGAGATCCCCTTTATGCGAGTGCGTGGATAGCCAATCGCTCATCGGGGTTTCCAGGGCATTCCAACGGATGTGGCCTTCCTCATCGACCACATGCACCTCGCACTCGAGTAATTCATGCGTGTGCCGCACAAGCCCGCCGATGAAGGTCGGAACCTGTTTGATCTCTGTCTCAATGGTGACCGGCGTATGCTGAAGCTGCCCCCAATCCTCAAATGCCTGCTGGAGACACTTATGGAACAAAGGCGTTGTATCTTCTGCCGCCGCCGGAACTACATCGAGGAAGTGTGATGCAAGGCGCTGACAGACCTGCAGTAACGAGGGCATCTGATGAAACAGCATTTCGGCGTCTTTCCTCAGTGCCTTGTCCCGCAGTGCATCCTTGATCACCTCATCCGGTGAAAGAGCCGCTCGTGGCCGTCGGCTGGCTGCAGGTCGTTTCGCTCCCTTCTGAGGCAGCTTAATGACTGTAGCCTTCACCATCGATCCCGACCTTTCGCCTGTTTCACGTGCACACAAACAAAAAGGGAGCCGGACCGGCTCCCTTTATGTTCGTACATCGCGGAGCCGTTATTAGATAACAGCGGTGACGATGTTTTCGATAACGCCAGGGCCGTAATACATCACCATGGCACCGGCCACGCCCGCGACTGCTGCAACGACGGACTGCTTCACGATGCCTGCAGCGATACCGACCATGAAGATCGCCAGGGAGATCACCTTACCGAGCGTGCCCTTGGCCCAGCCGGAGAGCAGATCGTAGATGTCGTTGAATTCGGTACCGCCGGTGCCGGCGATTGCGAGGCCCGGGACGATCAGTGCGAGACCGAGGGCGAGAGCTGCGGTTTTCATCTTTTTAGCCATGAATGCTCCTATCAAATGATTTGGTGGGTAACCGGCAGATTTGCCGTCATCGTCTTCAGCCACGTTATGTTCGCGCGCTGCCGATGGGTCGAACTATAGAGAGAAAAATCCGCACGCGACTTTTGTAAAACGCCTCATTTCGTCACCTTTCAAGCTTTGCTCGCCGCATGCTCTTTAAAAGTCTTTTTCGTTCAATGAGTTGCGCACGGTTCTCGTCCTTTCTTACCCTTTTTGGCCTTTTAAACGATCTTCCTTGCACACGTTTTCCGCTCTATACCGTTGAGCCGCACTCACTCTTGATGCCATGCGGTTGTACAACGCTTTTAAGCACCGCGTACCAAGTCTGTGTGTTTGATTGAGCAGCGCAGATTTTTTCGCGCCCCAGCGGTTGACCATGTCTGTTTTCACTCACTGCAGCGATCCGCAACTCGTTCTGAAATGAAAAAAGGCCAGATCCACTGGATCTGGCCTCTGTTGGTGAGCGCTTTTTCTGTTCTATTGGAGATTCTGCTTCGCGGTCGCGGCAAGTCGTTGCTCAATCTGTTGCAGCGGTACTGCGCCCGGAACCCTGTCCCCGTTCATGAAGAACAGCGTCGGCGTTCCGGTGACCTTCATCCTTTGCCCGAGCTCCGTGAGCTTCGCGATCGGCGCATTGCAGTTCTTCGCCGCCGGCGGCGCTTTACCGTCGACCATCCAGTCATTCCAGGCCTTTGCCTTATCCGGTGCACACCAGATGCCCTTGGTTTTCTCGGTAGAGTCGGCCCCGAGCATCGGAATCATGAAGGTGTAGATCGTCGTGTCCTTCAAGGACGTCAAATCTTTGGCGAGCCGCTTGCAGTAGCCGCAATTGACGTCTTCGAACGTAACCAGTGTGTTCTTCCCGTTGCCGCGGACCTGCTTCACAGCCAGGTCGAACGGCAGGATCGCAATTGATCGCTTTCCGGTGATGTTCTCTTTCGTCTTTCCGTCGATGATATTCCCGACAATGAACGAGGAGGCCGTTTCATCGGTATAGATGATCTGTCCGTTCGCAACCACTTCGTAAAGGCCCAGATGGTCCGTTTTCGTGACGGTGTCGACCTTCATGCCCAATCGCGCTTCAACCACGCTTTGAACGTCTGCACTTGCTGTAGCGCTGGCCGCCACAATTTGGAGTGCAGCTGCAAGAAATAAACTCTTTTTCATAGAACGCCTCAAACGGAAATCAATATGCGCAACATTCTGTGTACTGGAAAACGATGTACACGAAGTCCTCGCCAACGCCGGGAATGTTGCGGAACTCACGAGACGTCATCGGCGACTGGCCAAACGTATCGCAGCAAGGCTTGGTTGCCTGCGGAACCGGATAGAACTGGGATATTCGGTACTGCTCCTTCGGGATGATTGGCCAGAACTGCCCGCCACACATCGCCTCGGAGCTCCCGTAGGTCTTTTTGGCGAAGCCCCGCATATGTGCCGTCATGATCTCCCGCCCGGCCATCAACGCGGTATAGGACGGAGGGCTTGCAGCCGAATTGACGTGGTTGGCTCCCGGAGTAAGCATACCGAGGCATCCCATACAGCCGGGCAGATCCGACAGTGGCCGCCCCGCCGTGGACGCTGTACAGTCGGCCATCGCCGCGATATAAGCGGCAGGCGTCGAAAATACGACGCTCATGGGGTTGAACCACATCGCCAGTTCATCACGCTGCTTGGTCGGATCGATCTCGCTGAAACTCATGTGGGCCATGGTCATAAAATTGCCCTGAGAGCAGCTGTCCGAGATCAGCATTTGCAGCATGTACGCGATCGGGAATGCTACGTAGTGCGTGTGGTAGAACGTCTTGTCGGAATTGTCGTTGGTGGTGCTTTTTCGGCCACCCATGAGACGCGGTGCATTCATCAGCGTTTGCCCGAGCACGGGGGAACACCACGGCGTCCGCACGGTCTCGACCAGGCGCGTTGGAAGCCAACCGGCCACGGAGTAGCCCCACTGATAGATGCCCATGTGGTTCTTGCACTTGCAGAACGCACTGTTACGGGCACCATCCGGGATGCTCCCTGATCCAAATTTAGCGCCGACGACGCGAATCGGGAAAATGCAAGACCAGCAAAACTTGTTCATCAGTGCACCGCTGAGCAAGTTCGAGTTCGGGCAAACCGCGCTTGCCATGGCAGGCTTGGTAGCCACGCCGGCGACGGCCAGCAGAACGATGATTATCAGCCTGGCGAGCATCACTTACCCTTCTTCGCAAGGAATTCAGAGACGTTGTACTCCTTGATCCATGCCTTACCGTTCTCGTAATAAAGCATCGCAGGCAAGCGCTCGATCTTGAAGCGCTCAGCCAGCGTTTTGTCCAGGACGGTCACGGGCGCGTCCAGCACGTCCTCCTGGCGCTGGAAATCGTCCCATCCATTCTTCGGGTTTACCGATGAAGTGATGTAAGTGGGGGGATGTCCGCTCTTCAAGGCCTCCTGCCCAAGGCGTTTTGCTACCTCGAGGTGATTCTTCTTCGACCCGTTAAAGAAGATGTAGCGGCCCTGGAGGGGCACGTAGTGCGCCGGGTTGATACGATCACCGGCGCGCGCCAGGTAACCCCCTTGCATGTCAGGAATGTCCATCGTCAGCTCAACCGTCGGGTCGAACTCAAACACTTGCGTGTGAATCGCGTCCGGAAGGTGTGACGGCATGTCCTTCATCTTGTCGGTCCAGAAGCCCTTGATCATGTCCGACTTGATTTTTTCCATGTCCATAGCTGCCCAGCGGCGCTTCATCTCCTCCACCATGTCGGGTTCCTTGATCTGATACACAGGACCGTGGCGGCCGTAGTCCTGCGACGGATCTTCGCCGTGGTTTGAGCGTCTCAGGATCCAGTCCACGCCATAGATGCCGCGGGCTTGATACTCGTTGCCGTTCTTTGCGTACGAGATGTACGGCACCACGCCTACTTTCAGTCGCTTGAACTGGTTCGGGTCGATTTCAATGTTGGGGACGGCATTCACGTCCTCCGGTATGTATTTGGTGATCTTGGCAATCAGGGCATCGATGGACTTGCCGCGCTCTACGCCGCGAAACACGATTACGGCCTTGTCGGCGTGCATCGTCGCCTCACGCACGAGGTCGCGCAGTTCCTTCTCTGGGATCGCCAGCGATGCGAAAATTGTTACGCGGCCGTCCTCGGGCACCTGTGGAGCGTCCTCCGCGAGCGGGTCCGGCGCCTGCACGTCTTTTCCGGTCACCGCTTTTCCGGCGATCTGAGCGCCTTGCTGGTAGATCGCCTTGGCGTCCTGCTCATACGCCTGAATCTTGTTCTTCGGCATCAACCAGTCCGGCACCTCGACGCTCCCTGCGTCCCGCACGATCTGCTGCGACCGTTTGATCCAAGACTGATCGCTCAGGTCCTGCGCTTTGGATGCCACCCCAGGCTGTTGCGCCGTCGCGACCGTGGTGACCGCGGCTACCGCAACCGCGATCGCGAGCATGACTTTAGAAAATTGCATATGCGCGTCCAATCACATCACGTTGATTGACAAGGCCCAACATCGAGTACCGGCTGTCCAGCGAATCCTTGTGCGGCGCTTGAACGTAATATTGATTCGGCCCGATCTTCCCTGCGGGCGACGCTTCCAACTCCTGGCCGCGCAATCCATGGGTTTTTGCCACGCCAACAACCGTTCCGCCAATCGAGAACTCTCTATCCTTCAGCGTCACCACATCGCCCTCCACACCGGCGACGATTTTCACGAACACCTGCCCCTTCTTGTAGGGATACCCGCCGTTCCACCGGAAGGCAATGTAATCGCCCTTCTTCACCGGTTCATTCACATGAACGAGAAAGAAGGTGTTGGGCAAGCTCGGCGTACGGTTGTAGCCAAACTGATAGTTCTCGTTGAAGAGATAGACGGTAGCGGCAGCAAAGATATACGCCGGCCACATGCGCCGCGCGTGAATCAAGACCAGCCGCAGGAAGCCGGCAATATTTGCCGGAGTGATGTCTTTTGCCCATGCGCGGGCAACACTCGTTTGTGCCGCCATTTCAGTTCCCCTTGTCTTCCGGCTTGATCCCGATATACGCCTCCTCCGGCGCCTCGATCACCATGCTTGCGTCAAGAACAATCACGCCCATCGACGCGAGCTGCTTCGCCTGTTCCTTGATCGCGTCGATTTTTGTCTTCGCCCGCTCTTTCGAGGCCGGATCGCTCGGATTTACTGTCTTCACGATGGCGCTGATATCGACCAGGGCGACCTGAGGCGCCGCTGGCAGGTCGGCCGCTTTTTTGAAGGCGAGATAGGCCAGTCCTGCCGAGACCACGCTGTTTGCAACGAAGAGCCCTGCGATCACGAATTTGTTCATGCTACTTCCTTTGTACGTTCATGCGCGATCACGTCGGTGATCGCTTCCTTGATGTTCATTCCGCGATCCATGCGCGCCATGATGGCCGCGACTTCGTCCGGGTGCGTCGAATACAGCAGTTGCGAGAAACGGTCGACAATCAATCTGCCGATGCCCGCACCGTTACCGGTGTAGAAGAAGATTTCGGAGTACACGCCCTTAACCGTGTTGACCGTCTTGATCAGTTCGAGCACGCCGTCAGAAAGCGACAGACGTTTCGATTCCTTGATCGCATCGATTGTCTCAGCACGCTGCCCCAACATAAAGATGTGGGCACTATTCTCTGCAATCGCCACTCCCGAAGGATTGGCATAGAGGTCGTTGAGGGACTGCGTTACCGTAATACCCGCCGCTCCGTATTTTCGGAAACGACGGTATCCGTTTTCCATGAACTTCGACATGTCGCCGCCCGACGTCAACAGGTCCCAGGCCTCGTCCACGATGAGCAGTTTGCGACGGTCGCGCGCACCGAGGAACATCGCCTGCTGAATCTGGAAGATCAGCTGAAGCAGCACGACAGCCTGCAGGTGCTTACGCGACTTCAGTTCCTCGAGTTCGAGCACCGTGAAGGCGTTCTTGAAGGTGACGTTGTTCGGGCCATTGAAGAACCGCCCGTACTCGCCACCGCTCGTAAACGGATACAGCTGCTCGCCGAGATCGCGCACGCGCTGATCGTCTTCCTCTTTCAACGCGCGGGCCACGACGTCAATCGTCAGGTCGCTGCCATACTCATCAAAGCAGGCGCGAAGCACGTTTCGCAGGCGCGCATACTGGAAGTCCGACACCTTATCTGTCGGAGACGCCATCGCGACGATAATGCCTGTCAACATATCCGCTTCTTCGTTGTAGTCCTTGACCAACGGGAACGGGTTGATGCAGATATTCGCTTCCTTAGTGAACTCAACGAAGTCGCCGTCCAGCCCCTTCGCAAGCTTCAAGTAACTGCGGCCGACGTCGATCACCCAAATCTGTGCGCCCATGTTCAGATAGGAGGTAATGATCTCGTTCGTGAGGAACGATTTGCCCGAACCCGAGGCCGCGCAGATGGTGAGGTTGTAGTTGGTATTCGAGTCGAACAGGTCGATCCCCATCACCTGACCATTGCGGGAGATGAACGACATCGCCGGATTGCCCGTGCCTTTCCAGTCGCCGACGATGGGCATAAGTTGGGCAGCATGCGAAGTGGCGACCGTGTGATACCGGAACAGCAGCTTGACGACTTCCTTGTCCTGGCACATTGGAAGCGCATTCACCAGCATCGGCAGCGTGATGAACTTATCCTCCTGCAGCTGATATCCGATCTCGCGGTAGTAGCTGATCATGTTCGAGACCGCTTCATTGGCCTCGTTCTCGCTGTCGGTAAACAGCAGGAAGTACGGGCAGACCTTCACAACCGTGTCGCCCTTGCCGATGGCGTCAAACAATTCGTCGAAGGACTGCTTCTTCAAACCGATGCGCGGTACGAACTGCAGCATCGGTCCAAACGCTTGGTAAGCCACGAAATTGCGCTGGTTTTCAAGCGCGGCCTTCTCGGAGTGGAATTCCGGGAAGTAGATGTTCATGCACGCGATGAAGTTGTGCCGGATGCCCTTATTGCCGGTGCGCGGATCCCCGAGCAGAGCGTGAGCTGCCGCCAGAGACATATAGTCGGGCAGGCGCTTCGGCGAAAGTGCGGAGACGCGTTTCTTGCCAACGAACAGGCCTTTGCGATCGATGTCAATCTTCGACTCCAGATCGAAGATTTGATCGCGGATGAACGTGTCCTCGTCATACTCGTACGCTGTTTCCGGACTCTTCCACTCCGCGTTCTCGCCCCAGTTGAGGACCGACCCCATGAAGTGAATGTAGTATTGCGGCGGCACTTGCACCGACGGCATACCCACCGACTCCAGGCTCTGCTTCAACGAGATACAGAGATCCTTTGCTTGCGCATAGTCACTCTCCGTCGGCTGACCGAAGTTCGTGCAGGGGATCTTGCCCGATACCATGACGATAATGTCGCGCACGCGGGTCTTGTTCCGGTTCTCGATCGGTTTCGCGACAGACTTCTCGAACATGTCCAGCTTCGCGTCCAACGATTCCTGCAGAACGCCGGTAGGATCATTGTTCGGGTTCGAGAGGAAGGCGGCGCGCATATTGCGCACGCTCATCGTGAACTGGCTGATGTCGGGGCTGGAGTACTGCATGAAGGACAGGAACGAATGGGCCGGGAAACCGGCGCAGAGCAGCACATTGATCTTGTCCGCAATATCATCACTTCCATACAGCATCGGATTGCTGACGAAGCAGAAGCTAAGGTAGCCGTCTTCGGTGTAATAGAGCCCGGCATCCTTGTCGTAGGCCAGCACAGGGATCAGTTGCGCCGGCGTCTCGCGATTGATGATGGCTTGAATGGCTGCGGAACTCATTGTGGTGACCTCGACTCTTCAGACAGTGGGGGACGAGCCGCGCGCGTTTGGCGCGGCGTCCAGAACAGCAATGGAATTATTTGTTGACGCTAAGGGGCGATTTGACGGTTACTTTGCCGGGTCCGTTACCCGTCAGGGGGCTGAGCGCCCCATTCCCTGTCATGATCTGCATCTCGCCAACGTTCCACTTACGGGCGACAACTTCCGTGTAGACGAACTCGGAAGCATGAAGATCGCCTTCCTTATCTTCCCAGGGCGAGATCCAGATACGCATCACCTGCGCCTGGGTGCGGATCGGCACGGGACGGTCAATCGCGGGAACAGGATCTGCGCGAAGTGATGCGTTGGGGGCTGCAGCACCGTCGGCCACCTTACCGCCAGCGGTCTGCAGCGCAGACTTTCCCTCGACAAATCCCCCGTTCGTGATGCGGTCCGCATGTTCCGTCGCCGCGTACACTTCCTTCGCGCTCATGCAACGGGTGCCTTCCGGAAGGCCCTTACAGCCAAATTCCTGCGCGCCGATGCCAAAGGTGCTGGCGCACCCGCTCAAGACGCCGCAGGCAAGCACGGCCATGACAGTCAGTTTATTGATCGACATCGGTAACTCCTTATTTGCTTCGAAGCGCCGCGCCAAGGTCCTTCACCGCGCCGCGAATAACGTTGAACTTCGGGGTGATGGTGTACGGCACGGACTCGACGCCGAGTACCCGGGCGACGACCACCGCCTTCGCCAGAGCGGAGGTGTCGCACTTCTCCGTCACCAGCTTTGCGTTTTCCAGCTGGTCGTCAATCAGCGCTTTGACTGCTGCCGTCTTGTCCTTGGTGCAAACGAGCTTCTTCGCCCACTCACCGGACTGCGCGCCGAGGATCGGCAAGAGGACGATCTTGAAGGTGTACTCCGACGAGAGAGAGGGAATCTGCTTCATCAGATCGTGGCAATGCGGGCAAAGCGGATCGACGAACATCACCACTTCTTTCGCTCCCGTCCCCACGGTGAATGCGCCCAGATCGTCGGGATTGGCGTTGATCTTGCGAAGGTTCACCTTATCGATCCCTTCGAGATCAGCAATATTGGTAATTACCTTGCCGTTCCACATGTCGACCATGCGGAAGCTGCCGACGATGAAACGACCGTTGTCAGACACCATCAAGGTCAAGTCACCCGCTTCGACGATCGCCATGTTGGTGCCAGGGATCTTTTTCATTCCGTCGATTTTGCGCATGCGGCTGCGGATCTGCTCAACCATCTTGCTGCTCGCCAGTTCTTCTTCGGTCTGTCCCGGCTTTGCCGCCTCGACGGCGGGCGCCTTTGCTGCTGCGGCGGATGCTTTCACGGCCGGAGCGGCAACCTGTGTCGGCGCTGCCTGATTGACGATCACGACTTCCTGTTCCGGCTGCTGCGCGATCGCGGCTTGGGACGCCGCTAGAGCGAGGGCTGCGAAGCCCATCCAGAGGTTTTTCATTTCGGTCCTTGTTTCTTATCGGCTAATCGGGTTCTGGAAAAAGCGGTTCGCCGAATTGCCGACCTGGTTAGCAACATCGCCTGCCACCCCTTTTGCGTTGTTCAGCATGTTCTGCCCGGCATTTACGGCGTCATCGACCATACCGTTCAGGTTCTGGCCCATTCCGCCCTGCCGTCCTTGCTTGGGCTTTTGCTGCTGCGTCTGAAGCCGGGCAGATCGCGTGACGATAAAGTCGATACTGCGTCCAGCGTCAACCTCGATCACGGGGAAGATGTTCTTGCTCATGTCGATGTAATACTTGGAGATCTCCGACGCTGCGCTGGAGATACCCCCAAGCGCCGACTCCTCGATGACCTGGTCCGGCGTCGGACGCTGAGTCTCGATAGAGCCCGACGGATTCAGCGTGATCGCCGGGATCTTCGCGGGCTTGAGCGAATTCGTGATGCCGCTCAAGAAACCGCTCAGCAGCGCCTTGCCAATGATGCTGCCCGTCTTTTGTACAAGTCGGCCGCGCACGCCGGTCTTGCCGTCTTCGCCGACCGCGTAGGCGTCGAGTCCGGACTCCACGATCTCGCCGTCCTGCGTTACACAGCTCACAGCCTCGCTGCGGAGGTACGCCCGTTCCGATGCCATGTCGCCGTAGCCCGCGGCGATGATGAAGCACTCTTTGAGGTCCATGCGGAACCGGTTGGGCAAAATCGCCTCGTGCTTGATCCTCAGCAGCGACGGGAACGGATCCTTGCGCGAATGCGCGGAGGTCGGCGCGTCCATACCGGTGACCATCGTGCCGGAAAGGATGGAGCCGGCCGGCAGAGTCAGATTCGGCTTCTCCTTCTTTTCCTTGCCCTTCGGCGCAACTCGGCCACCGACCTGCGTGCCGCCAGGCACAGCAGCGCCCGGTGTTCCGGGTTGGCTGGGCCCATTGCGCGCCTGCCCTTCCTCATCAAACACCATGATGCGCGACCCGCCGCCTTGAGATTTCGGTGCAGTACCCCCTGCGACGACACCACCACCGGCGGGTCCACTGTTGCGCGCGATCGCATCGAGCGGATCTTCTTCGGGCTCCTCGACCACCGGCGCCACGACCTTCTTCGGTTTCTCCGCGCTCCGGGTGACGCTGCCATTCGGCGCCCCACGCTTTGCTTCTTGCTGGCGCTTGATTTTCTCGATCAGCTCCGAGTCTTTGGTGTCAACCACCGGCTTGCCAGAGTCCGCGGCAGGTTCCATGTCTTTCGGAAGGAACTGCTCCGGACCGCCGCCGCGCGGCGCGGGGACGTCATCCTGCCCGCCTGCAAAGGGCGGAATGTCGGGAGTGACATCGCGTTTTTCCTTCGGGTCGACGGCATTGCCGCGCGCCGTTCGCAGCTGCACCACTTCTTCTTCAAGGCGCTTCAGCTTAGCCGCCATCGCATCATTCGACAGATGCTTGGTATCCGTTCCGGTAAAAACGTCGTAATTGACCTTCTTGTCGCGCTTCGCCTTCGTGTTCGTCGGCCTTGAGGGCGTGGTGGAACTTTCACCAAGCACGACCAGGCTGGTGATCACGGCAAGGAAAACCACCACTGCAGAGAAAATGACCGTCTTTTTCTTCGCCGCCGGCGTCAGCGTCCCGAAATACTCTTTCGCTTTTGTCAGCATGACTTACCTCTGGCTATTGATGACAGACGGACGTGTGTGGGTGGGCTTGACCTCTTCCTCGATGTTCGGCTTCATCGCCACGTACAGCTCTGTCTCTTGATTGGGCTCGAGGATCGCCGAGGGCCACGCGGCGACGGCCGCGACACCGCGCCGGTAACACGCCTGCTCGGTAATCTCCCTTGTGTACGAGCTCACGTTGCGCACTGCATAGATCGCGATGCGGAAATTGTGGCCATCCACCATTTGCGCCAGCCGCATTGCGAATCCGGGAATGTCGCAGCGGTACGGCACGTTCCCCGGGCCGGACAGGCTATATCCCTGCGGAAGCTGGTTGAGCGCCAAAGCCTTCATGACCTCCTTGATTGTCACCACGTACGGCTGGCCCGTCTCCCATTTCTCGGCATTCTTCGAAGCGAACCCGCCGCCGCCACTGCGGCCAGACAGGCGCAAACGAAGTTCGCGCGGCGGAATGTCCTGCGGCGTCAGCGACAGCGAAATTGCAGTGTCGTCAGCGCCTTCGGTATTGTCCTGAATGTACACGCCGATCGGCGTGTCCGAATCCGTCGCCACATAGACGACGTTTGCGTCTACCTTGGTGTCGATCGGGTTGATGGTGTAGACGCGGGGATTCTCAAACGGCGTCACAATCCGGTTCAGGTATCCCTTGGAAATCGGCACCACCTCGACGACACCGGGAATCACCGACAGGGCTGTCGGCTCAGCCACCGGGGCGGCGTTCTGGCCGTTGGCCTGCGCGCCCTCCAGGCGGCGCTTCTCATTGGCCATCGCGCCGGCGAGAAGTTTTTGCTGGAACGTCGGCGAGGCCAGCAGGTCGCGCATCGGCTCGGGAATGGATGGCTGGTTGACCGGCTCGGCCGAAACGCCCGAACGTGATGGCATACCGAAGCCCACCGGCGCCAGCTGCTCACCGACGTCCTTCCCGTCACCGCCAATGGTCGTGGTAACAATTTGACCGCCGCCCGGCTTCTGTTTTACCACTGTGCCAGGCGCCGCCATAACGCCGACGCCACCACCCTTGCGTACCGGCGGCTTCTCGGCCACGGCGGGTGGGGTCACCGGTTCGGCCTTGGGTGCCGCAGGTTTAACTGCTGCGCGAGGAGAAGGCTCCACCGCCGGCTGCGCGGTGACGACTTGCTTGACCGGCTGCATTTCTACGGCTGGCGCGGCAACGACCGGCTTCGCAGCTTTCGGTGCGGGCGGCTGTGCGGCGGGATTCGAGGTAACGCCGGGAATGTCGATCGTTTCGAGCGATCGGGTCTGCTGTGCATTAACGATGCCCGAGGCGACGAGCAATGCCGTCAAAAGTAGTGTGCTCTTTGCCATAGTCCTTACTCGCCCTCTTTTTCACTGCGCTCCGCGCCTGCGGTCGCCGCATTCAGGTCCGCCTGCAGCTCGGCCGGCGTTTTCTTCAAGCGCTTCGCCTCACGCTCAATGTATTCGAGCGTGTGCGGGTCGCCTTCGTAGCTGTCGAAGAACTTGATCTTGGGCGAGTACCCGACAATGGCGATCTGCAGTTCGAAGACGCGGTTCTTCTTCATGCTCTTTCCACCACTGCCGGTGATGGTCGATGAACCCGTCACAAACACCTTGTCCGTCTGCTCCTCGAAGTACACGTCGCGCGCCTCAAAGCGGATCGTCAGGTTCTCGTCTTTGATGATGTCGGTTTGCGTTGCAATGCTCTCGTTGATTGCATGCCATGCCGCAGAGGTGAGCATCTCCTTGAGCGATTCCCGCACGAAGTCAACGTTCCCGGGCGTCACGTTACCGGCGAGCTGCGCAATGAACAGGCCCCAGCTCTTCTTAAAGCCGCCGCTCGCTTTCTTCGTGCTGATCTCCATCTGTTCGGAGATGGTGGGCGGTACCAGGATTACGGTTTCCTTCTTGGTCGCGAGAGCCCACACCGCGACGGCCAGAGAAAATGCCAACACGGGAAGGACCATCCGGTACAGGCTATTTTCAGCCTTCAAGCCACTCCAGGTTGTAGAGAACTTCTTGAAATTCATGGGATGTAGTTCCTAATGAAGGAGTTCTTCAGCGTGCGGGACTTCGATCCCGAAACAAGCCCGATCCAGTACAGCCAGTGAAAGATGTGGCCGTTGGGGTTGCCGTCGCGGTACCGGCGGTACACCTTGAGAATGAAGAAGATCCCGACGAGCATCAGTGTCAACTGGCCGATCAGGAATCCGATCGACATCAGCCCTGCGACAGGGATAAATTCGTCGGCGGACCACATGAAGATCTGCTGCGGATCGTCAATATGGTTGGGTATCTTCTTTGCCATGCGTTCTACCTCACAAATGTTGGTCAGACTATAGCCGAAAGGTGTGACTCGAAAATGTATGTAAGACGTCCCAAATGGGCATCTTTCAGGATTTCCCCATCACTCCGCATACGCCTTCAAACTACCTAAGTTTTTGCGTAATTCAATTTACGGCGGAGGGGTCGTTGATGATTTCGCCGAACCGGCTGTTCAGGCGGAGGATGGCACTCGCGGGGATTACTTTAAAAGCAAGGATTTCGCGGAACGCGGGTGCTTCAATGATGGTGTGCTGCAGCTCCGAGCGGAAGGCAACCTGTGGCTCCTTCAGGTGGACCGTGATCCAGTCGAGGAGAGGCATGCTGACGCAATCCCAGCAGATCGCCCCGTCGAACCGCTTATTGATGAAGATCGCCCAGTACAACATCTCGTGGGCAGGAGCAAGCGCGCCGCGGCAGAACGCCAGCACCGCGTCCTGCCCCGGATTCAGCTGCAACTCCTTGAAACCGGCTTCGATGCAACGGTCGAGCAAGACGTCCTTCTGGTCCTCCGTAGGCACGATCCGCAACAGGTATCGCGCCAGGTTGTCGCATACCGACTTGATTTCGGGGTGCTCTGCGAAGGTGGCTTTGGCTCGTCCGGCTAGCCCTTTAGCGCGCAGCGCGGAATCGAGCGCAGAGTGAGCCGTGGGGATAGCAAACGGGGATGCGCCTTCGGTCTTCTTTTCTCCACTGGCGACGCTATTCATAATCTTCTCCCATCAAAGCAAAATGCCGGCGCCGCTTGTCGCAGCACCGGCACTCGCAGTTCAAATCCGTTCTTGCGCGCGCATCCGGGCGGTCATACGCTCGCCTCTGATGTTGTTGGTGCCGGCGCGAGTTTGGCCGGCGTGACTGTCAGACGCGCTCAACGATTGTGAGCCTCGCGAAATCGATCTTCGACTCCGGGGGTTTCGCAGCGGATTCCACTATACAGAGTTTGTGCCGCTGAAAAACATCGTAATGCGACCCAAACGGGCACTTTACGGATGTTTGCTCGACACATAATCGCGCTACAGTACCTGTGTGAATAAACTCGAGGGACTACCGATGTATCAAACCGCGATAGCTGCTGCGCTTGCAGTGGCGCTGACGACCGGGTGCTCGACGCTTAAGTCGCTCACTACTGCCGATTCCCCTGAGCCGGAGGCGCCCTCTCTCGACGCAATGGCGAAGGAGAATCAGCGCGAATTGAGCTACTCCAAGTTCGACGCGCCGACCGGCATCGCGGCGTTCGAGGACCACCAGCGCAACCAGCATGCCCTTACGCGTACCCGGGCAAAAGTGTTCGTGATCGTCTCCAACGAAAAGCCAGCGCCGGTGAAAACGCCAGCCGTCATTCCCAAGGAAGCTGTTCCGGCTCCGCGCCTCGAGCGGCCCCAGGTGCAGATACCGCAAGAGTCGCGGATTGACTATCCCGTCACCATCCAGTTCGCCACCAATTCTTCCGAGTTGTCGCCCTACTCGTCATCCGACTTAATGAAGCTGGCAGACCTTGCCCGCAACAACGACGTCGTCATCATCACCGGCCATACCGACTCTGTAGGATCGGTGAAGGCGAACCTGGCGCTCGGCATGAAGCGAGCCGATGCGATTCGTAAACATCTCCTGGCCAAGGGAATCGACTCTTCCCGTATTACTGTTGAAACGCGTGGCGAATCGACGCCTGTCGCCACGAACGAAACGGACGACGGCCGTGCGCAGAACCGGCGCGCGGAGGTGCGCAAGCGCTAACAAAAACGCCCTGCATTGAAGCTGCAGGGCGTTGCATTGTTCTGGCTTGCGGGGTTTGTTTCTTACGCGTATTTCAGGTCGACGCAGCTTGAGGCAATGCGCTGCATGGAGATGCGGCGGTTCCGGGCACGCGACTGACACGTCGCGCAACGCTTCTTTCCCTTCGTCTGGAGCAGGTCCTTACCTTCACGAATCGGCGTTCCGCAGTCGATACACTTACTGTTGCTCAAGATCGTGCACACGGGGCAGCCCTGGCGAGAGTACGCGGTGCTGACCACGTAGTTCGACTTGCACCAGCGGCACGTCTGGGACACGATGAATCCGGACCGGTAGGCGCGAAGCATATACCAGGCGCGGTTGATATCAATGACCGCATCTTCGATCTCGATATCGAAGTGCGCAAGGTATGCGCGGTAGGTTTGAATCAGCAACTCCGGCCCGATCGTATCGATCGGCTTGAGCGTGGTGTAGTACCGGTACAGCGCGAGGAAGACCGACGAGTGCAGCGATTTGATCAGGTCCTGCGTGTAGAACGAGGCGTCGGATGGAAGGTGGCCCGGAACCGGGTCCTTGTCCGTCCATTCGCGATAAAGCCTGCGCAGCTTCTTTGCCGGTATGCGCGTCATGTTTGTGACGACGGCAATCCGGGCACCCAGCTTGATCAACTGGTTCGCCACGATGATCTGATTTGCCTCATCGAGCGAGGGAACGCGGTCGCGCCTTGCGTCGTCATCAAGCGCGGCCTCCGCCGCTATGCTTGCAGAAGCTTTGGTTCCCTTGGACGAAGTCCCGGTGCTTTTGGTAGCCATGCACGCACCTCGGCTTAGCGAACAGTTGCGAGCTGGGCCTTGCCTGCCTTGGTCGCGTCCGCAGATCCGTCCGGCGGCGAGACCATCAGCAGCGCGTAGTGGCGGACCACCTTGGACCACTGGCTGTCGGCGTCCTTGGACGCGTTCTCGGCGGCGGTACGCCAGAAGGTCGACGAATCTTTGAAGCGCATCTCGAAAAGCGGGATGTGATCATGGGTGTTTGCCATGGACATGAGCTCAACGAATTGCATTGACCGAATGGTTTCGCCGACGTCGCGGCTGAGGCCGAACTTCAGACACCCTTCGTCGAAGTTGGTTTGCAATTCACTCCACACGATGTTCAGAAACATGTGGTTTAGGTTGGCCATCGTCATCATGGTGATTTCCTCTCTGATTGTTGTCTTTCGCGCTTCCCTGCTTCCCCACAGGTCCGGTACTAATAGGCCTTGGCGATTTTTGCCAAGACGCCGTTCGCATACACCCGGCCGCGCTCCACGTCTTTCCAGTTGTGATACCGGGCGATGGTCTTGTTCAGGTCGCCCTTCGAGGCCTGGAACGCCTCTTTCAAAATAAATCCAGCAACGATCACGTTGACCTTTGGATCGAGTAACTCCCTCGGATCGTCGACGTAATATTTGCCGTTATGGCCCCAGTTCACTTGCATGAGACCGATATCTACATTCGTGTAGGACTTCAGCAGTTCCACCAGCGCGATCTCAGCCGCCTTTCTGCTGGTGAAGTACATGGATCCTGCGGGCGAGTTCAACGTCCAGGGATGCGGTTCGTACTTTTTAGTCTTCTTATTAGTACTTCCCGACTCGCTCAAGGCGATGCCGTAGATGACAGGCGCGGGAACTCCCGATACCTTTTCACCCAGTCCCCAAATACCATTCGCCCCCGCTTCGGCCGCATGCGCAGGACTGCTTACTGCATACAACGCAGCGACCGACGATAACAACAGTGCAACGGCAGATGATTTCATGGAAACGGAATTTACCTCATCCTGCTAATCACGTCGGCAATGAAAGGCAACTCTTTTTCCTGCCTTTCGCAACCGCCCTTCACTGACAGTTACACCCCGACGTTTAGCTCTCGTTTCTAACTCCGCCCGACATGCCCAGAAAGCTGCTTATTTACTGAGCAATGTCAAACGAGTTGCTATCGTATAGCAATCGTCGTTGCTATGGCATCGCAATCCGATTTTCCTATCCTGGATCAAGCAATGACTGTCGCACTGCAATTGCCGCTCTCACTTCTGGTAAAGTTTTCACAAATTTGATCCATCACTTTGTGATTGGTCGCTATAATCCCCGCCTACTGTGAAGCAAGCCTCTAGTGAATGAACGCGCATATTGAACCCCTATCTATTTCAGAAAGGGCAACCATGGACACGTCGGAGCATATCCGCGTCTTGATGGCCGATGACCATCCGGTCGTGATGATGGGTTTTGGAATGGCTTTGTCTGACTTTGGAATACAAGTTGTTGGGCAGGCGACGACGCCTGAGAGGGCGCAAGAACTTTACGATGAACTGGCACCGGATGTTGCTGTTCTTGATATACGTTTCGGCGAGAAGCTAACCGGGATGGACGTGGCAAAGAACATTCTTGAGCGCCATCCCGATGCGAAGATTGTGTTTCTCAGTCAGTTCGACCAAGACAATCTAATTAAAGAATGTTACCGGCTCGGGGGCAGCGCTTTCCTGACCAAGAATTGCGATCCAATGACTCTCGCCACTGCAATTGAACGGGCACACAAGGGTGAGACGTTCTTTCTTCCCACGGTCGCCGAACGCCTGGCTGCGCTCTCAATCAAGGGAGATGCGTCGCCACAGTCCAAACTGGATCCACGTGAGGTTGAGATTTTCAAGCTAATGGCAGACGGCCTGACGAATGCCGAGATCGCTGAACGCCTTGGGCTCTCTGCAAAGACGATTTCGAATGCGAGCCAAACAATTAAGGAGAAGCTCGGCATTCACCGCACTGCCGAAATAACCAAGCTCGCTCTGAAATACGGCCTCATCCAGCCTTAAACTTTCGCCGTAAAGGGATTCACGGGTATGACCATTACGTATGGTCTTTTGGCGCTTGCAATTTTGGCAGTTTGGATTCCTCCAGTATCACTTAAAGGGGGTATCCGGATTCCTCTTTGGGGCGTCGCATTTCTCGGCGCCGTGGTCAGTGCAATCGCTTTCGGATACGTGAGCGCGCCCGGCGCAGCCATCCTTTCTCTCCTCACACTGATAGCTCAACTGGCCACGAGCGAGCGCGTTGGCCGATCAGTGCGAACGACCATGACCGTGCTGTTCGGTGTTGGCGTGCTCGCCTTAGCGATGCATAAGCTCCCAGGGTTCCACAACCCGATCCTCATCGCCAATCACCAGTTCTCGCCTGACGCGGACCGATTCACTCAATACGCGAATTTCGACAAGGGGGCAGCAGGACTGTTGTTGTTGGCGTTTTTCTGTCAGCGCTGCAAGTCGTTTGCGGACATCGCGGCGGCGTTTCGGAAAACATGGAAGATCATTCTCGCCACATCCGTCATCGTTCTTGGCACGGGTATTGCGACTAGCTATGTCAAACCCGACGTGAAGTGGGCCGCTTATGCTCCCACCTTCCTCGCGATTAACCTCTTCTTCGCCGTGGTCTCTGAAGAAGCCTTTTTCCGAGGCTTCATACAGGACCGCGTGGGCCGTGCTGTTTCTCATTTTCGATACGGTGTGGCTCTTGTTCTTCTCATATCCGGGACTTTATTCGCCGTCGCGCACCTTAGCGGGGGCATAAGTCTGGTCTTTCTAACGTTGCTTGCTGGCATCGGTCATGCTTATGCATACCATGTTGCCCAACGTATCGAAGTGGCCATAGTGGGTCACTTCCTGCTCAACACATTGCACTTCGTTGGCTTCACTTACCCGAGTTTGCTCTAGCCAAGGAGTTTGTAATGTCGTTATCGCAACGTGTTTCTCTGATTAGTCTCACACTAGCAACCGTCTTTGCGGACACACCCGCAATCGCCTCGGACCTGCTCGACCCGGCGGGCACTAACGTTCCTGTAGTCCTGACACCTACTCGCCTGCGTCAGTCTCTGTCCGATGTCCCCGCCAGCGTGACGATTATTACAGCGGACATGATTGCCAAATACGGCATTCGCAACCTCCCTGAAGCGCTGCGACTCGTGCCCGGGATGGCGGTGACGCAAGTTACGGGCAACGACTACCGCGTGAATTTTCATGGCACCAATATCCTGGTTCCCCGCCGGATGAATGTGCTGGTGGATGGAATGTCCATTTACCGCCCGGCTTTCGCCCGTGTGGACTGGACTGAGATTCCGGTCGCGATCGAAGACATCGAGCGCATCGAGGTTACGCGTGGCCCGAACTCGGCGGCATACGGTTCCAATTCCATGATGGCAATCGTCAATGTCATTTCGAAGTCGCCAAAGGACGTTGCTGGCACAACGCTGGGGGCGACGATCGGCTCGCTTGAGACCCGCGCAGGCTTCGCGCGTCACGGCGGGCAAATCGGCGACACGAACTACCGGTTTTCGGTATCCCGCCGGGGTGACGCCGGTTATGACTACGCCAATTCGATGGGCCGCGGCCATGACGACTCCCGCCTCACGCGCCTGAACTTCCGCTCTACCACAGACCTGTCTCCTACCGAGGCAGTGGATCTGCAGCTCGTCGCACTGAACAGCCACCGCGCCGTCGAGTTCATTGATCGCTTCCAGATCACCAACCCCGACATTGCCCAACGCGAGTTTTTCGCAAGTGCGCGCTGGAGCAAAGCCCTGTCCCCGACGCACGACGTCCAGGTGCACGCCTATATGAATGTGCATGACGTCGAGCAACCGTGGCGCACGTGTATGCCGACCGCCTTCATCCTTCCGCAAATGCACGAGCTTTGGAAATCGAATCCGGCGTACGTGAACGCGCTGCTCGCAAACCGCATCCCCTCGGGTGGGACGGCACGGGACAATCAACTTGCTGCGGCGGCCCTTGCCGCTTTCCGGGCGCTCGGCCCCCGCGCTGCAGTGCCGACTTGCCTTGACGCGGACCAAGATTACGTCGAGCGCCGTTATGACGTTGAATTGCAGGACACCTATGTTTTCTCAGACAAGCTGCGCGTCGTAGGCGGCGCCGGTGTCCGCCGCGATGTGGGATCAAGCCAGACTTTCCTGAACGGCAAAGTCAGCAACAACACCTGGCGCGCGTTCGCCAATGCGGAATACAAGCCGAGCACGGCCTACAGCATCAACGTCGGCGGCTTCTACGAACATGCCGACCTGGACGGCACGGCCTTCTCTCCCCGTATTGCGATCAACACGCACCTGACGCCGAACCACACCCTGCGCACGATCGTGTCCCAGTCCACGCGCACGCCGGATATCCAGGAGCAGAAAGCTAACTGGTCATACCGTGTGCGCAACCTGTCGCCGGCGATCAACGGCCTGACCGAGAGCTTCTATTACCAGAGCGCGGTCTCTCCAGGCGGGCTTCGTGAAGAGCGGAACCTGGCCAAGGAAGTGAGCCTGCTCTCCAACTTCCCGGAATACGGCCTGCTCGTGGAAACGAAGTATTTCCACAACCGCCTGTCCTCGCTCGTTTCAGAGAAGCTATCGCTGGGCAGCTTTGCGCCGACGAACCGGAACGAAGCGGTGCTCGAAGGCGCCGAATTGCAGATGAGCTACGAGCCGTCCGACCGCTGGTCGGCGCACTTCGCCTACGCTTATCTCAACAATCGCGCGTCGACCGTCGAAGAGCGCACGCAGTACGCGCGGCACAGCGGCGCGGTCGCTGTCTCGCATCTGCTCGAAAACAATTGGCGGGTCGGCTTTGCCGTGTACCAGTACGGCGCCTCCGTTAACGGACAAACCCCTTACGGAAGAGAGGATCTAACGTTCTCCAAGGTGTATCGCCTTGGCAAAGGGTATAGCATCACACCATCGTTTACTGTGTCACACCTCGACAACCGAAGCAGTACGTTCCAAGTGGACGCCGGGCAACAGCGTGTAAGCCGTTTCGACGATGCTATGCAATATTTCGCTACCGTTAGGGTTGATTTCTAAATGGTGAACGTCATGGCATTGCGGGCGGCACATGGGGTTTTGGTCTAAACATCTAGTCCAGTCATCCCAGTGCCTGCTCCTCGCCTTCCGATCTCTCATCACGTGTGGGATTCTTGGGGCAGCACTTTCAGTCAACGCCAATGAGTTGCAAGACCACGACGTTCGTATCGTCGTACCCGATTCCAATCCGAAAACAGCACAAATCGTAGAGTCGCTCCAGAAGCGCATCCCCGGCGCCAAGGTTGTCGAGGACCTGGCTCGCCGGCCGAGTCGCAAGCGCATCATCTACATCACCGTTGGCCCGGCCGCGCTCCGTCAACTCGTCGCGAACGACGTCGATGGGAACGTCGTTTCCATCTTCGCATCGAGCCAGGCTTACCGCACCATTCTTGATGGCGTGCCGAGGTCGACCGCTTCCGTCACCACTGCGATCTTTGCCGAACCCTCGCCGGCGGATCAACTGCACCTGATTTCCCTGCTGTACAAGAAGCGTCCGAAAGTCTCGGTACTGCTGACTGCGAACACCGACTACCTCGTTCCGCTACTGCAGCGCGCGGCAGCTGCAAGGGCGTTACCCCTTGACCTGGTGCAGATGTCGCAAGGGGAAAGCGTCGCACGCTCGCTCCTTTCCCTGGACGACGCGCCGGTGCTGCTCGCGGTCCCAGACAGTGCCATCTATAACGCCGACAGCCTGCGCAGCATCCTGACCACCACGTACCGTCAAGGCAAGTCGGTTGTCGGCTTCTCTGCGGCGATGGTCAAGGCGGGTGCCTTGGCAACGACATACTCGGACATCGACGACATTACGGCGCAGACTGCAGAAATGCTCGCTGAGTTGGCCCGCACTGACCAGCTGCCTGAGCCCCAATTCCCGAAGTATTTCGATGTTGTGATCAACGAGGATGTCGCGCGCTCCCTCAATCTCATCATCGATGCACCGGCCAGAGCCTTTTCCCGTAAGCCCGGGAGGAAATAATGAATAACTCATTCCTGCGGAGTTGGGGCATTACGATAAGCCTGATGGTGGTCGCCATGATCCCCACCATCCTGCTTTTCGCGGCGTTCACCCTCCACTCCCACTACTCCAACGCCGAAGAAATCGAACACGAGGTCAACGAGCGTGGCCGGCTGATAGCAACCACGCTTGCCGAACATAGCTCGTACGGGGTAATCAGCGGCAATATCGGCTATATCGACACGACAATCGAGACTTTGCTTGCCAACGATCGCTCGATCGTCAGTGTCCTCCTGCTTAATTCAAAAGGCGAAGTCATCACTTCCCATAAAAAGGATGTGATCAATCGCAGCGGCGAGCATACGTTCGAGGCGCCGATCACCGCTGCAGCAATCCCGATGGACCCGTTCGGCGTAGATGGTGACATTCATTTTTCCGGCGCCACGTCTCCAGATACGAGGAAAGTCAAAGGGGAGCCGATCAAGCAGGGCATTGTTCGCCTCGTCATGTCTGAACAAAGTGTCATCGAATTGCATCGCGAGAGGACAGTCGTCCGTGCGGTTTTCACGTCCATCGCGCTGGTCATCAGCGTAGCTATTGGCCTCTTCCTCATCAGCCGGATCACCAAACCTCTCGAAAGCGCAGTACAAGCGGTGAGGCAGATTCGCGCGGGCGACTATGCCGTTGCCCTGCCGGTTAGCAATTCTGGAGCGATCGGCGACCTGCAGTCTTCCGTAAATGAGATGGCATGCAGCCTCAACCGGTATCGAAACGATATGGAGCGCCAAGTTGCGTTGCGCACCACCGAGCTCGAAGCCGCGCGAGACGCCGCCGTGACCGCGGCCGCGGAAAAACGCAAGCTGATTCAGCTGGTCAACACGGCAGTGGAGGAGGAGCGTAAGGCGATCGCCGTAGATATCCACGATCATCTGAACGCAAGCCTGATCGTCATTCGCCTCGAAGCGCAGCGGATCCTGAGTACGACCGCAAAGATGGAAGCGAGTCCGTCTGTACAAAAGATCCAGGAGACGGCCACGTCGGTAGTGGCAAAGATCAACGACCTGTACAAGATGGCGCGCGACATCGTTAAGCGCTTACGCCCGGAGGTGATCGATACCCTCGGATTGCGGGACGCCGTGGATGAAATGGTTCGCTCCTACGATTCCATCCACCCGACCTGTCGGTTTAGCTTCGCGTCGGACGGGGACTTTAGCAACATCGACAACGAAACAGCGATCACTGCATATCGGTTGGCGCAGGAAGCACTGTCGAACGTCCACAAGCATGCAGCTGCAACCGAATGCACCGTTGCCATGTGCAGCCGCTCTAAGGATACCTCGCTGCTGCACATAGTAATCACTGATAACGGCAAGGGCTTCGATCAGGGCGCCGTCGTGCCGGGCGTGGGGCTTCTCGGGATGCGAGAGCGCGTGTTTGGCATAGGCGGATCGATGGAACTGACTTCCAGCAGAGATTCCGGCACGGCTATCCATTTCACCTTGCCGCTGTCTCCCACATCAAAGCGGGGCGGCGCTGCCTGACGCATCCTCCCTACGCAACGCTCTCCTCTTTCCGGCCCGATTTCCCGGCCGGATAGCGGTCGCCGGGCTGCGCGCTGCAACGCCGTGTACATTCAGTCCTTGACCCTTGGGGCTCCGCCTCGTGCTTGCAGCAGCCGTAGACCCGATCAAGGATGTTGCCCGTAAACTTGAAATCGGTTGGCGTGGCGATATGGGCAAACATGAACGCCCGCGCCAGGCAAGGGTCGGGGCGGTGAGCGTCACTGTCCGCCCGGACGGCCAGCACCCTACTAGCCGCATTCTGCAGCAGCCAGTCGGTCACGGGCTGCGAGAAATACTCCCAGGCACGCCAGCGCTTGTCCTGGTGTTGCACGTAGATCAGTGTCTCGAACACCCAGTGGGCGTTTTGCACGAGTCCCGTCATGAACGCCCCAACCTTCGCACCGTCTTCGCCCCCTGCCCTGTCCACGGCGAGATAGCTTTCCACCGCCTGCCGCAGGCACTCCTCGATAAGCGGGCCGCCCTTGGTGCCTGGATAGATCGGTGATAGGTACCGGACCATCTTCACGCTCATCTTGTGCAGGTTCGGCCACTCCATGTAGATTTGGTCGGCGTCGGAAGTGCGCCGGATGGACTGGAGGGCAGTGGCCAGGACGCGAGCTGGATCGAGCACGTCGCTACTGACCAGCACTTCACGCCGGCTGTCCTTGGACGCCATTGCCCCTTGTGCTTCTTTCCCGTCGTTTTCGTGGCGCATCGTCTAATCCTTCGCCAAAATCGGAACGCGCCCTTTGATCAGCCGTCCCCCGGAGACCACCGCGATGAACTGGAAGTTCGGCAGCTGTCCGAGCAAGTCCGCGGGGAACGCATCTTCCAATGTTTCGCTGTGCTTGACGCCGATGCCGCCGCTAAAGTGGGCAACATTTTCCTCAGTACTCGACCCCGTCGCGGTCTGCTTGGAAGCGGCCTGCACGTAGCTCTGGCCGATCGTTTCCACGATGAAATCTTGCGTCGTCCGGTCCTTCGTCCGCATCGCAATCAGGTTGTTGAAGTTACCGAGCATCTGCCTGGCCTTTTCCTCGCTGCCCAGCTTGGCAATGAAGTCGGGGAATACCTGCGTCGCCACGAACGCCATGAAGCCTGCGCCACGACCCTTGTTCAGGATCTGAATGAAGGGAACGTTCGTAACCTCACTCGCTTCGTCGACGAACAACGAGATCTTCGTATTGTCGGCCATGCCAAAGTTGTACCGCGCACCCGCGACCGATGTCAGGTCGGCCAGCATGATGGAGCCGATCGCTGAGGAAACGGTGGAATCGGACATCGAGTCGAGGCCGAGATAAACCACGTACTTGCCATTGATCAGCTTTTCGGTGTCCATGATTGGCCGTGGATCCGTCATGTCCTCGGTATCAGGCGAGAGCAGCTTCCCGAGCTCGCCGGCGGTGAGCATGTTCAGGATCGGCACGAGCGCCGCCAGCATCTTGCTCGCGTGCTCACGGTTGTGACGGAACATGTTCAGCAGGCCGTCGATCACCTCTTCCGTGTAAGACGGGTTCTTCGACAACTCCTGCTCGTAGAACGCAACGTACCCCATCAGGTTGTCGCTCGTCGGCCCCTGCTGCCCCGGCCGCTGGCTCTTCTTCGCTTTTTCGATATATGGCTGCACCAGCGATTCCCAGCGTCCAGGTATGACGCGCCGGAAATGCGTCTCCAGCGCCTGCTCGAGCAAGCTGTCAGGCCCGCCCTCCACGTACTTGCGAAGCCGCATCAGGTTCGGACGCTGGTCGATCAGCACCAGTCCCTGTGCAATCAGGTTGATCGCGCGCCAGGCGAACGCCGTAAACGCATCAGCCCCGGTTTCGCTCGGTACCAGCGCGGCGACACGAGAAGCGATTTCTGTCGGCCGGTTCCAGTTCTTGAGTGGATCGATGCGGATTGATTGCTCGGGGAACGCCGGATGGAAATACACGAACGAGTCTTTGCGCCCCGCGCGGATGCATTCCCGCTCGGCACGGTCCCGCAAGTCCTTGTCGCCCTTCGGATCGATGATCCATACACAGTCGCCCCGGTGGATCGCCTGCGCGATCAGGACCTCGAACGTACGCGTCTTGCCGCAACCGGTGGTTCCGTAAATGACGGTGTGCCCTTCGAGGTTTGACAGGGGCACGAAGGCGTCTTCCTCGTGCGGTTCAACACCGTGGATCCATGGGGCGCCGATCGCCGTCTTGCTTTGCGCCGGCTTCGTAATGCCGCGCAGCTTGAGAAACCAGTCCGGCGGGAACAGCTCGGAGACGTCGAGCTTCTTCAGATCGTAGATGCGCTGCGTGTGCAGCGGCTTCCAATCGAAGCCCGTACCCAGCCACATGAAATCCTTCTTCTTCTGCACCAGCCCCATGAGCTTGTTCGGGTCCATCACTTCCACGCCGCGTCCGGCGAGGGAGAGCTTGAGGCTCCATAGCTTCCACGACTTCTTCCAACGCAGGATGGACATCGCGGTGGAGGCTGTGAAAGCGAACAAGAACGGCGCAGTCGGAAGCTGCGTGGTAGTGGCAATGATGGCGCTTACGCCCGCCGAGAACGTCCAGGCTGCGGCCGAGTATGCCTCGTACACCGGGCGCCATGGCACCTCATACTTTTCCATTTCCATCGCTGCTTATTCCCTTTCTTCTACGATGACCCGGATCTTGCCCTGCTTGGGGTCGGCCCGTTGCCACTCATATTCAGGCTGTCCGACGACCGCCCGCTTGTCGTCCTCGATGACGCCCGCCAGTTTCAGCCCGTCAATTACCGGCTTGAAAGAATGGACCAGGCCATCGAAATCCGGCTCCACGCTCGAATACCGTACGAGCGTAAGCTTCGCCTTTGCCAGCGGCGCCTTAGGCCGTCCCGCCTGCAGTGCGAGCGCCCAGACACTTGTCTTCCACGACTTGGTAGCCTTCGACACCTTGGACCAATGTCCAAGCCGCCTGCCACCATTGGCCGTTACGGGAAGTCCCTCGATCGTGATGTCAAGACGGTAGGTCATGGTCACACCTTGAAACCAACTTTTTGCGCGTATTGCAGGTTGAACAGTGCGCAGGACGCCGTTTCGGAAGCGCGCGTTATCTTGTGCAGCGCCGTACCCTTTTCGTTCTTCACCAGCACTCCTTTCGCCAGCAACTCGTCCATCACCGCTTTTGCGATCCCGCGCGTGCCGATTTCGAGCGAAGTAATGGCGATGCCGTCCTTGCATACAAAAATGGACTTCGCGCACTTGTTTGCATTGAAGTCGTCGCGGATCGCCTCCACCATGTAGCGCGCGGTGTCCCCAAGTTGCTCAAAGATCGCCTCGGCCCCGACTTTGCGTGGCGCGGGTGCCATGTCCTCGTCGAGGTTTGGCAGGACGTCCCTGAAATCCTCCTTAGGAGCAGCGGGCGCAGCCTGAGCAGGCTTTCCGGAAGCGCGCGGGGGCGATTGTTTCTGTGCTTTTCCGTTGTCGGCTTGCGCCTTGCCGGGCGCTGCTCCCGGTTTCTCGCCGGCGCCGCCCTGTTCCTCCGCTTTAGCCTTAGGCACAGCATCTTCCGGTCCGGGCGGCGGCGCGTCCGCGGGACGGACACTCGCCATTTCGTCTTCCGGGGCGGGCGGCAAGTCGATTACAGGCTCGCTGTTCTGCGGCACGCTGCCAGCGGCAGCCGTCGGTGCTTGTTCCGGCGCGCGGGGTGCCGCCGCGGACGGCGGTTCGGCTGCAGGCGGTTCTGCGACTGGCGCCGCGGTCGCCGTCGGCGTCGCTTCAGCGGCCTGCGCCGCAGGTTGCTCGCTCTTTTGCTTCTTCTTGCCCTGCTGACCGCCGGCGTTCTTGGCAGGCTTTTCCTCACGCGCGGGCGGGCTCAACAGCGACACCTCGACCGGAGCGACCGGATTCTGCTTGCCAATTCCATCTGAGGCATCTGCGCCGTGCAGCAGCACGTGGTCGAAAATCAATTCCTTGTTCCGGAACTTCACGGCCCGGTACCCCTCAGGGGACGAGGTATTCGGCGGATAGATGGTCCAGAACGGATCGCCGTCGTCGTTGGGGAGAATCATGCCGGACGAAACCATGATTTCCGCAAGGGTTTCGGGTGCCTCCGGGACGCCGGGCAGCTTCTGTCGCTGCAGCAGCTCCCAGACGTCTTTCGCACCTGACTGCCAGATGACGAATACGCCTTCATTGGAGTACCAGCACCGTGCCTTCTTCTGGTTCACGTGCCATTGCTCCCGGACCAGCTTGCGCACCGCGTCGATCAGATAGCGCTCCAGGTGCGAGCCGACCATGACCTTGCCGTAGGCGGCAGGGTTCGTCTTGCGGTCGTGGTCGATCACACCCGCATGGGAACGTGTGACGATCTCATATACCGGGTCGGCGTAACTGCGCGAGGTCGATCCAGTGACCACGCTCATCAGCACGGGTACAAGGTCGTTGCCCGCCTCGGCAATATATTGGACGCACGCTTCAGGAAGGATGCGATTGATCACGAAACTGGCCGCATGTTGCGACGAGGCCGCGTTGACGCCGTTCTCGACCCACGTAATGAAATACCGTTCTGCGCCCTTCGACTGAAGCCAGTCCTGCAGCGTAGAGGTATAACAAGGCCACTGTTCACCGTTCTCGGTGGTGACGATCATTTGGGTGAGCACACGGTAGATCTCGTAGCACATGCCCGCCACGAACGTCACATAGCGCCAGCGCGGTTCCTGGATGCGGCGCATGCCCGCCGTTTCCCGGCCAGTAAAGATCACGCCCGAGGACGACTGAAGGGAAAAGAATCCGACCTCCAGTCCCATGCGGAACAGGCCGCCTGCGCCACGGTGGTAATCATCCTTGGTGGCGGGGAGCAAGTGAACGTATTTTGCGTAGTTCTCCTGCACCGGGACGAACAATCGCTGGTATTCAGACTCGTGCAGGCCTGCCTGCAATTTGATACGCCGGACCATCTCTTCCTGCGTCTTCAGGATCAGGTCCACGGAGAGCGCCGGCAGGCCGTGGTCGAAGGGTGGATAGCGGGGAATAATGCTCAGCTCGTTGATCGGCTCACGACGCCTTGCTTCCTGCCGCAACTGTTCGGTAACCGGGATGAAGCGTTCGGGCGCAGGCTTCGCAGCGCCGTTGCTCATTCCCAGGAGGCTGCCGATAACATTGAATAATTTTTCTGCCGTTTTATACATACAACGATTCTTTAGACGCGGGTTTTCGCTGTCGGTGCAGAAAGCCGCCCTTTTCACCGGCCTTTCGCGACTGGTTACGCACTGAGGGCTGCCCTTTCCACCGCTGCATTGGAGTCAGCGATCTTCTTTTCGAGGCGGCAGAACGGGCACGTTTCCGCGTGCTCGGCTAGTTCTAGCGGTGGCAGGAAATACTTCGAGTCGCATTCGGCGCACACCGATACTGTTAAATCAGGGTTTTTGAGCGCGACCCACAGTGCAAAGATGTCATTGCAATCGAACCCCTTCGGATCGTCGCCAAAGCGCATGCAATAGAACTGGTGGGCTTGAAGGATGATCTGCGCATCGGAGAGGCCCAGCCGACGCATTTCAAGGAACAGATTGAACAGGACACTGGACTGGAAGTGCTTTGACCGAGTGCGAACGAAGCGATGGAATGAATCTGCGAACTGCCCTGGCGTAGCGCTGCGACCGTGCACCTTGGTGTAGAGCTTCGACGCATGACTTGCCTTGATGCGCGTCAGCGCGGCAATCACGCGAGGCTTCGCGCCCCGTCGGGCCAGCTCCGTGGCGTTGATGAGCGTATCCGCGTCAAAATCCACGCCGATCTTCTCGATCATTGCGACACCCACTTCCGCTTGTCCATCAGGATCGGGATCGCCGTGGCGAGTTCCAGCGGGGACCTGGCTACACGACGCCACAAGTCTTCACTCTGCGCCCCGATCACTGTGAATACGGCAGCCGGATAGGTTCCGAACGCGCGATGTAGGGCGGCAATGGGAGCATTTGCGATTGCCGTTCCGTCCGCTTTGGACAGCCGGAAGCCGGTGCAGCCAAGCGCAAGATTACGAGCGAGAATTTCACGCGCGACCCGTAGCGCGTCGATGTTCATGGCCGAGACCGTATCACTTACGTCAGCCGGGATCGGCCCGCTCGCCTCCATCACTTCGGAGATCGGTGACGTGCCAGTGAGCACGCTCTCCCAACCGTTTTCCGGAACGCGGAATGTAATGAAGCCCGGCGGAGGCACACCCGCAATGGCGTCGCGCAATGAGGGCGGCAGCGTCGATATTTGCGTACAGACGGCTGAGCTAATGCCAAAGACCGTCCTGGCACGGGCGGCGTCAGCACAGCACTGCGCCGTGATCTCCCTGAACAGCTTGTCGTGGATGTAGGCGAAATCATCCAGCATGACGGTCTCTCACAGGTATGGCGCGGAGCGGCATGCCAGCGACGGTAAAGGCGAGTGTTTCCTTGACGAAGCCAAATGTGACGGACTGTGCATCCACGAACGGCTGGCGTGACACCGTGACCGTCGCGGCGGCTTCCGACGTGCGTGCCATCACCCCGAGCGCAGCAGCGCCGGGATTCCAGCACTCCTGAAACTCGGCGATGGTCGGAGCCGTCTCACTGTCCGGCAGTGCGTAGAGCGTAATTATCGTTGCGCCGATTTGATCCGCCAGCTCGGCAAGGTTCGTGTCGACCGTCTCCTGATCCATCGACCCGTCCAAAAGCATGTTGGCAGCATCGAGCACAACCAGGCGAGGCATGCCGTGCTGGCCGCTGAACTCAACGATTGCGCGCTTGAGGCGGTTGAACGTCACCTTGCGCAGGTCGGTGATGAGCAGTTTTGATGCGCCGAGTCGCTTGGACGCCGCTTCGATGCTCTCCTTTTCCTCTGCATTGCAAGCCACTTTCCTGATCTTCGACAGCGCCACGCCAGACAGCCGAGCGAGGGAATTGAGTGCGAGGTAGGACGCGGATATCTTGGGCGTAATGAAGAGCGCGGCGATGCTCTTGTCCTGGCCGACCGCCACATTCTCAGCGATGGACAGCGCAAGCGATGTGACGCCGGCACGGGCCCGGGCTGCTAGGGCGATCACTTCACCCCGTACGAGCCCGCCGCCGAGTACCTCATCCAGCGGCGCGTAGCCAGTCGGTTGAACGTCCTCGCCGGCGTCCGAGGCGCGCTGTTCAATATCACGAAACGACAGACGCAGTAAATCCGCCATTGTTCGCGGGCCAGTGCGCAGCGGTCGCGGATCGAAGAAAAGATCGAGGCTGGCTTCTTTTGCAAGTCGCAATTTATCCTCCGTGGGGATCGTCGCCTTCTGCGCCGCAAGTATCTTTTCTGCGGCCAGAACCATGCGCCTCTCGCTGGCCATATCGGCGACCCTCTTCGCATATTCCTGCACGTTGGCCGCCGAAGGGGTGCCGGTCTGCATCTTGACAAGGTAGCCAACGCCGCCGACGGACTCGAGGAGCCCCTTCGATTCCAGCGTCTCGGCGAGCACGACCGCGTCCACTTTGGCGCCGGAGCCGATGAGTTCCGACAGCGTCTCAACGATCCTGCGGTGCGCCTCCGTGGAGAAGTCTTCTGCCCTGACCACAAGCGCAGCCATTCCCAGAGCGGCATTGCACTGAAGGATTGCTCCGATCACCGACTGCTCGGCGAGTAGCGAAGCGGGCAAGCCGGCGTCGTTTACTGCCGGGCCTGCTTTCCTCTGCTCTCGTACGTCGGTTTTCTGCTCGCTCATCTTCGCTGTCTTCATTTCCGTTCCGTCAAAAAATCACCTGAGGCGATTTTGCGAAACCGGGGTGGTCATTTCAAATTAGCGCAACGCCCCGGCCGCACACGGACGGCCGCCATTGGACCCGCTGATTACATCACAGAAGATTGCACGCATCTTTTTGTAAGACGCCCGTTTCGGGCATGTCTTGGACTTAGCTCGCGGCGACACCTCCTGCGCCTGGTAATTGGAATTTCGGCTGGCCGGTTGCTATAAGAAAGGAAAGCAGGCTAACCACGACAGTCCGGCTCAGGTATGCGGGAATTTGAATCTGGATTCCCGATCGGTATGCTGAATACAGGTCTTTTAAGGAGAACAACATGATCAACGGTCTCGCAATCACGGTCCCCGTCATCGGTCGCATCGCCATCGGCTCTACCTACAAACAGGGCGATCGTATGCTGCCGCAAGCCGACGACCACTTCACCATCACCCGGCAGACCAAACAGGACGGCGCGTGGGATCTGCACCCGATGAACAAGGTCTGCCTCGACAAGCAAACCGAACGCTTTGCAGCGGCGAAGATCGAGGCGATGCGGTCTGCGGGCGCGCAGCCGGAGGAAATTGACGCTGCTGTGGCGGAACTGAAAGAGCGGATTCGCCTGCTTGAGATTCCGGTCCGGCTTATGTTTGACGACCCGGAACTCAACTTCAAGGCCGAGTACGGCGCATTCGACAAGACAGGCCGCCCGCTGTGTTCGGGCGACGGCAAGACGTTCATGCGCCGCGAAGGTACGGCGAAGAAGTGCGGGGATTGCGCAACGCCTGCAGGTTGCGAATTTGGCATCTCGCAGCGCTGCAAACCCTACGCCCGCCTGCTCGTCCAGATCGACGGTCAAACGGACGAACTCGGAGCCTTTATCTTCCGCACGACGGGTTGGAACAGCATCCGGACCTTGACCGCGCGCATGATGGCGCTGAAATCGCTGTCGAAGAACCGGCTGGCTGGCCTGCCGCTCGTGCTCAAGCTGGAGGCGAAATCGACCTCCAAGTCGCACGGCTCTGCGGTGTTCTACGTCGATCTGCGCGTACGTGACGGTTTCACCCTGGTCAGCGCCATTGCCGAGGGCGAGAAGTACCGGCAGGCGTGGGCGGACGGTGGAATTGACCGCGAAGCATACGAGAAGGTGGTCAAGGACGGACTTGCCAATGGCATGTTCGAGGACACTGAGGAAGACGGTGAGGTCATTGTCGAGGAGTTCTTCTCGGAACTGACCACCCCGGGTGCAGAAGGCGGGGAAGCTGCGACCGCCGGCAAGCCAGGCAAGCGTCAGACGGCAAAGACGCCGCGGAATGCCCCTTCCTCCCAGTCGTCCGGTATCGAGGCGTTTCAGGAAAGCCTGGCTATGGTGTCAAAGGCGTATCGTGAAGATGCGCCGGGAGCCGGGCAGGATGGAAACTCCGATTCGCAGCTGCCCGCCGATGACAATGGCGCACAGTCTAGCCCTGCTGCAATACTCCACGCTAACGGGTCAGACGCGCTTCTTAACCAGCCGGCAGCAGGCAGCGCGTAAGGCAGCGTGCCGAAGCAATGGCGGGCAAATGCCCGCCATTGTTGTTATTGCGCGTGGACCGGGGGCATTTGTGCAAGCCAATTTCTCTGTTTACAATGTACTTCCTTATGCGCCGCCTTGTACCGCTCCTCCTGTCGCTTCTCCTGATTGCGCCTGCCACAGCCCAGATGCGCAATTCGCCGTTTCTCTACCCGGACTCCGTACCGGGGCCATACGGCCGCCCTGTCCCTGACACACCCCTGAAAGCGCGTTGGGCTGAAAACGAGGAGAACGACATCGAGGTGGTGGGTGTCATGGCGCTGAGCGGTGACAGCGTTGTTGTGCGTCCGCACCGCGGCAAGGAGTACAAGGTTTATCTGGCCGACGTCATTGCTCCACTGCCCGGCCAAGGAACCTTTGGAGCATCGCAAGGCGCCCTGCAAGCCATTGTCGCCGGCCGCGAGCTGCTGCTGCGCGTCAAAGGGAATACGAGTGAGGGCACGCCGGTAGTCTGGGCGTACCTGGACGACGGCGCTATTTCCATCAATGAGGCGATGGTCCAGAACGGCTGGGCATGGGTGTATCGGCAGAATGTAAGCGACCCGCACCTGATCATTCTAGAAGAAGAGGCAAAGATGAATCGGGACGGTCTTTTCCAGATGAAGTCGGTTGAAACGCCGTGGGATTATCAGCGAAGGATTCAGGAGAACCTGTCGCGCAAGTCGAGGACGGGCAAGTAACGTGGACCGCTTCCTGAACATTGCTCCGGCGCTCCTGCTGCACGCACTCCTGGCCATCGCCATTGTGCTGGCATTGGTCTACGTGCGGGGAATCTGGCGACTGGTCCTGTTCGTGGTCGCCCTTGGTGCCGCAGCTAACTATTGGGTTCCCCGCTTCCTCACGTAAGCGTTGCAGACCTAGAACGGCTCCAGCGGCTGCCCGCACGCCGGGCATGCGCAACCCGGCCCTACCGTTTCGATCACTTTGCTGCAGCTCCAGCACTGCTTTCCGACGTAATCCCGTTTGAGTCGGGCCGCCTCAAGGTCCACCACGTTCGTTGCGCTCGAGGACGGCTGAGCGAGGCCGTTATTCAGTACGGTTGATGTATCCATGTTCTTCACCTTCACCATCGTCCGCGCTTGCGGAGCGATGCCAGTGACCCATTATGGCCACAGGCACGGTTTCATTGCAATTTGCCGGCTGCGCCTTATGCCGCCCGGGCCGCCGTTGGCCCGCGCTCGGCCGCCAGTAGCTGTAGCACCGACTCCACGTCGCTCTCGCTGCCGGTCCGGCTCGATGCTCCGGCGACCCTGATGTTCGTGCCCGCTTCTTGTGCCGCGCTCGCCACGATCGTATCGAATGCCGCCGCTGTCATCGTCCCCAGCAGGTCGGATTGTTCCGTTGCGCTGGATTTCACGTTGACAAGCGCGACGGCTCCCCCCGCCTGGCGCATAACCGGGAAGGCTGACTGAAGGAGAAACACGGGAGTGCGCAAGCTGGCAAAGGCATGGTGGAGCATGACGTCGTTGACTCGGCTAAACGTCGCTGGCTCTGGCGCCGGCGCGACTGCGACAAGAACGTCAATGCGGCCGTGCTGCTGCATGGTCTTTTGCACCAGGTCGCGAGCATCGCGACTTTTGGCCACGTCGAGCTTGTGCGCGACAACGCTACCGCTGCGCTGCGCGTTCAGTTCGTTCACAAGTTTCGTTGCTGCGTCGTCGGGCCCGCTATAGGAGCAGACGACCTGGGCACCTTGCTTCTGCAACGCCCGTACCAGTGTGACGCCGAACGGTTCGTCGATGCCCGCGACCACGGCGATCTTGCCTGCAAACCTCAGATTCTGGGCAGGTTCGGCAACGAGCACCGGGTTCTTGATCTCCTTCTCAAACACCGTCAGGAGGTACGGCAACTCCGGATTGTCCGAGATGACGAAATGCCATCCCGTGCCCCGATGGTAATAGTCGCGCGCGGCCTTGCCCCAGCGGGACATCTTCTCCGCGTGGACCTGAGGCGGCAGCTGGATCTGGCGAACGGAAGTGTCCTTGGCCATATTGCGCAACTGGCGCCACGCCTGCGCGCGCGTGTCGGCCGCTCGCCGTTCCAGAAACCTGTCGATCGCGTGTACAGTCAGTTCCACCTGCCCCACACCGTGCAGATAAATGGTCTCCGGCATGGGAGCCGCGGCCTCGATCTCCAGAATCTTTGCCTGCCCGGGCGCAGGAACCCAGCTGCGTGGGTCGTTTCGGCGCGGCTTGTCCACCTCGATCACGGCATCTGCAAAGCGTGTGGTCAGGAAGAACGTCCAGGGAATAAGGTGTTCCTTGTCCGACTTGAAAAGCGCGAGCTTCTTGATCGCGCCGGATGAAACGGTAATCGTCAGTGAGTTTCCGGCCCGGTCGTGGCCCAAAACGTTTTCCACCTCCAACAGATGCTGGAGCGCATAGAGTTCGGCGGCGATGTCCTTATCCGTCGCCAGTGCGGCGGTAACGGTGCAACGACACAATCCCTTCGTATTGGCGCCTGTCGTCCAATACACGTCAAAGGTGCTGCCTTCCTCGCCGTGCGGTTCAGTGTAAAGCGCTAAGTGGTGCATACATTCCTGTGTCAAAGAGTGGGAAAACCTTCCCGGGGTTAGATCGGATTGCACCAAGGATGTCAAATTCGGTGCGCAGATGCAAATTCGGCTGGTAAACGCCGTGCCGGGTCTGAAGACCCGGACACGGCTTGATACTACATTTTCTAACAAGAATTGCTGAGTTTTTGCGATAGCCGCGATGCTGCCGCGGAAATTTTTGCATATCGTTCTCCTGGCGGATTAAATCGGCATACGGCCGGGCATCAAGGCATGCAGGCCACCGCGCGGGTGTGCATCCTTGAGTACCGTCCACATGTCCTTTTCCGACAGTTCGCGCCGTGAGCCGCTTTCCATATCGAGAACGCGGAAGCCATCTCCGCAATCACAGATGAAGAGCGTCTTATCCTTGGCAGTCTTGCCGACGCGGAAGAACCGCCCCGTTGCCTCGTTGTCAGCCATCTTGGCCACGTCGAGGCTCGCCCGCAGTTCGTTCACGGACGTCAGAAAGGCGTTCGTAAACGAGTTTGCGGGCGGATCGAGGACGATCTTTTCCAGCGCCGGGTTGGACCGCACGACGATACCGTAGTGGGCGTAGCGCGAGTCGACGTCATATGCCGGGCGAATCTCGCCAATTACCTTGGCATTCGACTTCGACTTTCCAAGACCAAAAATCTGCAGGTTCATTTTGTTCTCCATAGGTGGTGAATAAGGTAGTGGGGGACGCCCCCTATTGCGCACGGCGACATACGCAATAGGGGGCATCCGTCCACATCCCGCCACCGCAGGAGATGAACCGGCCAATCGAAGAACCCGTAAATGGCCCTCCCGGCGTTCGCCAGGGGCGAACAGAGAGCCAATCAATCGGTCGATGTACAGGGGCACGAAACAGTAAGACTGCTTCGGGCAGTTGAACATGTGGCGCGCAGGAGCTTGCAAGTGGCTGGATCTGCGCTTTGCGAAATGCGTGTTGAACACGCTCTTGGACAAGCACATAGGCTCATCGCGAAGAAACCTTCAAAACCCTTGCCGATGGATTGGTCCATGGACAAGCGCTCTGAAACGGGGCACGACCACTCACCCGGTCGGGTAAGTGATCGTTCCGTTGAACTATGCTGCCAACAATTCCTCGTGGAGGAACTGGAAGAGCTTGTCAGCGAGTTCATTGACATCGTCGATACAGACAAACTTGTCAAACAAGTGTCCTACGTCAACGCCAATTCCCACGCCGATTGTCTCCACGCCAAGCCTGTGGAGGTCGTACATTGCTTGACGGGCGGCTTCCTCTTCATTCGGTTCGCCGTCCGTGATCACAAATACAACCCTCTTCGAAGCCCTGCGCAAGGCAAGTTCTTTGCCTGCCCATGACAGCGCGATATGCAACGGCGTGCCGCCGGAAGGTGAGACTGTGGGATAGCGCAGAACGGTGTTCTTTGCCTTCTCACCGAAGTCCTTGAGGACCCCGATTCCTTCCATATAGCTGCCAGCCACATACCCTGCCGGTCCAGGAAACACGCCAACCGAGTGGTCAACCCCACGGATGTTGTCCAGCGCCAGAGACAGCGCCAGCGTTGCATCCATTGCTTTTCGCATCCGGCCAAGAACCCAGCCCATGGAATCGCTCTTGTCGGTCAGAACCACCACATCCGTGTCGATGTCGGTACCCTTGATCTCCTTTTTGAAGACGTTCGGATTACCTACCGCCAAACGGTGCAAGCGACGGACTGAGAAGTCCTTGCCCGACCGCCGGTGGATGACACGCGACTTCGTCGTGGTCTCGACCAACCTGGTCAACCTGAAACGCAGCGCATTGACAGACCCTTGGACCCGGTCAAGCTCGTCACCGAGCGTGCCCGACGTTGCTTGCAGCTTGTGCTCCTCCGGCGTGTACCAGAGGTTAGGATCGAAGTCGCCGTTGGCCATCTGTTCAGACGCCATATCGTTGACCATGTCCTGAATCTTCTCGCCCACTGCCTTGATCATGTCCTCATTGGCCATGTCGAGCAGATCGTCCAGAACGGTGCGGATACCACCCGCTCCGTTTCCGACAGAAGATTGCTGCTGGCTTGTGCCCGCATTGCCGCTGTCACCAGCATCACCATCAGCCTCGTCAGCGCCAGTGTCGCCATCGTTACCGTCAGCGGCAGCCGATTGCGATCCCTGTGCGTCAGCGTCCTGGTCAGCATCATCGCCCTCACCGTTGCCGGTTGCAGACGAGTCGTCGGCAGAGTCGTCGTCAGCATCTGCGTCGTCGCCGGTACCGGAGGCACCCGCTTGGCCGTTCTGCTGACTGTCGTCCTCATCGTCGGCGCCGTTTCCGGAACCTTGCTGAGGCTGACCCTGCTGCTGTTGCTGCTGTTGCTGCTGTTGCTGCTGTTGCTGCTGTTGCTGTTGCTGCTGTTGCTGCTGTTGCTGCTGTTGGTCTTCCTTCCACTTCTCGTTTTCTTCCTTCAGCATCTCGATGATCTGATTTGCAATATCAAGGACTTCCCACGAGTCGGAGGTCGGTTTGACCTGGAACATCAGCGCGCGCAGCTTGGTCATGGTCGAGGCAGGTATCAGCTCAGCGACCAGTTGTTCGGCGATGTCGGCGTATTCTGCATACGCTTCTTCACCGACCATCGAACACCGCAAGCGGTATTGGATGAACATCTGGATCAACTGCACCGGCTGCATCGTCTTGACTGGCCGCGCTTCATCTCCTTCCTCGATCAGGTATTGCGCGAGCGAGTCCAGAATTTCCTTTGAGCCCGGATGGAGCTGGTGCTGCTGTGTATCGCGAGCACAGTCTTCCAGCGAGTTCCACAGGTGCATCTGCAACGGAGACTTGATTTGCTTGAGTACCGCCATATCCGTAAAGCGATGTCCAAGTTCATGGACTGCATAGCCGAGAAAGGCCATAGCTTCGCGAGCGGACTTGATGACGATACCTGGCAGCCAAACTGTCTTGGCATCCGTCTTTGCTTCCTTGCCACCCACAATCCACTTTCGAATCGAATCGGAAGCGGTCAGCATGGCGGCGAAGATGGGCATCGACTTGATGAAGTCTTCCGGCCGGAAGTTATTTATATCGATTCCGAATAAACGCATTTTCATTCCCTTTCAAGGAAAGAAAAGCCTCTCCCACCGCAACGGAGAGAGGCCAGTTAAGGTCCTGTTGCGGCAGGAGTTATGCGAACACCGGGATCGAGAATCCCAGCGTTGTCGGAACAGCCATTTCCTCCGACTTGGTGTTGATCACCAGGTCAGTTTCAACGGTTTGAGACACCACTTCGACTTCCACGACCGGGAGAACAGCTTCGGTCGTTTCGGGCGCCGCGGCTGCAGCTTCTTCAGGCTCGATCGGCAGAGCGGCTTGCACCGTATTCTGCGTTGCGATCCCGAGGAACGGGGCAACGAACGCATTGACGTCGTTGACATGCATGCCGTTGCGGATTGCTTCACCCATTTCCTTCGTCATATCGGCGTTTTTCAGCGTCAAGACGAGCATCTGGAGAGCATTCAGGTCCTTACCTTCGTACGGACCTTCCGCGGGCAATGCACCGAGCACGTGGTTGATGTAATTCACCACGGGCTCTGCCCTGTTGTCGATAAAAGCGAGATCGGCGAAGTTGTCACGCAGCTCGCGGATCGGGCCGAGGACAGACGCGCGTACTGCGGAACGCAGCACATTCGTCTTGTCTTCACCCGCGCCGCGTTCCTCATGGAACGAGTCGCGCCAGATTTCGGCAGCACGAGCAGCGTTCTTGGCGAACAACTGGTCGGTCAAGCCGAGGATCTGGCCTTCGATCTTCTGGTTCATCGGCGAATCGACATCCGACAGCGTGCCAATCGGAAAAGGCACGTAGTCGAACTTGATCCTGTCGCCGATGTTTCCGACGTCAGCCAACGCCTTCTCCAGCGCTTCCTTGAACTGCGGATGCTTCTCAGCCCATGCGTGAGCCTTGGCCCAGAAGGAGTCGGTAAACTCCTGCTTCTTGGCGTTGGCCACTTCGATCTCCGCTTCAAGCACTTTGCAGAGCTTTTCAGCGGTCGGCTTGCTCATTGCGCGCCCACCCATGAACTTCAGGCCGGGAGCGTTATAAGCACGCCACATGCGTTGCTTGATGGTGCGGAAAACCCGCAGCTCGGTGGGATCAATCAGCTTGGCCCCTTCGATTTCCACCAGCGCAGACGCCGGCAGCTCGTTGACCTTGATGCCGAACTCTTCCAGGTCGACCTTCCGCGATGCTTCGGGAATGTCGATGTCCAGGTAGATGCCGACGAGGTTTTCAGCTGCGACTTGAACGAGGTCTTTCATAATGCTTCCTTTCCGCCCGAAGGCAAAGAATGAAAACGCGGAAGCACCATGAGCCCTGACGGGATCACAATACATCCCGCGCGGGTTGAATTACCTTCGGTGATGCCGAAGGCAAGGTAGAAAGGACGTTGCCGCCCTTATTTCGAAATGCTGGAGTTGAATCCAGCTTGTTAGCATGCACATAGGCACACTCACAAAATTCTTGCTGCTGAAGTCAATCGACCTCACCAGCTAGAACTCTGACCGTTGCCTGAGTGGTTTTGCCAGCACAGGGAGAGATCCCTGTACTGACAATCCACCGAGTTTCCTCGCGGAAACTTTTTATTTTTTGCGCGTTGAAAAAAGCATCAGCCGCAAGCTCCGACTTCGCCGCAATGGGTGCAGAACTCACATCCATCTTTGCGTATAACAGCTCGCGCTCCGCACGACTTGCACTCCTTACCAGCCATCACCTTGTTCTTCGGGGCGATGCCGCTGTCGGCGCCAACCATATCCGATTCCGGAGTGACTTCAACCACGTTCAGGCCATTGCATTTTTGCGCGTACTGCTTCGCAAGAACACGGACCGGAACTTGATTGCCGTCGGCATCCAAGAAACCGACATCGGCCAGATACTGCTGGATGCCAAAGGCGATCGCAGCAACTTCCGAACGATGGGTGCGCGGAACCCGCTCACCATCTGGCTTCACAATCTCACCGAACTGCACGTTGCCGTTGCCGGCAACCTGGCGCAGATTTGCAAGAGCTTCCGCAGCAAATCCACCACGGGCAGAAAGACTCAGCATACGCATGCATGCAGAGACCCATTCCGTCGTTTCCTCGCTTTGGCCAGCAGGCAGGAAGAACTCGATCGGCCTTTCGATCTTCACCGGCTTGCCTTCATGGACGCCATCGACTTCCATGAATGCCACGCTGATGTACAGGCTTTTCGGCTCCCAGTTGCTCTTGTAACGCATCTTGATGTTCACCGCCGGCAGCGCACCGTCGGGCCGCTTCGCAATGGGCTTGCGAATCGGATCCTCATCTACCAGCACCGGTTCCACTGGCGCTGCTGCAGCTTCCTGACCTTCTGCTTTGGGTTTGTCGACCGACAGCACCGCACCCGTGATCGAGTTCGGACGGTAGGTCGTGACACCCTTGACACCGGCTTTCCAGGCCTGCATGTAGATGCCAACAAAGTCTTCGAAGGGGTATTCCTCCGGGACATTGATGGTTTTCGAAATCGCCGTGTCGATATACGGGGCGACTTCCTTGAGGACCGTCAGGTGAGCACCGGCTGACATCTCCAGCGCACTCACGAAAGCAGCAGGCAACATCACTTTGTCGACACCGCCCTCCTGATACACCGTGCCCGGCTCAACACTGGATTCGGAGCAGAAAGGAACTACCTCTACCTTGTCACCAATACCCTTCATACGGCGGTAGATGGCGTAGGCGAGATCTTCAACCAGGTAGTCAACCTTGCTGCCGTCACCTTCGCGCTTCGTGCGGGTATAGAACCAAGAGAAAGCAGGTTCAATTCCGTTCGAGGCGTTTCCGGCGAATGCGAGGCTGATGGTGCCAGTTGGAGCGATCGACAAGAGGTGGCTGTTACGGATGCCATGCTCCCTGATTGCTTGCTTGATGTCGTCCGGCAGACGCGAAGCGAATGTGCCGTTGCTGAGATACTTTTCAGCGTCGAACAACGGGAACGGGCCCTTTTCCTTGGCCAATTCCACGCTCGCCATGTACGCGGTGTTGCGCTTGAACTCTGCGATCTTCCGGGCCATTTCTGCCCCTTCAGCTGAGTTATACGGCAACCCCAACATGATAAGCGCATCGCCCAGACCAGTGAAACCGAGTCCGACGCGACGTTTTGCCATTGCCTCGGCCTTCTGCTTCTCCAACGGCCAGACCGTAGCGTCGAGCACGTTGTCGAGCAGGCGTACGCCGATTCGAATGAGCGCCGCGTAAGCAGCGAAATCGAATTTAGCTTGCGGCGTGAACGGATCGCGAACGAGCTGGGGCAGGTTGATTGCCCCCAGATCGCAGCAACCGTAGTCCGGCAAAGGTTGCTCGCCACACGGATTGGTCGTCTCGATTACTTCACAGTACGAGAGATTGTTGTCCGTATTGATGCGGTCAAGGAAAAGCACGCCCGGTTCTGCAGCGTCGTAGGTGTTCTTCATGATCCGGTTCCAGATTTCGCTGGCCTTGACCTTCTTGTACACCCACATGCCATCTTCACGCTGGTACGCCTTGGACGTATCGCGCGGCATGGCGGCATGCCACAGCTCGATTTCCTCATCCTGCTCGAGCGCATGCATGAACGCGTCACGCACACCCACGGAAAGGTTGAAGTTGGAGAGGCTCTTGACCAGCTTCGCGTCGATGAACTCGAGGATGTCCGGATGGTCGATACGCAGAGCACCCATTTGGGCACCGCGGCGCGCGCCAGCCGATTCGACTGTCTCGCAAGACTTGTCGAACACCTTCATGTAGCTCACCGGGCCGGACGCCGTGGAGTTCGTGCTCTTCACATACGCGCCTCTGGGGCGAATCTGTGAAAAGTCGTATCCCACGCCGCCACCGCGCCGCATTGTTTCTGCGGCCTCGGCCAAAGCATCGTAAATGCCAACCTTAGTCGCGCCGGGTACAGCCTTTCCGTTCACTACAGAAACCGCTTGCGCGGAACCGGTAATGGAATCGCTGATCGGCTGCACAAAGCAGTTGATCAACGTGGCCATCAGGTCGGTACCAGCAGCAGACGCAATGCGTCCGGCCGGAATCAACCCTGCGCGCTGTGCCAGGTAAAACACCTCTTTCCAGTAATCCTGGTCAGCGGGCTTTTCCATGGCGGCGATTGCAGCTGCCACGCGCTCACGCACCTGGTCGACGCTGTTTTCTTCGCCTTTAGCATATTTCTCGATTAAAACCGGCAGGCTAATGGGCTGCTCGGGGATCCCGACCATGCAGTCACCCAAGAGGGCGGCGATCGGCGAGATGTCGTTGAGTTGCTGTTTCATTTCACTTCTCCTAAAAGAAACCCCACCAAAGGAGCCCACCTCAACCCCCTTTTGCGGGAGGTTCAGGAAGACTCCCGCAACGGGGAAAACGGTAAGACCCTCAGCACGGATTGCTTTGGGAGAATTTTCGAGATGCTGGTGATAACACGCACATAGGCGTGTCAGATTGGGCTACTACCAGCGGAGAAACACCCAAAAAGCCTGTGCTTTCCGGTGACGGGAAGGCCACGAGAAAGCACACGTTGGGGGTGCTCGAAATGAATAACGCCCACCATTGCTGGCGGCGCTAGGAGAATTGAGAACAGACTTTGAAATATGCGCTTCTCGCCGCGCTGGCGGCCTTTATCAGGCAGGGTCATCTTGCCAAGTATGGTGCCGCATGTCAATGGCTTAAAGCTGCCCGATTGGGCCCTTTACAAGGGCCAAAGGGTGTCAGCGACCATCAGAATGAAGAAAAGCGCCGGACTGGACCGTCTCCGCGCTTCTATATCGGCGTCATTCAGTGACAGACAATCCCTGTCGCGGTGCTACAGCGTGGCTTCAATGACAGCGCGAATGCCCCTGGCCGTCTTGTCGCCCACGCCCGGTGCGCGCTTCAATTCATCGACCGATGCAGCGAAAATGGCCTGCACTGACCCGAAATGGGCGAGCAGCTTCTTGGCGCCAGTCGGACCGACCCCCGGAAACCCCTCGATGAGGAAGGCAGCTTGAAGGCGCATGTCCTTGGGCTTGGCGGTCCGATAGCTGATGTCATAGCCCAGACCCTCCGTCAGGTGCCGTCCGACCGTCTTGATCAACGATGCGGACGCCGCCGGATTGGGACTGGGGATCAACGTCGCTCCCTCAATGGCCGTCAAATACGAGATTGCGCCATGCAGCGCTTCGGGCGCCATCGCCGAGCGGGTCGAATAAATATCGCCTTCGATCAGGAACGCGGCCTTGCCGAATTCCGACTTCATCTTAGCGACCTGCTCGAAGAGCCTTTTGTCCAGGATGCTCGCAATGAAGTCCGTCGCCGCCTTGCGTTCAATGGGATAAGCATCAGCGACGATGTAGTCGCCTGCGGAGAGTTCGCGCACCTCCAACTCGACATCCGGGTCATTGCGTAACAGCCGAATGATGTCGGAGCGGGATTCTTTTGCATCGGCGATGATCTGGATTGGCATGACGGTCTCTCTGGTTGGCGGGCATCAATTTTATCGTGTCCACTCACTCCCACATGGACAAAGTGTCACCCAGTGGAACATATGCGCATCGACTACGCAAATAAAAATCTATGGTCACCCTCCTATTTGCAACTGGGAGTTCAGACGATATGAAGTGGCTTGCATAAATCTATCCGGCGTCATTTGGAGCAGTGCTCCGCGCCACGATGAGAATCGCGCCTGACAGTCCTAAAAAAACCCGCGGCTTCAAAGAGCCCATTTATTTGACAGGTTGTCCGTCAGGCCGGTGTGCCGTTCATGTCATCCAATTTCTTCAGTCGCAAAACCAGTTGGGTGTGTCAAATCTACTGCAGGATGGACCGGGAATTATGCTACGGCACCCTCGGTCCGGTATTGGGTATGCTTGGCTGCCATCGACCACGCCATGCGCGCCAGCTTGTTGGCCAGTGCGCAGGCAACTACATTGGAATGGCGCCGCAACAGCAGCTCGCGTACCCACTCTGCGAGGCGACCGGTTTGTCGGTCAAGGCGCTGCATATAGGCACGGGCGCATTGCACTAACAACTGCCGAAGGTGCTTGTCGCCACGCTTGCTGATGCCGAGCAGGTTGGCCTTGCCACCAGTACTATACTGTCGCGGTACCAGCCCAATTGATGCGGCAAAGTCGCGGCTGCAGCGATACTGCTTGCCGTCCCCAACCTCCGCCGACAGGAGGCTCGCCGTAATCGGGCCCAGCCCTGGAACCACCAGCAGACGTTGGCCCAGGTCATCGTCGGCCAATTGCCGAACCAGTTCCTTCTCCACTTCGATAATCTGTTCCACCAGGTATTTGTAATGAGCATGCAGTCGTTCCAGCAGGGATACCAGCCGTGCTGGCAGTCGGTGTTCTGCCAGCACGGAACATAGACGGGTGATAACGGCTTGACCAATGGGGAGGCTGATGCCGAATTCCAGCAGGAAGCCGTGGATCTGGTTGGTCGTCTTGACCTTGTCGCGCACCAAGGATTCTCGCACTCGGTGCAACGCGCCCAGCACCTGCTGGGCTTCCGTCTTCGGTGTAACGAAACGCATGTTGGGGCGCGACGCCGCTTCACAGATCGCTTCGGCGTCGATGAAATCGTTCTTGTTGCCCTTAACGAAGGGGCGGACGAATTGGGGATTGATAAGCTTCACATCGTGTCCAAATGAAGCCAGGTGCCGGGCCATATGGTGAGCGCCGGCGCACGCTTCCATTACGATAGTGCAGGGTTGGAACGTTGCAAGGAACTCAAGCAGTTGCTTGCGGGAGAACTTCTTGCGAAAGACGGCTTTGCCGCGGCGATCCTGGCCGTGCAGGTGGAAAGAATGCTTCCCAAGGTCAATACCAATCAGCGTTACGTCTTCCATGATGATCTCCGCTCCAAGTAAAAACACCCTACTAGCGTAGTCGCTGATAGGGTGGAGGGTGACCATCTCATTAAACCCGGTGCCGCACGGGGCGGACCGGGTTTTCTTGATGGTGCTAAAACAACATGTAGAACTGCTGGTACTCGTTCGGACTCAGCGCCTGGCGAGCAGCTGCCATGAGCTTCTGATACAGCCCGTGGCGTTCCGCGTAGACATCAAGCGGAACCTCCCCAAGTTCTTCGCAGCGGCGATTGATCGCCGCGAAGCGACTTTCGAGATCGGCGCAGCCAAGGGCTTTTGCCGCCAGCTGGTAAGCACTGCCATGGTCATTGCGTTGAACCATCGCGCGCAGTTGCTTCAGCACTTTGACACTCAAAGACATCGTGAACTCCGTGTTTGACCCCGCGGAGACACACCTCCCATACGTGGGAGATGAGTCCCACATGGGAAGTTGGTTGTCTGACTGGTCAGCGAAGCAGTACCCTGGTTACCCCGGGGCCTGCAGCTTGCAGTCCTTGTACGGCGAATTAAACACTTCGCTGACCTGCTCAATGTAAGATGCATCGATTGCGAGCATTGCGCCGCTTTCGGGATCCTTCATTACCTCCAACTCCACCGGAGCGTTGGTGTCCGGGTCGATGACGGTGACGCGGCCTGCGAATTTTGTCTGAATTGCACTCATTGTGATCTCCTCGGTTCCCTTGGAGATCCCTCGCCGGCCGGCGAAAAGATCCCGGTCGGGAGGTTTGTTGACGAACCGTTGCCGGCCCAATTGCGATTAGTTGATCGGATTGTCCCGCGCGTACTGCACGGCCAGTTCCCGGGTTCGGAAGGCCATTTTGGTCAACCCCACCAGGAACCACTGCTCCCCCTCGATGTCCGTGTACCGAATCTTGTGACCGGCCTCGGTGAGGACGACCGGATCTTCGGAATCGAGCATCAGGTGAGACTCCCGCACAGGACTCCACGGAGCGTCTGTCGGCGACAGGTAGTACCGGGGTTCTTCGCCCGGCCGTTCCTCGACGCCGCTTATCGTCCTTTCGGGAAACTTCAACCCGTAATCGTTGACCCAGGTGACCAGGGAGCCAACTGCGAATTTAGCGGCCATTGCGCGTTCCTTTCCAGCCTTTCAGCCAGTCACGAACGAACAGAACGACCACCACGATTGCCAGCGGGCCGACATTCCAGAAGACGATCTCTGCATCCGTCATCGGCGGCAGATTGTCGAACAGCCTGTGAAGGGCCACGTCGAGAGGCGACAGCGCCTCTTCAATGGCCTGAAGTACTTGGTTCATCGGATTGCTCCTAAAAGAACGGGAGCTTCCCCAATGGGGAAAGCTCCCCATTGGGTTGATGAAAATACGGCTACCTACGCCGCGTGCACGGCCGGCGCCTGCCGTTGTTTGGCCAGGTAATAGTCCAGCCAGTCCGTACCCTCAGCGGGCGGGACATAGCATTTGACCACCTTCCTGCCCTCCTCGAGCAAGCGCTTCTTCAATGCGTACGCAGCGTCTTGGCCGGCACGCCTACCTTTTGCGTCAGGACGATCGTTATCAGCGAAGATGTAGACCTCTTCGATGTGTGCGGGAATGATCATCTTTTTCATGATCTTTGCTGCTATTCCCGCCCAAACGTCCATACCGGACAACAGGTGTACCGCGAAGGCAGTTTCAATGCCCTCACACACGGCCAGCTTGGTACCGTCGCCTCGGAAAAGGCGGATTGCGCCGCCGTCGCCTGTGGAAGAGTACAACTTCTTCTCAGGCATTTCCGCACCATCAGCATCCACGATCTTCGCTTTGCGGCCGTCCTGCAGATAAGTACGATGAACCGTGACCGGTTTGCCGTCCTTGTCCTGCACGATAGCCAGCATCGCTTCGTAGTTGCCGATCTTGCGCTTCTTCTCGTCCCGATATTCAAGGGACGGATGAAAACGCAACACGCCCGGATAGCCGGGAAGGATGAGCCCGCGATTGCAAAGGTAGGTGTCCACAGGATCGCCGGCGGCGATACTTTGGGCGCCCTTCACAAGCTTGTTCAATTCCTTCTTCAGCCACTCCGGAGAGGCTTTTTGCTTCTTTGTCGTCGTAACGGGCGCCGGCAAGGGTTCCGTCGGTCCGGTCGAGCCGCCAAGCTTTTCCATGATTGCGATGAGGGTTTCGTTGAACGACATCCCCGTCACATCCTGAATCAGCTTGATGCCATCCCGGTTACCAGGCTCACAGTGACTGCAGTAGCTGTCACCATTCTCGAACTTGTTATCGTAACGAAAACGAGTAGCGCCACCGCACACCGGACACGGTCCCTCCTTGTCTTGCGTATTCAAGAAATCCGCATGCACAAAACACGAAAGAACGTAGTCCCACTGCCCTCGAACCGCTCGCATAACGTCTGCTTTGTCAGGTCCTCTCATAGGTTCCTCTCTATGAAACCACCGGACGCAGCATCCCCCACCAGCGGGAAGATGCCCGCCGGTGCGGTTGATAAATGCGACTAGATGGAGCACATGAAGCACGCAACCTTGCGGTCGTCGTACTCTTCATGAATGACGTCCTCAGGATGAAATCTCGCCATCCCAAGCACCTCCCCCACTTCGCCTGTTAGTTTTTGCAACTCGCGGTTGGTCAGCTCATATTGCTCATAGCCCCAGGACAATGGTCTGTCCTGGTACTTGGCATACTTGCGTACCTCGCGCTTCAAGCCTTCCGCATGTAACGAACGTCGTGCCCAGAGATAGAGGTGTTTCAGCCTCGAATAACTGGATCGATCACCCGACCATACGTACGACCCTTGCGCGACCTTTCCTGTGTCCATGAGCCGTTGGGGCACTTGAATCAGGAAGAACGCAAGTTTGAGCTCGGCCTTCATTTCTTCGACGGTCAGATGATGCTTGACCTCCGGAGTCTGAATGCGGTGCTCGTAGTGGGACTGGAGTTGTGCCTGGATGCCGGCGCGGGTCGTCGAAAACGACACGATGCGCTGCCACCAAACACCCGTACCACCAATTGCAGGATTGACCAAGAACTCGGCGCCAACCCACAAGGACGCCATTGGTTCGCCGCCAAAGAGCGACATCACCGGTTCATCCTTCTTCTGTGCTTTGCCCCACTTCACCGGCACCCATCGCGAAGCCTGGGAGGCATCGACGTCGGGCGGGATCGGCAAGGTAAGCCAGTTTGTGGAAGCGCCGCATTCCTCTTCCAGCTGTACAGCGTTCTCAGGGAAGCGGGCAAGATCGGCATCGGACAACTTCTCGTAGCGCTGGCCGGTTGTAAAAGCCTCCGGATCGTGCTCGAGCAAGCCAACCAACTCCGCCTTTCTCATAAAGGGACAGCAACTGCAACCTGAGCGACTTCGATAGTAGTAGTACGAAGGCACACCGATTGTTTGCTCCAGTATCTGGAACACGTGCTCACGTCGAATGCCGAGCGCCTTGAAGGGCAACTCAGTCTCGATGTAAGACTCGTGCGATACCAGCCCAGTACGCTCTGGTTCATCGGCACGAATGCCGACCATCGCGTAAATCGTTTGTTGGCCAGTACGCAGACCAGCAACGTAGGCTTCGTACGGCACGAGCTTGAGCTCGCGCGTACACCACCGCGACTGACTGGACGGCAGAAAGCCCTTGTAGTCGTCGATCTTCTCGTACAACCCCTTGTTGGGGATCAGACGGAGGATCGACTTTCCAAGGAAACGCTCCAGGCGATCGAGCGATGCCAGCAGCTCCGGAGACTCAGCCAGCGTGTCCGTGAAGAACATCTGGAAATCCACGTCCGGGTAAAGGTCGTGAAGCAGAATCGCCATTGCCGTTGAATCGGCACCACCACTACAGGGAATCATGTAGCGGTCATACCCCAGCATCCCCGGCAGCGTATAGCAACCGGACACGAGCGAAGCAAAACGAGCGTCTTGCCGCGGCACGATGCGCCGGTCAATGATCGCGAGATCACTGTTCATATATCACCTCTTGAAGTATCCACTGCCCAGGATCAGGGCCGCTTGCGCGGTATTAAACGAAGATTGCGAAATGCACTGGTAACAGTGCGTCCCCACCGCGAGGGTGGCGCTCTCAACGAGCGTCGTGCACGAGGCACAGAAGATCCTTGGCTATCCGATACGGCTGCGCATGGGATAGCCGCCTTGGGGCGACGAAATGGAGCAAAGCTGCGGGCGTAGAGCCGCGACTTGGGTAATTGAGCGGGAACAGCGAAACGCCGGCGCGTCCTGTGACGGCGGCAATTTGATGGGTACTACGGGGATCTTGGTCATGCGCTTCTCGCCGCGCTGGCGGTCCCATCGGACTCAGCCATTGTATGTCGGCCAAAAACCGGCGTCAATCAGCCCGGCAACAGGGAGAAACGGATATACCGTTTCCCCCTGCGCGCGGTCTGCAACCCAGACTTCGGGTTGATTGCTTAGCCTACAGCGGCAAGAAGGTCGTGCTGCACCTCCTCTTCCCCTTCCTCGTCCAGAACGCGCGGGGGCGCGATCAAGCCGACTTCGAGGAACCGCCGGCACATCTTGGCGATGGCCTTTGAGATTGCCTTGAACGGCGCCGGGGTGATGCTTTGTCCCAGGCACTGGTGCCCAAAGGTTTGGGAAAGCCCTTCAACGAACCGTTCGTCAATTCCCTTCGCACGAGCATGCTCGATGGTAGTGGGAACGCGGAGCAAACCCGTACGGGGATTGCGCCACTTCGGATCAGTCGATCGGTTCTTGGCGAGATCTTTAGTCAAGGTCCCGCAGGACTGCGCATCCACGTCGTAGATCTGCATGGAAAAACCCTTCCCCGCAGCCTTGTCTCGAAGCTCTTTTGCCCTGAGTCCGGGCATAGAACTCCAGCGCGGATCGTCGTCGGACATGTCCTCCATGATCTGCCCCAACGTTGTCGGTTCCCATTCGGGAATCTCGATGTCCGCCGGATCGAAATGGAGGCCTTCCGTAACGAAGACTGTCGCCAGGCGCTTCCGCTTCTCAAAGACCCCGTACTCCGAGGAGTCGACAATCATCTCGTGGCAGATGTAGCCATGATCACGGAAATGATTGCGCATGATGCTCATGCTGGCGCTTGAGGCATACGGAACGACGTTCTCGAACAGCACTATAGAAGGATTGAGCTTTGCAACAACCGCGACGAAGGACGCAACGAGATGGCCGACCAGAGGATGGTCCTCAGGATGGCTCAACTTCCGCTTCGCGCGTCCGGCAACACTTGCCCCAGAGCAAGGCAAGCCCGCGGTGATTACGTCACAGGTCCCCAGCTTGCTCATCACATACTCGTCGAACGCCAATTCCTGCAGTGGCATCTGGAGGACTTTCGTCTCCGGATCAAATGCGAGGTTGACGTTCTCGGCTTGCTCGAGCATATCGCCGGAGATGTCGTTGGCGCCGGCTAACTTCACCGGAACCCCCGCTTCGTCCATTCCCTCCTTGAAGGTATCGGAGAGAACACCCGCACCGTGGCTAAACGACAGCTCGGTGAGTGCTTCCGACTTTTCCAGTTTGGACTTCAACCGGTCCAGCCGATCCTTCTTCCGGATTTCAGACGCAGGCGGGAGAATGTAGATCTTCTTCGGCGTCATGATTGCACGAACAACTTTCATGTCCTTGAACATGCCCAGGACTTTCTCGCTGTTCAAATCAATCACCGGATCAAACTCGCCATTCTTCTTCGGCTTCTTTGACACAACATGGGAGCCCTTGTCGGAAACCGATAGGACGATCATGTTCTTTGTTACCTGCACATCGATCTCGTACTGAACACCCGGCTCGAAACCCGCCTTTTTCGGGCGATTGCCTTGCATCCAAACACGAGGTTGGCCTTTGTTCTGGCCGATCGAATATAGCGCTGCAGTTTGCATTTTTCACTCCCTGTGAAAAGAGACGGACAAGGCGCGAGCGCCCCGTCCATGATTGATTAAGCAAATTCGAGTTCAAATCCGCCTTGACGGATCTGCTTACCCAAATCCTCTTCGATCAGTTCCAAAGTTTCCTTTGGTACCTCGGCTGCTGACACACTTAAGCTGTACGCATAGTCATGGTCGTAGTTACCGGCCAGTCCTTTGCGCAACCGGAAGTTCGCCCGACGCAAACGCGTGTCGAAGAACCTCTCGTCGCCCTTGTGAATCTTCACCAGTTCCTGCCCCACGTAATACATGAAGCCGTAGGTGCTTGGTTCGACTCGCTGGTCATGGTGCTTTTCGAGCAGATAGTCCAGCTCGAACTCCATCAGGTACTCGACAGCCTCCATGTCGATCGTGAACATCGGTGCAGTCTGAATGTCCATGATCTTCAAGCCATCGCCTTTCAGCGTGCGCGTGCCCAGGCAACCGCTGCCGGAAAACTCCGTCATCGCTTCGGCAAATACATCCCGAAGCCCGGTCACCAAGCGTTCCTCGCCCTCGTCCCAATCCGCACCTACATGGATGAAGCGCATTTCTGGCATCTTCACCTTCGGAGCGGTCGGCACTTCAGGTACAGGGAATCGCTTTCCGCGCAGGTACACCTCACGGTAGAGGTGCAACGCGTGGAACGGCTTTTGCAGCCCGTTGACAGACCAGTAAGCGTCAATTGCAAAAAGCGCTTGAGCACTGATGATCTGAAAACGGCGCCTGATTCCGAGGCGTTGGGCAGCTTCCGCTTCCTCAACATCAAGGGTCAGGCACATGGCCAAAAGATCAGAAAGCGTCTGGGAACTGAACGTGTCCGGCCAGAAGGCGATGTAGCCGTGGCGGATCGTCCGATGTATCCAGTTGCGCTTGCTGAAGTCGTACTGGATCGCCAGCAGGTATCGTTGGAGGCGATTGAGTCCGCGCATATACGCATATCTTTCGTCACCTTCGATCATGTTTTCCAGCGACTTGTCGCGGCCGATGGGTGTGCATGACCAGCAGCCCGTACGGGCGCCGCATGGTTTGGCCATGATGGAACGCTCGGCCTGGTAAGTACACCCGCCCCCGCCGGCGTCGCCGTATATACGATAGAGATCCTCGAAGTCCGAGTACATATCGATATCACCGGAGACGCAACGGTTGAGCAGTTCCCACACATCCGCTTCACGCCATTTGGCGATCGGCGACAGGAACAAATCCCCCGTCTTGACGTTGGCCACCACCTCGGTGTCCGACTCATTGCGCTTTTTCATGTTTCGCGCCCTGACGACAGATTCGTCAAAGCGGGTACCGCTGATCGAGACCGGCTTTTGATAGCCGAACTCTTGCAGCGACTGAAACACTTCCTTGCGCAGACGCCCCATCGGCGTGCCTTTCAACCCCTCCTGACAATCCCTTTGTGTATCGGGATAACCAGGCAGACTACGCCCGGAGAGGATCTTGACGGCCCACTCATCGTTGAGAGCAGGACGACTACGGCGCACGATGATCTTTAGCCCATGCTTCTCAGCGAAGGCGACCATCTTTGCCAGCTCCCCCCGAATGTGCATATCAACTTCTGGGTTGTCGACCTTGGTATCGGCGTTCAGCACGACGATATGAGGCGGGGTGACTCCCTGTTTGAGCAACTGCAGCGCAGCCAGGAAAACAAGCACCACGCAGGCTGAACTGTCCTTTCCTCCTGACCAGCCGAGGACCGGAACATGGTTGTTCAGCATGATGGCTGCTACAGCTGCGATTGCATTGGCGAGTTTTTCATCAAACGCCTCGACTGCCGGCGCTTGAGTGATTTCCTCGGGACTGAAGAACAACAATGACTGTTGCACGTTCACCTCCATATTGAAAAGAAAGGGCTTGCGCCCGAATTGAAGAAAACCATTTTTGCAATCGACCTTTTCCTTTTCAAAAAACGGATACCGTTTTTCGAGCAGGGACAGGCGATGGCGAGATGGGTGGATTGAAAAGAGAACTGCTTGCGAGATGCCGTCGCGAGGGCGGCGTTCTTGAAACCCGCATAGGAGTCTCAGGAAAATTCGGCCTGTCTTCTTCCCACGCACGCCTGGGAACAAGGCAGGCCATGGATAACCATAGCCCGCGAAAAACCGACAGGAACGCGTTTCCGCGCCCTGTCGTTTGAAGTTACCGCGCGCCGCCAGCAAAAGCGCTGATGGCGTTGGCGATAAGCGTGTCGATCTCGGCAGGCAAAGTCACGTTGCCGCGTTTCTGTTCCTCGGCAAGGTAGCCTTGGACATAGCGCGTCACATCACTTTGCACAGCCTGAATCGTTGGAGAAGGATCGCTGAGGCATTCCACTGCCGTGCCGTCCTGCTGGACATGAACAATGAAGCTCTTGCCACGCAGGGCCGGCAGGTCCGACAAAGGCGTGTCGCAGCGCGACAGCACGTTGCGCATCAACTGCGCTTCGTCCGTCGATCGGTAGTTTGCGATCATGCGTTCGAACAGCTTCCAGTCGGAGTCGTGATCGTCCTCATGGTAGCGATCGTCGCCATCGATGTAGCTGCTGGCCTGGTTGATTACGGCCGCCGAAGCTTCCTTCAACGGGTAAATGATTCGATCACCGTCATAGACGGCATCTTCCTCATACGTAATCGAACGACCTTGCCATGTGAGGGTGTAACTGTCACACATCGCAACGCGCGTCCAGATCCAGCCTTCGAAGGCGAGCGTGTCCTTGATGCCTTCAACCTCGATTGCGATATCAGCCGCATCGAGGTTACGCACCCAACCTTGGACCCAATGGCCTTCGTCAAGCTGCGTCGAGTTGATCAGGATGTAGCCGGCTTTCCATGCGAACATGTAAGCCGTTGCGTTCTCGTCGTTGATGGAATCTTCCATCTGGACAATCACGACTTCACCCTTTTCCACTTCGGCGCGGGAGATGTCCCGCTTGACGTCCGCCAGGTAGTCAGCGCCGCCATAGCCCTCCTGATACGGGTATTCCTCGATGGTCTCGAGGACGGCCCGCGGCAGAAAGCCCACGTCGTTTGCCAGTTCCACGCACCCGAACTGCGCCAAGGCGCCGAAATAGGTGTTGAGGAAAACCGGCCCTGACAGGCTGGCTTTGAACTCGACAAGACGCTCGCGCCAGTACTCGGCAATTGCCTCGTGAATGACGCCAGCCTGCTTCTCTGCATCGATCAGCACATCGCGATCGGGCATCCGTGCACGAAACTTCGTGGAGTCCAGATGCACGACGTTGATCTTGTCGTGGTCGACGTAGCTGTAGTGCGAGCGGCGATCCGTATCGAGGATACGGAACCCCTGCAGGTAGCAGACGGTTCTTGCCGCAAAGCTGCCAGTGTCAACACCGTGGATATAGACCTGTCCGATGGGCAGATCTACAAGCGCCAGGCGATCAGGCGAATGCGGCCTGTCCAGGTGTACGCCATTGAACGACACGGGCACCGGAAAACCGGTGACCAGCTGCTTGATGCGATGGGCAATGTCGTCCAGCACGATGCCCTCCAGCGTGACGCGTGTTCCCGACTGGATGGAGCCGCCCTCCTCGACCGCAAGGGTCTTGAAGTTCAGCGCATCGCTGGTGTCAAAAGCCAGCGTCTTGCCGTTACTCTCAATCTTCACGTGGGTGGAGACGTAGAGGCAGGCGAGAAAGCCGACACCGAACGGCGTCTCCGATTCCTTGATCTCTTCACCCCAGCCGCTTTCGGCCACGGTGAGCAAGTTCTGGAAATCGGTGATGCCCGAGCCGTCGTCTTCGACGACCAGGCGCTTGTGCAGTTGGTCGTACTGAACGCGTACCTCAGGCGAACCTGCACGCCGTGCGTTTTGCATCAACTCGGTGACCACAGTGTAGTGGTTCGAGTAGGCATTGCGCAGTGCGTTGTTCAGCAGGTTGCGTTCGTTGACAGCGACGGCGACGGTTTGTTGGTTCTGCATGCTTATTCCCCTTTCAAGAGAAGAAGCCGCCGAAAACGCGTACACCACCCCCGAGGGGTAGGTGTGCACATACCCCGGCGGGTGATGGTGTTGTAACCATCGTGGTTGATTGAATGGCCATACGGCCGTTGCGAAAAGCTGGATTCAAGCGCGAAGCTTCAGGCATTCCAGCAACCTGTTTTGTTCACCGACAGAGCGGTGACGAAAAATCCGCTTTCTCATACCCCGGTGGGCATGAGAAAGCTGTCTGGATTCTCGTCCAGACAGCCTTGTTCAGAGATGAAATACCGGGATACCGCCTTCAATCGCTGCAATGAGGTCACGCAGCGGCGTGGGACGGGTCTTGGCTTCCATCTTCTCTTCTACCTCCACATCGTCCAACAGCCGGTATTGGAACGTGTCCCGGATGTTGTGACCGAAGTAGGAGCCCTTGGAGTCGGCACTCTCCAGTTCCGACACGACAGCGGCAGGAACATTCGCGTACGCGTATGTCTTGCCGGACTTGAAGCTGACAAGCAGCTCCGAAGTCGTCGCGTCGTAACCGAAGGCACGGATCGTGGAGGATTGCACCTCAACCATCTGTGGCACTGACATGATCTTCCCCCAGGTCAGTTCAGGACGCGGGTGAAGAGCTTGCCGGCGCGGGCCGCTTCGTCGATTTCGCTGTCGACGAGGGTACCGCCGATCGTGAGACCGTAACCGTCAAACGCTACGTTGAAGTCGCTGATCTGCCCATCCATCAGAACAAACTGACGGGAAGACGTACCGGCGACAACCTGAGCCTCTTTGACGAGTTCTGCAGCCTGAGCAGCAGAGGTGACACGAACGGTGTTGGTAGCTTGATTACGCATGATGTTGCCTTTCCGCGCGCGAGCGCAAAAGAAAGAGCGGAAACACCATGCCCACAGCGGGGCATAGCATGTCCCGCTCGGGGTTTGATAAAGAGTGAAGTAAAACAAGAGTGGCTTGCGCCACTCAAACTACATCAGATTGCCGACCACGCACTGCGCGCATACCAGTTCGCGAACGGAATATCGTCGTCGTACGAACCGGGCCCATACTCTGGCGCGGGACGAGCAGCACCGGCATTGCCGCTGTTACCTCCGCTGTGCTGCCGCGGAGCCGGACGGGAATTTCCCTGGCCGTAGTCGTCGTCGGAAGCACCGCCGTTACCACCACCACTGCGCGAGCCGAGCATCTGCATCGTATCCGCAATGATCTCCGTGGTGTAGCGCTCGACACCGTCCTTGTCAGTCCACTTGCGTGTCTGCAGACGGCCTTCGACGTACACTTGCGAGCCCTTCTTCAGGTATTGACCCGCGATCTCCGCAAGCTTGCGGTAGAACGTGATGCGGTGCCACTCCGTCAATTCCTTCTTCTCGCCGGTGTTCTTGTCTTTCCAGCTTTCCGTCGTCGCTACCGCAATGTTGGTCACTGCGTCGCCATTCGGCATGTAGCGGGTCTCAGGATCGCGGCCGAGGTTGCCCACGATGATGCACTTGTTTACTGAAGCCATGATTCATTCCTTTACTTTGAGAGAGCCCTCTTGCGAGAGAGCGGATTGAGTTTATGCAGCTGCCTTGTGAAGCACTTCGATGCGGAACGTGTTCTTCTTGCCCACCTTGCCGGTCTTGGCGAGGGAGACAGCGTCACCTACGTCAGCTTGCGCTTGACGCAGCGCCCGCTCCAGATCGACGCCCCACTGCCGCGCGATCTGCCCATCCTTGAGCTTCAAATCGACGTAGAAGCTGTCGATCTGGCTAGGTCCGTCCGGATTATGCAACGTGCGCTTGTCTACGCCGAAGCCATAGACTCTGCCCGTTACCACCGGATTGGTGTCCTTGCCGCCGCTGTTAGGACGGTTTTCCGCTGCAGCTGCCTTGGGTGAAGAATCAGGCGTCGTTTGCGATTCGGGGTTCGCGGCCGGAGAAGTGCGATTGTCATCGCGCTTCTGCTTGCCATTCTTCCGATCACGACGTCGTGATGCTTCCGGGGTTGCGCTCTTCGGTGCAGGAGGTGCCAGAGATTCCAGCAGATTCATTACCTGATTCGCGCTGTCCACCAAGATGCTATTGAGTGCATTGAGGTCAAACTTCGGTAGAGAGATCGCTTCCAGTTGAAGCGTCTCACCGCCAAGCTTGGCTTTCAAATGCTCACACGAGACATGTATCTCGGGCACAACCGCTTCGCCAAATATCAGGTACTTGACTTGCGCTGCATCCGTGATCTGCTTCGTGATCACACGCTTCGGTGTCCCTGTCGACGCTGCCGGGGCAGCAACGACCTGTGACGCCATCTGCGGCTGGTTGCGCTTCTTGTACATCTCCATCCCTTTACGGAACGGCCATGCAAAGAGTCGCACGAGGCTCATGAACAAACCTCTCATTCCCTTCAGGAAGGTAAGGATTTCGTCCTTATGCCCCGTAACTGCTACAACAACGAAATACCCTAGCAGTGTAGCGATTACCGCAATTGAATAGCCCATTTCTACCTCCAGATTACTTGATGAAAACAAGGCCTGTAGCCTTGAACCTTGCGACATGTTGAGTCTAGGACCTGAAGTCCTCGGTTATCTCAACTACCGTTTTGAGCCTGCCACATAGGACAGACCACAAAAATGCCGCCTTTCCTTCATCACCGTTTAACAGTCATGCAGGAAAACCGGCCTGACGGCGGTTTCCAAAGGTTGTTAGAGGGAGAAAACTGGTATCCCGCCACCAACCGAACTCAGCAGCTTCTGGATGTTTCGCTGAATGCCAAGCCGCTCTGCCAGGTCGTTGACCACATCCTGAGTTACCCCAGGCATGGAGAGATGTTTCGAGCCAACCTGAAGGTCGGTCGGTTTCACCTCATTGCCATCGAAGTCCGCAAGGGAGAACCCTTCGACATGCTTGGCAATCGCCAACATGGTCAGTGTCGCTTCCAGTCCAGCTGATTCGTAGATCACCCCTTGGGATTGACCTTCCGCTTCGGTGATCTTGACATCACCAAAAGCAATCGAGCGTGGTCCGACTGCGCACGACTCAAACATCTTGCTTGCAACCTCTGCTGCTTTCTTTGTCCACTCGGGCTTCAAGCCATCACCCCTAAAATACAGATTGGGCGTCGAGACTTCCAATTTTCGAGGGGTGTATTTCGCGAGAATCTCCGGTTCAACGTCACCGATCCTGTTGCCAAGAACGGCGTTGCTTACTTCGTACATTCCTGCAGGCTGAAAGCCAAGATCGGCCTTCTCCTGTAGCAGCGTGTCATACGCACTTGCGTCGCTTTCGGTCTTGACCATCTTGTCGCCGTTGACACGTGTGAACGTGACTACACGACCGATCTGATCCAGCCCAATCGCCCACAAGCTGCGCACACGGCCGTCATCGAACAGACGTTGAAATACTGCACAAACGATTGTTTGCATATTGATCTCCTGAAAAACACCCGGCGCCGAAGCGCCAGGTGTGTTTCATTTAGGTGCCAGTTGCCTGGGCGGGTTGAGCGGACATGAGTTTTGTCCACGACCCGATTTCGGCCTGCACGATTGCGGCAATTGCGTGCCGTGTCGGTGCAGAGGCTTTGTTGATGAGAGCCAGATTCAGCGCGTGCTGAACGGGATCGAGGCCGGTATTCGCCCAATCCTTGTACTGCAAGGTGAGACGAGCCCAACGACGAAGTGCACGCGTCGACATCGTGATTTCGATGGCGTTCGCGGCTCCGTTCATGCCCATGAACTGGGCACGAATCTTGTTGGCGACGGAGACCATCTTCGCTGGCAGTTCCGGCATGAGGTTTCCGATCGGTCCAAGGTCGGCGGCAATCAGCTTTGCCTCATCTTTCGCATCCATGTACGTGCATTCGACGGACATGAAACGATCGAGAAAGGCAAGGTTCTGCGTTTGCGTGCCGGCGTAGGAGCCGCCCGTCTGATCGCCAAGGCCTGCCGTGTTGGAGGTGACGATGATTCGGGTTTTCGGACTGAACTGGATGAACTCGTTCGTTTCGGGGATGTAGAAACCACGCCCCTCCATGATGTCGTTCAAACCAGCCGCGACCGCCGGGTTGGCGTAGTCGACCTCATTGATGATGACCCACCAGCCAGCTTCGGCAGCCAGCGTGAGCGGACCATCCTTCCAGACCATGCCGCCGTTCTCATTGACCACAAAGTGGCCCATCAGATCGGACAACTCAGTACCCTCGTGGCACGTGTACGTGAGCACAGGGATATTGAGCAGTTCGGCAATGCGCAGCATGAAGGTCGTCTTGCCCGAGCCGGTCGGCCCGAACAAGTGCAGACACTCCTGCATTTTCGTCTCTTTGACCCAGCCCACTGCAACGCGCATCAACTCCATGCGCAGAACATAGTCGTCGCCAACTTTCGGGACGAACACGTTCGGCGCTTCGTAGCCCGGCATCGTGAGATTGGTGCCCTTGATGCCGAGAACGTCGGCATTGAAGGCTTTCTCCTTTTGCTGGAACTTCGCGATCAACTCCGCACGACGTTCAGCAGCCGTTTGCACAGCCGCTGCCTTGGTCTTCGGAAGCAGATCGAGGAGACCGCTTTTCAGTGTGACCTCGTCGAACTTCTTTGCGAAAGCATCGGCGTCAATGTTGCCCGAGCTAACAGCGTTGAGGAGCTGCAGCATCATGGTCTTGACGACGCCCAGCAAAGTAAAGATCAGCTTTTCCATGGTGATTGCCTTTCTGCGCAGTGCGCAAAAGAGTAGGCGGAAGCACCATGACCCTTTCGGGATCACAGTACATCCCGCCAGGGTTTGAAATTAAAAAGTTAGCGATCGACCAGCGGCTCGTCAAAGCACGCAGGGTGAATCGGTGCATCGTCTGGAGTTAGAGTTTCCAGTTCAACCAACGGCTTGGTGTCCGTCAGGTCCAGCGAGTACTTCACCGGCACCAGGATCTGAGTCGTCTTACCGTTCTTGAAAGTGTGGTCGTACCACTTCTCAAACGTGAAGATGATCTCTTCCCCGGGAATGAACTTGCGGAACTCCTTCACCAGCCTCAAACGGATCAAGTCAGCATCCATGTTCAGATGAGCGCACACCTGTTCGAAGGAGAAGTCATTGACGACCTCGTCTTCGTTCGGGCAGAACAGCCACACCAGCACATCAGCTTTCTCTTCCGCGTTACCAGAGCCAGCCAGACACTTCAAAGACACCTCAAGCAGCTCATGCCGCATGATCATCTTGTCAGCCTCTGACCAGTACACAACCTGATCCTTGAAGATCGGATTGGTCCTGCGGCGCCCACGGCCTCGGCGTTCCGTCGTAACGACGGGCTCCTCGGCATGGACAACGGGCTTGCGGATATGCACGTCGGGCCTTTCCAGGTCGACGGACATACCACTGTGGCCATTGGACGCGATGCCACCCGTAACATCCGGGAGATCATCGATATCCAGACCAAGCTGGGCGAAGTCGGCACTGAAATGGAAATCGAATTCCATCGTCAGTTCGTCACGCGGCTTGACCTTTTGCGGCTTCTGGATTGTGACGCGAAGCTCGCGTCTGAAGCGGCGAACGGCGGCACGGAGAAACTCCATGCGTTCGAACTCCACAACATCGGGATCTTCCATGCCCGGCAAAAAAGCGACCGGATGAAAGACTGGCGGAACAAACCCTTCGGGGAGGCGAAAGTTTTTCATTTCACTCTCCTTTACGCTGCTTGCGCAACGTCGTCGGTGCTGATTGCAGCCAGGCGATCGGCATAGCTTTCGGCGAGGCGTTCGTACTTGTCGACGAGCGCTTCAAACGACAGCTTTCCGGGATACCGCGTCGCGAAGACCCAGGCTCCCGGCTTGGCGCCGTTATCCTGTTTCAACACGAGGGTATTGCCCCCTTTTGTTTGCCAGAACACCAGTTTGATGGCAGTTCCGGGGATGACGATTTCTCGCCTCTTTTCAATCGGGTTGTCCTTGAGACCCTTCTCCTTCGCTTCCTCCGACATGTAGACGGAGGCCTGAAGGAGCGGATGAACAAAGACGCTCGGACAAACGTTGGCGGCAGCCGCGAAACGCGCATGGCGTTCCTGAGCAATGACACTGTCCCACTGGGGACGATGCCGTACCCGCCCGCGATGGACGCGAGGGATTGATTCAGTCTTCATAGTGCACCTATCGATAGAGGTGACGGGCGCACAGACCCCTTTTGGAGGGAGGTCTGAACGAACTCCCGTCAGGGGTTGAAGAAACTACATTTCGCGAAATGCTGGTTTTGAAACCCGACGCATAGGTCGGGGTAGGTAGGGAATCAGCGAACCACACCTGGAAAAACTCCTCATTCCGTTAATCCCCGTTGGGATCAATCGAATGAGTGCTCGCTGTACTTGAATTTGAAGGTATTTGGCGAACGCACCAGACCCCTAAGGGCCTGGTGGAGTCCGAGATGTTACTGAGCTGCGGCTGCGTTAATGGCATTCAGATGGCGGGTCTGCAGGCTCTCGATTTTGCTGACAGTAGAGGACGGATCCGCTTTGTCAGTTGCACGAGACACGACAGAAAAGCCGACAAGAATTGCGATAACAGCTGCAACTGCGTAAGAGATCTTCATGATGTTTCCTTCCATGGACGGAAGCAGCTTTCGCTGCGATGCAAACGGCCGGGAAAACCCGAACCACAGCTTCGCGATTGCTGTGATCTGGGGTAACACCCCAGATCAGAAGACACCATGACCATCCCAGGAGGGAGAGCATGAAGTCTCCCACTGGGAAGTTGAAAGAGATGGGTGGCCGCGATGGTCCATCTCAATTTTCTCTGGATACATAGATCCAGCACGCTCACGATGAGCGGTCGTGCAAAGCACAAAGAAACCTTAATTTCCGTTGAGGCGGTAATACGCCGCCGCAATGGAAATAAGGCTTAGTCGTGCCGAAACACTGCTACTCGTGAGGGGTTTGAATAGAAACGCGCAGGCCGACACCGGCAGGGTGCCAGGGTCGATGGGGAGGCCTAATGGCACTCCGTAATAAGTCAGTCTGCGGTATTGCGGTGCCCAGGGGGACTTTGCTCATGCTTGTAACGCCTAGCTTGCGGCCCGAACTGCTTTTTGGGCAATTGAATGCTACCCCCACCCGGTTTCCCGTGTCAACGACGCCGCAAGCAAATCCTGAGAGTTGCCCAAAAGGGTGGGGATTTCAAAAGTTTCTGTTGACAGCTTGGTGGCATTATCGCCATGCAAGTGGAGTCCCTCTTTTGGGGAACTGGGATCAATACCAAAAACGGTTAAGGAGCTTACCTGTGGACATGAAAACCAATATGCCGCCGATTGGCGACAACGCGCTGCTCGAGGCGAAGGCGTCGTGGCTGGATAAATTCACCGGCGCTGTGGCCAAGAAGCCGCAGCAGATCGGATCGCCGCTCGTGCAAGGCCTGTACAAGCGCACCTTCTACATCACCGCACGCAATTTCCATTTCATTTCGGTGTTCGGCCGCGTCCTGCTGGGCGAAGAGGCAGTCAAGGAGCCGGAAGACCACCTGCGCAAGCAGATGGAAAAAATCAAGGCCGAACTGGAAGCCCGCCTGGCAGCGACCGGCGTGGAAATCAGCGATGCCGGCCTCGACGCCCCGGTATGGAATGCGCCGAGCCATGTTGAATTTGCAATTACCTCCCCGTTCAGTAAGCGCCACATGGATCTGCTGATGCTCGCGGACCAGTATATGTCCGCCGTCGCGACCCTCTGGCTCAACGACCTGATGGACGACTCGGAGCGCGCCAAGCACGAGCGTGAAGTCAAGCAGCGTATGCGCGCAATTGCCACTTCGGGCCGCAACATGTTCCTCGGACTGCGTAAGCGCATGAACGAGAAGAAGGCAGCGGAAGCCGCTGGCGCCGAGAAGGATGCGAAAGCTGCTACCGCAGACCAGCCGGTTGCCGAGCCGAAGGTGAAGAAGGCGGCCGCTGCGGAAGCGAAGGTCGAACCTGCCGCCGCGGAAGTCGCTGTTGCGTGAAATAACGCTCAATCCTGACCAGGAGAGAGCCCGCAACACGATCGACGAGAGTTGCTTGGTCGTCGCCTGCCCTGGCGCAGGCAAGACCAAGCTGCTCGAAGCCAAGGCGGCGGCGATTCTCAACCGGGTGAAAGATGCGCGGATTCTGGCCGTCACCTTTACCCGCGACGCCGCCGATGAGCTGAAAGCACGTATCACCAAGACGGTCGGCGCGACACTGGCTGAGCGCCTCATATGCGGCACGTTTCACTCCGTCGCCATCCAGCAACTCAAGCTCTCCAAACAGATGGGCCGGATCATTACCGAGTCCGAGCAACGCCTTTTCTATGAAATGGCGTACAACCAGGTCTGCGAGGAAATGGGCTTCGACCGTCTGCCGGAAAACGAACGGGTCACGCTGGATGATGCGATCTACATCCTCGAAGCAGTGAAACGCCGGCTGGCGCACCGTGATACCAAAGACCTGCCCGGTAACCTCCTGCGCGCGTATAACCAGCTCGCCAAGGAACACAAGATCATCGACTTCCAGGAGATCCTGATACGGTGCGTACGCGGCATGCGGGACGGCACGGTCGCCCCGATGAACGTCACCCACGTCTTTGCCGACGAGTTTCAGGACACGGACAATGTGCAGTACGCATGGCTGCTGGAACACTACCGCTTACTGAGTGCAGCGCCCTACAGCCGCACGCCGGCGTTCACCGTGGTCGGGGACGACGATCAAAGCATCTACGGCTGGCGCAACGCGCTGGGCTACCAGGGCATGATGCGCTTCGTGCGCGACACGAAGGCCAAGATCATCACGCTCGGCACCAACTACCGCTGCCGTGCCGAAATCGTCCGCAGCTCGGACATGGTGATTTCCAACAACTCGGAGCGGGTATCCAAGCGCTTCGAAGCGGCAAAAGGCTCCGGCGGGAAGGTCAACATCGAACGCTTTGCGAACAAAGACGACGAGGCCCGCTTCGTCGCGTCGATCATTGCCCGCTCGGTCAAGGCGAACGGATTGAAAGGCGGTGAGATGCTGATACCACCGCGCGAGTGGGCAGTCCTTGCGCGCAGTAATTTCCAGTTAAACAAGATCGAGAGCGCCCTCCTCACCTACGGTATTCCGTTCATCCGGTCCAGCGGCGATTCGCTATGGGACAAGAAAGAGATTGTCGTTTTCCTCGGCTTCATCAAGACGCTGACCGGGCATCAGAATAGCCTCGACCAGGTGCTGTCATGGTGCCGTGTTCCCAGCAACGCGATCCGCGGGCTGAAAAAGAAGTTCGACGGTGAACTCCTCAAGATCAAGGACACTGCGCTGGATTTCAGCAAGGTTGAAGATCACGTACGGTCTGCAATCGAGGAGTTGCAATCTGCCCTGCAGGGCATGGAGAAGGCGCTCCATGCGGAAAAGCTCGACCTCGTCATGTGTCTCGCGCGCGACCTGATGGTGAAGTACGCGGACAGCGACAAGGCGGTGAACAACCTCAAGCTCGCCGTCGACACACTGAAACGCCTGAAGGGACCGCTCCATCGCCGCATCTCCTATCTCACGACGGCGGCGGAGTCGGCCGGTGACAAGGAAGATCCGAACGGAGTCGTCCTGCTGACCCTGCATGGCAGCAAGGGCCTCGAATGGAACCACGTGGCTATCGTGGGCTGCGAGGAAAAGGTAATCCCGTCTGAGAAGGCCATGAACGTTGAAACGGCGACGGATCACCAGTACGACGCTATCGCAGAAGAACGCCGCCTGATGTTCGTTGGCATGACGCGCGCGCGGGAGAACCTGCACATGACATACAGCATCGACCGAAACCAGTGCTCACGATTCCTGCGCGAAACAGGAATCGTGTTTTAACCCGATGACAACCCAATGAAAGAAGCAACGATGCACAACCTGATTTCCCGCTTCAAAGCCGGCATGAATAACCGGAAGCTGCAACGGACAATTGAAATACTGGTGCTCGCGACTACGGCTCTGGCGACAGTTCTGGCGATGATCCATACAGCCTTTCCCCTCGGCTCCGAGTATCCGGCCCTGGCAATGGCCGCGCTGATTCCCTTCGGCGTGTGGTCGGCATTTCCGTTCGTTGCCATGTACATTGTTATCAAGCGCTGCATGGGCAACAAGAGCTGCTGGGTCGCGCTGGTTGACAAGATCCCGGGCCGCGCCTGTGGTGCATGTTCATCCCGCCGCTCAGCAGTAATGCATGCCGGGATCGCCTCGCTTTGCGTGTACTCCTTCTACGTTCAGTGGCAGCTCGCAGGCTTGCCGCCTGACCGTGCCGTATTCGGCTACGTCCTCCTTCCCCTTTACCAGATGCTCGGCTTGATTGCGCTACTGTGCGTGTGCGCGGTGCTCGGGCCCAAGCCACGGGAGACGGTGCAGGGAATCGTTTCGAATGTCCGGGAAGGCTCCGGCAACGTTGTCCGTCTCAGCTTCAAAAAAGGCGCCGCCCGGAAGTAACCCATCGCCCATCGGAAAGGAATGCACCGTGCTTATCAAGTCGGCAGACGACAGAACCAAAGACATTGAAACGCTGGAGTCGCTGCTTGCCGCAGCGTCCGGCAAGCAGCGATCGGCAATTGAAGATGAATTGCGTCAGGTGCGAGCGGGAATCAAAGGGGAGAAGGAATCGGCCTACCTTATCGATTTCGCTTTCAGGGATTCCAAAAACGCTTGCGTGATTCATGATCTTCGAATCGAGGCGAACGGCTGGACGGCGCAAATTGACCACCTGATCATTAACCGCTTCCTCCATTGCTTTGTCCTCGAAACAAAACGGATGCACGCCGGCGTCAAGATTACGGAGGACGGTGAGTTCCTGCGCTGGAATGACTTCAAGAAGACCTACGAGGGGATGGCCTCCCCGATCGAGCAGAACAAGCGCCATATCGCCGTGCTGAAGGATGCGCTGAAGGATATTTCGCTTCCTACCCGGCTGGGCTTTACCATCACCCCGCAATTCTTCCAGTTCATCCTTCTGCCCTCCGCCGCGCGTGTCGACCGGCCCAAGAAGTTTGATTCGTCCTGCGTAATCAAGGCGGACCACTTGGTTGACTCAATTAACAAGGCGATAGACGCCGGCAATATGTTTGGGACCGTCGCGCGCGCCGTCTCGGCCGAAACCATGGAGAAGGTAGCGCGTGACCTTGTCGCACTGCACCGCCCGATCACGATCAACTTTGACGCAAAGTTTGGCGGCTTCCCGAAGGAACCCAAGGCTCCGCCACCGGCACCCCAGGCAGCACCGGTTAAGGAGATTCCCAAGGTCGAGTACGCGCATCAATGCCGAGGCTGCGGGGCAACGGACGTCACCATCGTCTATGGAAAGTTTGGCTACTACTTCAAATGTGCCAAGTGTGAAGGAAACACCCCCATAAAGCTGGGATGCGGAAGAGAAGGCCACGCCGAACGGCTTCGCAAGGACGGTGCCCTCTTCTACCGAGAATGCTCTTCCTGTAAGACTTCAACGCTGTTCTACACCAACCCCTAAGCGAGAACGCCGGCTCCGGCTCCACGCACGACCAATCAGCAACACCCTGAAATAGAAATTGGGCTCAAGATGAATACCTTTGCACGACTCCGCGTAGGAACGCGCCTGGCTATCGGCATGGCTGTGGTCCTGCTCCTATCCTTCCTCGCTACGGGCGCGGCAATTTGGCGGCTGTCGGAAGTTGCTTCCGATACCCGCACCATGATGCAAGAACCGCTTGCCAAGGAACGATATATCGCGGACTGGTATCGCGTTATCCATACCGCCGTACGCCGGACCGCGGCAATCGCCAAGAGCAGCGACCCCTCGTTGGGTGCGTTCTTCGCCGAAGACGCCGCCGCAACCACACGTTTTGCCTCCGATATGCAGAAAAAGGTGGAAGAACTGCTCGCGACTGACAAGGAACGGCAGATTTTTAGCGCCATCGGCGAGAAGCGCAAGGCCTATATTGCTGCGCGCGACGCGATCGTCAAGCACAAGGCGGAGGGGCGGGTCGATGAGGCCAATCGCCTGCTCGAGAGCGCGTTCATGCCCGCAGCGAATGCTTATCAGGACTTGGTGCGCGAACTCCTTGATAACCAGCGCCAGACCATCGACGCCACGGCGGCAGATATCGAAGCGACATTTCAATCCGGCCGCAAGATCCTGATTGGCCTTGCCGCATTCTCGCTACTGGTCGGGATCCTCTGCGCATGGGGGCTGACACGCAGCATCGTCGGCCAGCTCGGTGGCGAACCAATGTATGCAGCTGACATCGCCAATAGCATTGCAGATGGCGACCTTAGCGTCGATGTCCAGGTTGCGCCGGGTGACACCACCAGCCTCCTACACGCGATGAAGGATATGCGCGACAAGCTGGCGAACATTGTCGAGCACGTGCGCCACGGAACGGAAACAATTGCCACCGCATCGGCGCAGATCGCCGCGGGCACGATGGACCTATCTTCGCGCACCGAAGAGGAAGCCAGTTCCCTTGAAGAGACGGCGTCGTCCATGGAGGAGTTGACCTCTACCGTCAAGCAGAATGCCAGCCACGCGCACGAGGCGAACGCTTTGGCGGAGTCGGCGTCTCAAGTCGCCCAGCGCGGCGGCGAGGTGGTCAATCAGGTAGTGCTCACGATGGAATCAATCCACTCCTCGGCGCGCAAGATTGTGGACATCATTGCGGTGATTGACGGCATCGCATTCCAAACCAACATCCTTGCGTTGAATGCCGCCGTTGAAGCCGCGCGTGCTGGTGAGCAGGGCAAGGGCTTTGCGGTGGTTGCCGCTGAAGTCCGCAGCCTGGCACAACGAAGCGCCTCAGCCGCCCGCGAGATCAAAGCGCTGATCGACGATTCGGTCGAGAAGGTGGAAGCAGGCAATGCGCTTGTGAGTCAGGCCGGTGCCACGATGGAAGAAGTTGTTGCCAGCGTGGAACAAGTCACTTCTATCATGACCGAAATCACCACCGCGACGCAGGAACAAAGTTCCGGCATCGAACAGGTGAACCTTGCGATCAACCAGATGGACCGGGTCACACAGCAGAACGCTGCGCTCGTTGAAGAGACCGCATCGGCGTCGGAGGCGTTGAAGGAGCAGGCCGCCTCGCTGGCCGAGGTTGTCAATGCCTTCCGCCTTGCCTCCGGTACAGCTCCATCCGCCAAGGTCATTCCACTGCACGCGGCGGAACCCACCTTTCACGTGAGCGTGAGCGGCATAAAAAGGCTCGCTTGAGGGTAAACGAGTTGGGGAAGGCCGGGGCTTGTTTCTGAAGTGCTACTAGAGCACGACGGGAACAGCGCCGAGCCAGGCGATGGCAATTAGCAGCTAATAATCGCGCCCCACCCCAGAAATGGAAACCAGCACCAGAGGGTGCCACAATGGGGCAATCCCTGAAAAAGCGACGCCATGCCCCTCAACGATCAAGACAAGTCCGAAGTCCAAGCACTGTTGAAGAAAATGATGGAGGCAGTGCCGGGATTCCGCTCGCGTCGGTCGCAGCGGGAAATGATCGCTGCCGTTGCCAATACCATTGGCCGCTGCAATGAGCCTGATGCACGCCCAATTGTCGTCATCGAGGCCGGCACAGGCATCGGCAAAACTGCCGCTTACCTGATTCCGGCGGTCGCCCTAGCCAAGCGGTATGGCAAGAAGGTTATCGTTTCAAGCGCCACAGTGGCGCTGCAGGAGCAGATCCTTTTCAAGGACATTCCATCAATCGTCAAGCTCCAAGGTGGCAACCTGCAATACGCCCTCGTTAAAGGGCGCTCACGGTACGCTTGTAAAAACCGGCTTGATCTCCTCTCCGGCCGGTACGCACAAGGGTCATTGCTTGCTGACGGCGAGGCGGTATGGGACGAGCCGCCGCGTAAGGAGGATATTGACCTCCTGTTCGACCTCTCCAAGCGACTTGAAAAGAGTGAGTGGGATGGTGACCGCGATTCGCTGCGCGACGCGGTTCCGGACAAGCTTTGGTTCAAGGTGACCAACGACGCGCACGGCTGCCGAAACCGCGCCTGCAGCAACTTCAAGTCTTGCCCCTTCTTCACCGCGAGGATGGCCGCGAAGGATGCTGACATCCTGGTCGTCAATCACGACCTCGTCCTGTCGACCTTGCAATCCCCCACCGGCGGCATCTTTCCCGAGCCACGCGAATGCATCATCGTCTTCGACGAGGCCCACCACGTCGCGCCCAAGGCGATCGACCAGTTCGCCGCGAACCATCCGGTCAAAGCGTCGCGCAAATGGATCGGCCACCTTGCCTCAACGGTCTCGCAGCTTTCGTCGGCCTGCCCACTCGCCGCTATCCCGAACATTACGGACGCAGCCGAGCAGCTGGACCGTTATTTCCTCGACCTTGACCGCTTGCTGGAAAGCGCTCCTTCACTCGCCGCCTCTGCGGAAAAGTCCGGCCGGTATGCCGGCGACAATATCACCTGGCGCTTCCCGCATGGCGTGCTACCTGAGGAAGTCGCTGCAATCGGCCAGAACATCGCGGACGTCTCCGGTTCCATCGAGCAGGTCCTGGCGCCGGCCATCGATTCGGTGACGGAATACCACAAGGAAGCGGGTACGCTGGCGGACAAGGAGAAGCTCCTGACTGAATCTGCCACTTTATTGGCTAAGCTGCAGGGCATCGAGGCAGTATGGGCGATGATGCTCCGCCCGTTGGCCGACGGCGAGCCGCCGATGGCGCGCTGGGTCAGCCGCATCACCGCAAACAAGCGCAGTGACTTCCTCATTAACGCATCGCCCGTCAGTGCGGCGAAGATGCTGTCGGAGCTGATCTGGAGCGAGTTCGGCGCCATCGTGCTGACCTCTGCCACCCTGACTGCTCTCGGGCGTTTCGATCTGCTTCGATCCAAGACTGGCCTGCAGCTCTTTCCGGAAACGAAGTACCTGCAGCTGTCCTCGCCATTTGACTATCCGACGAAGGGCGCGTTGATCGTCCCGGATATGGATACGGACCCGAAGGACGCTACCGCTCACACAGAAGAAATCATTCGCAAGCTGCCTTCCATGATCGACGTGCGAAACGGCTTCGGCACCCTCGTTCTCTTCGCCAGCAGAAAGCAGATGATGGACGTCGCCTTGCGCATGCCCGTGGCGATCTCCAAGCATCTGCTGGTGCAGGACGAGCGGTCGAAGCAGGAGATCATCCGCAGCCACAAAGCGCAAATCGACAAGAAGGTGGCCAGTGTCATCTTTGGCTTGGCCAGCTTCAGTGAAGGTGTCGATTTGCCCGGCCGGTACTGCATGCACGTGATCATTGCAAAGATCCCGTTCGCGCCGCCTGACAGCCCGGTCGAAGAGGCGACGGCGGAGTGGCTGGAGAAGAACGGCAAGCGTCCGTTCAATGAATTGACCGTGCCCGAGGCGTCCGTCAAGCTGATCCAGGGCGTAGGCCGACTTCTCAGGACGGAGACCGACGAAGGGACGGTCACCATCCTCGACAAGCGGATGGGCACAACGAGCTACGGCAAGCAGATGCTGGCAGCGCTGCCGCCGTTTGCCACCACCGTATTCGGTCGTCCTTACCGGCGCTAGTCTTTTTTCGGGCCGAACTTGTTGTTGCGCTTGGCGTTCGGATCTTTCCTTTTCGGGTAGGGCGCGAAGGTACGCCCTTTGGAATGATCGTGCACCTTGTCGTCCTTCTTCTTCGACGACCCCCTGTTGAACAACCGTGAGAACAGACCCATACCGCCTCCCGTTAGAATACCGTTACGCTGCAGCATACCCGAAACGGCGTCCCCATACCTTGACCCATCCATGACCACGGCTTACTGGCATACACTGCTTTACCTACTCCCGGCAGCATTGATTGCCGCCTTGCTCGCCCGCCTTTCCCATCGGATGTACCTGTTTTCGCTTGCGGTATATTCCGGCACGCTGATCCACGAGCTTTTGCACCTGGCGGTAGGCGCCCTACTGGGGGCCAAGCCGCGAACCTTGAGCCTGTTTCCCCGGCGGGACGGCGCGGGTTACGTCATGGGATCGGTGGGGTTTGCCAATCTGCGCTGGTACAACGCCGCCTTTGCCGCCCTTGCCCCCCTGCTTGCCGTCCCTGCCATTGGCTATGTCGCATGGCTGCAGGTGCGCCACGGCTGGACCCCCTCGGCGGTCGACCTGATGATCTGGCTTGTCCTTGCCCCACAGATTCTTTGCTGCTGGCCATCGTCGGCGGACTGGCGCCTGGCTGTCCGTTCGTGGCCTCTGGCTGCTGTAGCCGGCGTTGCCGCTTGGTTCTGGATTCCTGAAATGGCGAGCAGCTTGCTCCGGTGAGGGTCTACAGGGAATGACTATGCCGCAGCAGCGCGCGCGGGCTGCACGGCGGGCAAGAACTGCTCAAGATCCTTGGGCATCAATTCGATGCCGACGAACAATGTCTTACTGATACCGGCCTGGTCGTTTGACTCCTCGGAGAGATCGCCGAACCCGCGCATTTCCATGTCCCGCTGGGCAAGGGTAAATCCGTCGTTGTGGTCGACCAGGAGCTGCAGGCGTGCCCGCGACTCATCGCTGACCTGATCAGGGAGGTACAGCAGGAAGTATCCCTCCCCGCCCTTTCTGGCTACCCGTCCCCGGAGTTGGTGCAACGCCGAGAGCCCGTGCCGTTCTGCATGCATGACGACCAGCGCCTTGAGAGACGGCAAGGTAAGCCCTGTCTCGAGCACCGTGCTTGAAACGACGATGTCGATCGCGTGTGCCAGCATGGATGCAATGACCGCTTGCTGCTCTTCGGTTTTCATCTTCCCGTGGATGACACCAACGCGGCCGGGGAAGTGCTTTTCCCACATTGCTGTAGCGGCGGCGATCGACTTCCTGGAATCTTCGTCGTCGCCTGCGCCTTCCACCCGGTGATAGATGACTGCAACCTGGCCGCCGCCGGCGACGACCTTTTTCACCGTTGCGAACATGCGCTTGCGCTCGCCGGGTTCCACAACGAGCGTCTTGATGTCTTTCTTCACCGGCATTTCAGCAATGATCGATGCGTCCTTTGCGCCGTACATCACCAGTGCGGAAGTCCGCGGAATGCACGTTGCCGTCGTTTCCAAAAGATTCGTGGCGTCATGGCGCAGCGCCTCCCGCTGCTCCCGCGACATCTTCTGCTGCTCGTCACAAATCAGCAGGTCCGGTGTCCCCCAGTCCTTGTGATGTTTCTTGATGAACGACAACAGGGCCGTCGTCCCGATCAGAAGGGGGTTCGCTTTCAGCTCGACGTCCGGCTTCTTTCCAGAAACGATCTTGTAGGCGGGCGCCTCAGGAAACCATGCCTTTAGTTCGCTGAAGATTTGGTCTACGAGCAGTTGGTTCGGCAGAAGTACCGCAACGCGACGCCCGCACATTTGCGTGGCAACAGCCGTGACAAGGTTGACGGCGGTCTTACCCGAACCGACATCCCCGAGGACAATCCTGTCCATAGGAAGATCCGCGTTGAGGTCCGTGACCACATCCCGGATTGCCAGCTTCTGGTCGCGCGTTAAGGCGAAGGGCAAGCGCGCGACCAGGTCGGCCACCATTGACCACGGGATGCCGATGGCCGAGGCCGGGTCAGGGGCGCGATCGGCCAGCTTCCGGCTACGGCTGAGCACGTGATAGGCACCAAGCCGCCGTGCCGCAAGGTACGCGCTTTCTGCCTGTTTGGCCGAATCAGGGAAATGCAACTGCTGCAGGAGATCGCGTACGGACCCCACACTATGTTCCATGAGCCCGGCCTGGCGCACGATCTCTGCCTCGTTCATCCCAACCTTGTCACAGATCAGCTGGACCGCCGTGTCGCGGTATGACGTCCATCCGTCCACGATGTACTTCGCCACCGCGTCGCCAGCAATGACGCCGCGACGCGCTCGATAGACCGGAATCAGATGGCCGACGTGGTCGGCAGGGATCAGTTCTGCGCCGTCAATGGAAAGGTCGTATCCCTTGTAGATCGACACCTTGCCGCTCACGTGAATCCACGTGCCGGGCTCGATATCCTGAAACGGAAAGACGTTGCCAAACACCGCCATCGAGGCGAGGTTGCCGAAATGGTCCGTCACCTTGATGAATGCTCGGACCGGTCTCGCCAAATAATCAAAGCGTTTGCTCTCCAGGCACACGCGCAGCATGGCCCGACCGCGTTTGAGCGCGTCTTCGAGGTTGAGAATGGGTTTGGTGTAATCGTTGTAGCGGTGCGGCGGGTACAGGGCGAACTCTGCCGGAGACGCGAATCCGAGTCCCTTCAGGTGCCGTTGCAGGCGCTCCTCAGGAGTGAGCTTGGGTGCCTTTTTGCGTGCCGCCATTGTGTTTGGGTCTTACTGCCCCTTCCAGTCGTAATGAGTTCAGAAAATCGATCTGCAGATCATCGGGGAGCGAACGGAATTCCCGAACAATACGTCCTACCCGTGCGTCCACTCGTTCCGGTACAGGGAGACGCCCTTCCATTTCCGCCAGGGCATCGACCGCATCGCGCTCATGCAGCAGGGTGACGATATCGATGACGTCGTCACGGTTCTCGGGCGTGATTACCTTGGCCGCCTTGTACAGCGTCCGCATGTTCACCAGTGACAGCTTTTCGAATTCCGCCGGCGTCACCTTCAGCTCGAACAGGAATTTGCGCGCGATGAGCATCGTCTGATACGCGAAGCTTGAGTTCACCTTTTCCTGTTCAAGGAATTGGCCGAAATTCTCCCCGATCCCTTCCCACAGCTTGTTGTCCTTGAAGGCCTGGAGGATGGTGCCGATTTCAAGCCGTACCGCTCCAAAGCGCCGCTGCGCGTCCTTGAGTCGCTGGTAGAGCTGGTGCGTTAATACGCCCTGTTCTTCCGTCTGATTGCTCATGCCGCCATTCATCCATGATTGTTCTAATTCACTGATGAATTGATCGTACCGGCTTTCGCCGCAGATTCAACTTTGCGGCACCGCCTCACCACGCCAGCGACCGGACGTTCCTCAACACGTATTGCACGAGCACGATGCCCAGAGACACCATGAGCAGGTATTCAAGGAATCCGCCCGTCTTCACCAGTGGAAGCGCAAACTTGCGCTTGCTTGGCCACATCAACGGGACCCCCGAGTTCGATAGCCCGTCAGCCAACAGGTGGGATAGGTAACCGATCACGATTGCCGTCGCAAGCGCCGACTCGTCGCCATACGTGACGCCAACGAGACCGACCGCTGCTGCGGCCAATAGCGAATGGGTAATCCCGCGATGGCCGAATAACGCAGCAAGCGGCATCGAGATAAAGGGCACGACCCGACCGAAGGCAGACTTTGGGTGATCGATGTCTGGAAGGAGAGACGCGACTGTTGCGGCGACCAGTTCGGTGATGCTGACCGGCCGTCCGGTCAGAGACACGTACCCGATGTACAGCGTCGTCCCTACCAGCATGTGCGATACCGCCTTCATCAGATTCCTTCCCGTTTGTATGTCATGCCGCGCGTCGCGCCGGCGGGCGCTTGTCAGCTTCCGCACGCATCATTGGCCCGACGACATTTTTCATTTGCGCAAGCAACAGGTCAACCGTCATGTTCGGATAGTTCTTCTGAAGTTGACCCAAGATAATGTCGATCATCGGGTAGGTGTCCGTTGCCAGCACTTTCACCCCTTTACCGCCTTCGCGATTGAACACGGTGATGAAGAAGCTGTCGCCTTGCGCACGCGCCTCAACACCCTTGTCACGGCCCGATCCGTGCCCGACAAATCGGAACGAGTTTATCTCCCCGGTCAACAGGGCCAGGACGTGCATCATTTCCTTCACGGTGAGCTGCACGATGATCTTGTCCCGCCAATTGAAGGTGCGCTGCTCTCGCGAAAGGCTTTTCGCCATTTCCACGGTGATCGTCGGTTCGTTCCTGCTACGCGTCTTGTCTTCGCGGATCATCAGTGCCGCGTTCCCCAGGTTGTAGACGTGGTAGCAGCGGCCATACTCAGTGTTGGCGCTACCCACTTCATAGTCCCGTTCAGCGACCTGTGGCATGGACTCTGCACGTTCGTCTCGCGCAGGAGGCAGTCCACCCGCCGCTGTATCATCCCCCGCGATCCCACGCTCCAGGGGTCCGGAGGATACCGGCGGGTCAGGTGGAAGAGCCAGTGTTCGCTGCGTTGCAGGCGGGGCACCACCGGTCTGAGAAGCCCCCTGCCGGCTGATCAGCGGCGGCTCGCCCTGTCCCCCGCCGGCGACCGGGTTGGCCGACGTGTCGACCATGGGGATGCTCTGCTCCGTTTCGTCGATGACCTGGCGTACCCACCCGATGACTTCCTTGGCCTCTGGCTTGCCGCTCGCAATAGCGTCCACATAGAGCCGGAACGTGTCGCCTTCCTGCTTAGCAATCGCAATCAGGACCGGGATCGCCGGATTGACGTCGAGCTTGTCGGCAAGCGTTCGGCGCGTTGGCCCGGAGATGGTACCGAGGATGGTCTTGACGTAGTCTTGCGCTGCGCAATAACGAGGACTGGCGGGATCGGTCAGGACAGCGATCCACCCCGCGAAATCCGGATCGTACCGGCGCGCTTCACGCAGCAGTGCGTCCGTCTTGAGGGAAAAGCCCATCCGGTCGACGCATGTCATTTCCAATGCAGAGCGGGCATATACCACTGCCTCGGCATACCCGGCACTCCCCGGTGTCATCAACGTCGTGACCCAGTTGCGGAACTCAGGAAAGCTTTCCCTCGCCTCTGCAAGTAACGTCGGGTCTGTAACCGCGATGCCCGCGCGCTCGAGCGACTGCACGACATCCCGGAGGGAAAGAGAGTTGGCGGCGCCCGGTTTCATGGGTACGCTCCTTACTGTTTATATATACAGGTGATTCTATCAACGCCTTCGGCAGAATCAATATCGCGCATGAGGGTTGGCCGCTATATTTTTTCCGGTACATGCGTACAGACGAAAAAAAACTCCCCGCCAGTTTTTATGGGGGGAGTTTTCTCCATCGCCACACCTGCCCGGTTCAGCAGGCCGTGTGGGGACGCACGGGTCGCTGCTGTCACGCTTGCGCCATCACTTTCTGCACAAGCTCTTCAATTCCCCGTCGCAGGCTTTCCAGCTTTTCCTGTGGAATGCCTTTGGAAGCGCTTTCGACGGCGAAGCTGCCGTTCTTACGGACGGTTACCGTCGCCGCCGTAATGTCGCCGGATTTGATCTCATAGGACGTATTCGGGGTCGGCTCACGACGCTTAGCCGGTTTGGCAAGCAACTGCTTGCGCAGCGCCTGCAGGTCGCGGTACGTGATGCGCTCGGCAATGTGCTGCCCGGCCACTTCCAACGCTTTCTCCAGGCCAGCACCACTGCAGATCAGGTTGAACTCGGACGCGAAGTTCATCGTGAACCGGTCCGGATGCTCCTTGTAGAGCGCCATCAAGGCTTCCGGCACGTCCTTGTACGCGTTGATAGTTCGGCTGATAGACGAATCGTCGATACCGATCGCTGCCGCCAGATCCTGCTGAGATGCGTACACTCCCGTCGCCAGAAGGTTTTCCCATGCCAGACCATCGTCAATATCGTATTGGTTGTCCCGGCTCGTATTGCTGCGGTAGGCAAAAAGGTAGAGCTCGCCCTTATCCCGAATGTCATGGATGACGGCCTTGATTGTCGTGCGGCCAAGCTTTTGCATCGCCCGTTTGCGGCAATGGCCCTCGGCGATGATGAACCGGCCAGGTGCGTCGGGATTCAGGACGACGTCGATTGCCTGCAACTGCCCCTGTTCCTTGATTTCCGCCGCACGCTCGTCAATGAGCGACGCTGGATAGGAGTAGCGCGAGTTGACCGGATTGTCGTCGAGCCGATCGATCTCGATCTCGACCACGGACCCGAGTTCATAGCCGCTGCTCAGAAGAGCTGCGAATTTCGGCGAATACGCCTCGTCTTCCTTCTTTCGATCATCCTTGTACGGCTGAAACAGTGTTACCTCATCGTTCGCTTCGGCATTCTCGCGGATTGCATTACGCGTGCTGGCGCCGAACGGCTTGTCAGGATTACCGGCCAATCCCAGGATGCCGGACGTTTTCTTCGATGTGCTAAACATGCGCGCTCCCTTATGCTGCCTTCATTTCAGCGACAGGCTCGCCCTGTGCCTTGCTGTCGAACATATTCAGAATGTTCAGCCCCAAATCGATAATTGCCTCTGAGGCGACGGATGTCATTTCCGATTCGAACAGCGGAGCAGCATCGGGCACGCCGTCCTCGCGCAGGCGCACCTGCCTGCCGAACCCGGCGTAGGTGGGGATGGCCGTCGGGTAGGTGTGATCCTTGAGTTCCAGCTTCAGCTTGTTGAAGTTGTCGTCGGAGTGCTTCATGGCGCGCGAATACATGTTCGGCACCAGCATGAACGGCAACACACGATTGTTGTATTCCCGGATGTCGTCCATGTCGGCGATCAGCGCTTTGATCGCCTTGATGCTCATCCCGTCCATGGATACCACGCCCACCACCAGCGACGCGGCAAGCATGAAGTTGAAGTTGAGCATCGTGCTGCCCGGATTGGTGTCGATCAGGATGATGTCGTACTGCTTGAAGAACGCTTCGTTCTTTTTCATGAAGCGCGTAAACACGCCCTCCGGCGAACGCTCCGACCGAAACGCGGTTTCCAAGCGGTTCATTGTCAGATCGGCGGGAATCAAATGCAGCGTCGCGTCTTCGTAGATCGACACCTTGACGTCGTCGAGCGACAGCGGGTCCTCTTCCTTCATCGCGTCGCGCAGCGTCTTGAGGTTCGGGTCTTCGTCGTCAATGCCGAAAATAGTCGACAGCGATGCCTGCGGGTCGCCATCAATAGCGCACACCTTGAAGCCCGCAGCCGCGTACGCCGCGGCCAGGTTGGCCGCGATGGTCGTCTTGCCAACCCCGCCCTTGGACAGTCGGCTAACGAGGACGGGAGGCATGCCCTTGAGCCGCACGCGCTCGGCCAGATCGTCGCCCAGCTTGGCGCGAATTTCACGCAGGTCGTTGCCGGTGTATTTGTACTGGTAGGTGTCGCCGCCCTTGGGACGTTCGACAAATTTTTTCATTTCTGATGGCAAAAGGCCATTGCCGAGAAGTCGGGCAGCAGTCTTTGCGCGGAACTCGAGTTTGCGCGGCTTGAAATCCATGTCCATCCCTTTCGTTATGTGAGGCGTGCGCGACCGCTATTCATCGAACGGCCTTTCACCTCTTGCCGAAGTTCTCTGTTTTTTGAGAACTTCCATTCGTGTTGGTGAGACTTTGCCAGCGCATTTACCCGTTGTCAAACATTTTTGGTGTTTTTGAAGCAAAAATGTTTTGGCGCGTTGTAATGTTTAGCTGCCTATGACGAACACCCGCTATTTCTACGTTTTTCGGTGTATTTGCGCGCAGCGTCCAACACTTCGCCGTCCGTTCAATTTGTTGGATAATGCGACTTTGGATACTCCTCTTTGCAAGTCCATGTCTCAGACATCTCCCATCATCCCCTTGGCGCCAGATGAGCGCGTGGTCCCCGTTGAGCATTCCTTCGTGGGCGGCCTCGCTGCATGGGAACGAGGGGGAGCGCACGATGTCAACCGCGGAGAGGCAACGGTGATTGCCGGGCCCAATGGCGAAATGAAGCGTGCCCTCAACGTCCTCGCGCACTATGTACCGAATGACAAGCACGCCCTACTACCGATTGCCGCGGGTGATTTCGTCATACAGGCGTCCTACTACATGGGTGACTACTCGATGTGGGTCGGCAGGGTGACATCGTTCGTGGGTGCGGACGTGCACGGCGCGGAGAAGACATTCGCAAAGATCAAGGTCCTGCACTGCTTCGAGCGCAACGCGTGGGACAGCGAACCGCCGGAAACACTGGCCGCAGCTCTGAAGGCTGCGACCGACGAATCACAGGAGCCCGACTGCCGTCATCCGTTCTACTGCGTGACGCGGCACCGCGCCTGACCATCCTGCTAGGCGCAACGCTTCGCCGGGGCGACGTATGACGGCCAGTCGCCCAGCACGGCATTTCCCCGGAAATTCGTGATGGTTACCGGATGCTGTGCCCCCCAGGAGCGCAGCGCCTCCAGCGCCTGCGACGAATAGAACACCTGATCCAGGTCCAGTAGCAGATGACTGCCCTCCGGCTCGATCGGCAGTCCGAACTCGACGGCCAGCGCACGCCGCCCGGAGTCCGTCATGTTGCTGATGTCATAAACAGGCAAGCCAGTGCCGGCCGCGACCCACCAGGTGATCGCACCATCCTTTTCCAACCGCTTGATTGCGGTCGCACCGAGCGGGCACATTGCGTGCTGTCCATGTTCATGCAATGCCGGACCGCTCGGCAGTACGACGCCCTTGAACCGTCTCCCCTCGATCGATATGTCGAGAAACGTGTCATTCTTTGTATGGTTACGCTCTACCGTTGCCAGTCCTGCTGCACGGAGCATGTCGAAGTAGCCGCGCGAGTCGGCCGTCATGCGGTGAGAAGAAAGGGCCACCGGCTCGCTCGCCTGCTCGGCTGGGGCCGGTGCATGTAATTGGGTCATGTACATCTCCATCGGAATGAATGCCTAACCGGGTGACAGGGGGAATGCCTCTGGAGCCGCAACCAGATCGTGAATGTGTTCATAGGGAACGATCAGGGAGCGCACACCGAACCCCTCGCGCACGTGTCCCAACGCAGGGACGTACACCATGTAATTCGCGTGTTTAGCGTCGATATCGCAAATCTCACCGTCGACATCGACGAGCTTTCTACCGACATACGCTTGAACTGACACGGCGTCACCGATCGCTTTTTGAGGCGCGATTTGGTGCCGCGTCACCCACGCCGCAATTTGCTTTGCCGCCTGGACGGCTAGCATCGAAGCGGCCCCGTCAAGCGCGTAGACCGTGTTGGTGTCGCAGCCCCACCCGTGCTCCTCCTCAAGCTGTCGGGCTAGTGCGTACGCGTCGAGGTTGGGAAACGCATTCACCAGGGTTGCAGCAATGGCCTTTTCTGCCTCCGCACGCTCATCGGGAGCCTTTGCAAGCTGATGCGAAAGCTCGGCCGCAACGGCGGCGAGTAGTGTTACATCATTATGTTGCGGTCGCGGTTCTCCGCCTCGCTGAAAATTACGCATGTTGTTTTCCTCCTAAGGTAAAAGAAATTGGTGGTTCCCCAAAGTCGAGATTGCCATCCGCGGAGGCAAGCCCGTCATGGAGGATCCGCAGGACACGGAAGTGAAAGTGACGCATGCCAAGAATGAATCGCTCCTGCATCAACCACGAGTCGTAAAGCGTGGGCACATCGAAGGTCCATTCATACAGAATCTGCCCTTCCCGCGACAGGCGGGCCGGCTCAATGCCCGGCCAGAGCTTGTGGATTTCGAATGTGCCCTCGACCAAGGGGGCAAACTGCGCGTCGCCCTCCAGCAATAGCCCGATGCGAAGGATGGTGCCGACCTGGTTGATCGCGTAGTTGTATTGCACCTGCTTCTGATGAAACACCGTCTCCACGCTGATATTTAAGGCCCCAAGTGCAGGGTCCTTAATCAGATTGGTTGCCGAACTCGCCACCCAGTATTTGTCATGGCCGGCAAGGCGGTCAACGTCTGTCGGGCGCAAATCGATCGCCTCGATAATGTCGCCGAAGAATGCGTCGCGAAGGCTCCTGAGTTGCTCCTTTTGCTTCCTGGCTTGTAGCGAGTTCTCTATCATGCGTCGCCCTTCATCGACCGTTGCCTCATGCCGCCTTCTGTTCTTCCTTCGCAGCCTCGAATCCGCCCAACGCGGCGACCAGGTCAGCGAGCATCTTTGCAACCTCACCGGTCATCAAGACGAAATCCGTGTCGAAGCGCTCATCCTCGTTCTGCGAACCGGTCTGTCCGTTCTCTTTCAGGACGTCCAGCGGCGCAAGTCGCTTGATCGCCAAAGATTCCGTCAGAACGAACGACACGCGGTCGGCCCAGGTCATGGCGAGTCGGGTGCACTGTTTGCCGGATGCAATGTGCCGCTTGACGTCGTCCGGCTCAAGCGTATGGCGCACGTACCGCACAGTGGCTTTGCCCTCGCCGCTGGAGCGCAATTCCGTGTCCTGATCGACCGTAAAGCCCGTCGGCGCTTCATCCGCGGCCAGCCAATCGGTCATGCATGAGAGCGGTGACCGTTCCGTGCGCAGAGAGGTAAAGGGCAATGATTCGAGCGACTTGAGCAAGAGCTTGAATACTTCGTCGGCCTTCGCCGGACTGGCGGCGTCGACCACGAGCCAACCGTTGACGGTATCGATCCAGACGCGGGTGCTGCGCTCGATGCTGAAGGCGCGCGGAAGCAATTCGTCAGTGACCTGCTCCTTCAATTCCTTCATCTGCTTGCGCCCGGGCTTGAAACCCTGCTGCTCTTCCAGTTCGACCGCGCGTGCCTTGGTGACCTGGTTGATGACCGTCGAGGGCAGTAGCTTCTGCTCGGTGCGCAGGGTCAACAGAAATTGGCCATTGACGGCGTGCACCAGCTGGTCGTTCTCGCGGGGAGAGACCCAGCCCGTCGACTTCATGTCGACTGTGCCCGCTGGCACGAAAGCCTGCGATCGCAGCATCTCGTCCAGTTTCTCCCGCGTGATGCGCCAGCTTTTCTGCAGGGTGTAGACCTGCAAGTTCTTGAACCATCCCGTCATGTTATTTGCTCCGATGTTTGATTGAATGCGCGTTACGCTGCAACTTCTTCCAGCTCAGTGGCTGCCACCCCTTTGAGGGTCATTACCTCGTCCATCAGCCGTTCCAGCAATTCGGTCAGGTCGATGTCCTCGTTCACACCAAGCAACGTGGCGACCTTTTTCACCTTGCGGCGATTGACGCGCTCCTTCTTGATGGGGACTGCGGCAGGTTCGGCGGGGAAGGACATGCCGGCGCCGGGCAGGGCTTGCACCAAGTTGTTGTATTCGGTGACGGCCGCCGCGGTTGGCGTCGGATCCTCCTGCGGTGCAGTGCCGGGATGCGACTCGAAGGGTAAGTCGTGATCACTACCCTCTTCCTTGCCCACGATTGCGTCGAGTTCACGGCGCTCTTTCGGCTGCGCCGGCGGCGGCGTGCCCTTTTTGATTGCCTTTGCCTTCTTCAACTCCTGTGTTGCCTCGCCGCGCGGTAACTTCTGCTCGGTCTTTGCCTTCTCGATCAAGCGTTCCGCCGCTGCCGGATCAACCTTCTGGAGCTTGTCCAACGTCAAGACAGTTGTGGTGTCGGAGGCCAGGGTCGGGTTTTCCTCCTTGAACTTCACGATCTCCGGCGACAACTGGCTGATAGCGAGGGTTTGCGCAACCCATGCCTGCGACTTGCCAAGATGCTTGGCCAGCCCCTCCTGGTCCAGATTGAGCAGCTTCTTCAGCTTGGCCACGCACTCCGCTTTCTCGTGCGGCTTCAGCCCCATGCGGTAGCCCGGCATGTTTTCCGCGATCTGGATCTCCAGAATCTCGATTTCGGTGAGGCTTTCCCTGATCAACACAGGCATGGCCTTGATCCCGAGCGCCATTGCGGCACACCAGCGGCGTTCCCCAACCAGGATCATGTACTTGCCCGGCTTTGTCGGATGCTTGCGCACGGAGATGGGCTGAATGATCCGCACGTTTTTGATCGACGCTTTGAGTTCTTCCAGCGTTTCCGGGTCGGCGGCCGTGCGGCGGGGCTGATCCGGGTCGGGCTCAATCAAGTCCAGGTCCATCATTTGCGATGGAATGGGCTGCATTTCGGGTACCGTCGTGACCTCCGGTCCATTGGTTGCGGTTACGTCGTTCACTTATTGCTCCTTTTCCATTTGCTTTTCGGGTAGCGCCGGCAGATTGCCGGTGCCGGTTCTTGCGATGTCCCACACCCATACTGGGGTGCCTGCTATCTGGCGCTCTGCAATGCTGGCCATCTTGGTTTGTTGGGAGCGCTTGCTCCTGAATGCAGTAATGATCTCGAGGTGCGTCGGGTTAGCGCCGGTGTCGAGCAGAATGAACGCGGGCAAGGGGTGCTCTTCGGCGGCCTCGTATCGGAGCGGCTTCGTGTAGCTGCGCTTTTGGACGGACAGGTCGGCGGCAACCTTTCGGTCGTACGACGTGAAGTACGGAATCCAGTCCTTGGTGACCGCCATAAAGGCGATGTCGCGCACTGCCAGCGAGCCCTTTTGCGTGACGTCGACCACGGCCGCACAGATCAACCGCTCGTCACCGGCGCTGTCGAGCACCGAGAGTTCGTGCTGGAAGAACTTCTTCTTCTCGCCTACCTCCTTGGGCATCCACAGGGGGGTCTCCGGCATATGCGAAACAGTCAGCCGCTCGTCGAACTTCGACTGCGCGATTGCTTTTACCTGCCCGACCAGTAAAAAGTACCGCTTGTCATCCTGCCCCTGGTACTGTGCAAACACAGTCTTTTGCTGGCTCAGCTGATCTTCCCGGCCGTCTTTCCTGAACGTCTCTGGAATGAACAGCGAGCCGGATACGGGTTCACCAGATACCTCAATCTTCTCGGCGGCCTGGAGAAGATGGTGGCGAATTACGCCCCAGTTTCGCTTTCCCTCCATGGCCGGATGCCAGGTGTTGATCCTTGCCTCCTCCCAGAGAAGGTGCAGCAGTCCCTTTAGGCCGACCCGGTGTACCTTGCGCGCATCGGGCGCCGCCGGTGCGTCACCCTTCGGTCCTTCGACGATGTATCGGCCGGACAGAGTGAAAGCCGGACGAAGCCGTGTTACGCCGTCAGCCTCTGTGAGCGCCTTATCGGTGTAGCACCGCTTCCCCGAAAGCTGCGGCGGCGCTTCGTACGATGGGCATGCGGGGGCATGAAGGTGGCCGGACTCGGGCATCTTGGCGATATAGAACCGGCTTTGCCGTCCCACATAGAGCGGGACGCCGTCGCGCTGGCACAGGCAGCGCGGCTTTACACCTGCCTCATGCGCTGCGCGCAATATCTCCTGGCCCTGCTGAAAATTCTCCTCCAGCCATTCCATCGAATACTTACGGCCGCCAATCGCAATCCACCGCATATCGTCGCCCCCCTTTGTTTGTGCTGCATAAATCAGCGCAACAATCGTCGCACGCTGCGAATTTTTTCTCAGCTTCAAAAGGCCACTTTTTTTGGGGGCTTTCAGAACGCGTATAAGCAGCTAATACAGGAAACCTTCTAAAGTTCCCTTTTCGGTCGTTTTACGGTTCCCTTCTCGTCACACTTCTTCTATATCCTCGCTCCGATACTGCATTTCGAAGGCGGTAAGTGGCGCTGCATACGTGTTCGGGCCGATCGTGTGATGACGGGTGAAGTCGCCTTGTTTGCGCGCCGCACTGCTCCGGGCCTGGTGTTATATATGCTGCGAGTTTGCCAGCAGAAGCGTAGTAGAGATGAGTATTTGGACTTGGCTCGACGAAATGCTATGACTAACGAACGCCCTGCCCGGAGCCAAACATGGCTGCAGTCCCGGAGTTATTGACACCACCGCTGCAAGGCGGACCGGACGAGTCCTCGCCGCTGGAGCGACCCGAAACTGAAGTGGCAATCGCCGAACCTGCACGAGGGAGCACCAAACGCGAGCAGGTCCGCGCAGCGATGCAGGAATACATGCCGGAATTCCTTGCGTTCTGCGATGAATGGAGGGAGATCGATCCAGGAATGCGCATCGTATATCTGGATATCCCTGCAGCCGGCATCCATCTGGAGACAAGGGATTACGTCCCGCCTCCGGAACCAAGTGTGAGCGCTTGGGAGGAATTTACCCCGCCGGAGGATCCGATCGAAATGGCGTACAGGTTAAAACATTGGAAACGTTGACCCACTTTGCTTAAAAAAGCGTCAAAATAATGAGACCGTTGAATTCATTGGGTTCATCCCCGGCGAGGCAGACTTATCCACAGGGTTGTTCACCTTGTTCGTTAGTAACTTTTGCCCTTTTGGGTGCCCTTTTCGCTCCCCTTCCCGCGGCTGCGGCCGGCTTCGTGACGATGTCCGCCGACGAGGAATACGCAGTCCGCTCTGCGGCGAAGTCGGGAGGCTTTACCGACACGCTCATTGATGGCGAGGCAGCCCGGGTCGTTCACACCGGCATGCACAACGGCTGCATCTCGGTCGGCGTGATCTATCCCAACCGTCGCCAAATCGATAATGCCTTTGTCTGCGGCGCCCAGGTCAGAAAATCGGCCGATGTGCCCCCGGCAATGCCAACTGACCAGCAGGCGCAATACATCGTCGACTCCGTCCGCTCTTCGGCCGTGCGATCCGGCGCGGCGATTCAGCGCTATCAGGGATATACGGTCGCAGCGCGTCGCGCATTCGACGGCCTCAAGACCGATTACTGCACCCCGATTGAGACGGTTGTCACGTTCGAAGGGCAGTTGGTATTTCACTATGTCGGCGACCACTGCGCCACATCAGCGGCGGTCTCGGCCAGATAATCATGTTCACCCTTCAAGCCAATCTTGATTTCGGCGTGGTCCTTCACCGGTACCTCGCGGAGTCCATCAAACACCCCGAGCACGCCGCGCGCGTACCGGTCGTGGCCACCGGCGACGTTCCTGCCATCGAACAGTTCATCGTGCTCACGCAAGAACTCCTTGTGACGCGTGTATTGCCGTACTCGGCCGCGGTCTACTTCCTGCACCGGGCGGCGTGGGCGCTAGCGCTGATCGTCGCTGAGCAACGCGAGGATTCCCAAGCCCTGCGGGCGAAGATCGAGCGCGAGATCAAGGCCGTCGGCGGCAACCCCGACGACTGGGCGGGGCTGACAGCACCGCCGGTAGCGGTTGCCAATGCGATCAATCAGTACATCAAGATCTGTGGCCAGGAACTGTCGAGCGCGATTCAACGCTTCCACCTCAAGGCAATCGACGATCTTTTGTCGGACATGCCCCAGTACAGCGCCATCTACAAGGAGGGAGCCGACATCGTTGGCGACCATGGCGGCGAGGACGCGACGACGTCGCTCCATCCCATTTTCGACGGGTATTTCGCTGTATCTCACGACCGGCGGGGCCTTGCAGATGAGCGGGCCACGCATGCGCGCATCGTCCACATGCTTGACACGGTCGAGTCCACCGAGGTGTACGTCGGCAATAAGTCCGGCCAACCCGTGTTCGGCGTTCGCCTATCGCTGGTTGACGAGGAAAGCGGCTTTCACGCTTCCTTGCCGGTTGAAGTATCGGCCGCGCTCCAGGACCTCCTCGCGGCCGTACCCACGCATCACTCCGATTCGAATTACCGTGAACTGGTCATGTCGCTCCGGGAGCAGATACGCGACCTGCACGGACAGATCGAACAGGCCGCGGCACTACTTGGCGTAAACGAGTCAAGCATCCTTGCCCCTGTTAAGGCTCAGAACTCCACGAGGTCGTGGGCACGGCAGATGTTGTCTATGGCGGCGGACGCCTCCACCTCAAACTCCCCAATGCGGCTCACCCTACCCAACGGTACCGGCATGACGCTCGAGCGCGTTGAGATGGACATCGGCCAGCAGTCGATCGTGTTCCACGGAATCCGCGACGAGTCGCGCGAGGGCGTGCGTATGTCCGTCAAGATTGGGCAGTCTGAGCTACCCAGCGTGTCCATCGACCAGGACGGCGCGATTCATACACTCCACTGATCGTGCCGGAATTCGAAATCGCGCATCGCCATTGCTATAGTGCCCGCGATACCGTTTTCATCCATATGAGGAATGCATGGCAACCGAAGCCGCTGTAAAAAACTACGACGCCAATCAGATCCAGGTTCTGGAAGGGCTTGATCCGGTCCGTCACGTGCCGGACATGTACACCCGCACCAGCTGCCCCAGCCACATAATTCAGGAAGCGATCGACAACGCGGCCGACGAGTGCCTTGGCGGACATGCCAAAACGATCTCGGTTCGCCTGCACACGGACGGATCGGTGACGGTCACGGACGACGGCCGGGGAATCCCGGTGGCGATCCATCCGGTCAAGAAAAAACCGACCGTAGAGGTTGTGTTCACAGTTTTACATTCCGGAGGCAAGTTCGCAAAACGCGATGGCGACAGCGCGTACCGATTCTCCGGCGGTTTGCACGGCGTCGGCGTTTCCGTCACCAACGCCCTCTCCACACGACTGGACGTCGAGGTTCGCCGCGAGGGAGCGGTTCATCGAATCTCTTTCGGCGACGGTGTTGTCAAGGAGCCGCTCAAGACGTTGGGCAAGTGTCCGCCCAAGGAGACGGGCACCAGCCTGCGAATCTGGCCGGATCCGAAGTTCTTCGATTCCCCGAAAGTCAACGTCGGCATCATCGAGCGCCTGCTGCGCTCCAAGGCCGTCCTGATGCCCGGTGTAACGGTGACATTGACGATCGAGCGCGCGGACGGCGCGGAGGATGTCCGGTCATGGTCCTACGCCGACGGTGTCAAGGGCTATCTGCAGGAACTGCTTGGCGAGAACCCGGCGCTGGTACCGCTTTTTGCGGGCGAACGCTACGCGCCGGCGAACAGCGATGCCGCCGAAGAGGGCGAAGGAGCCGTGTGGGCACTCGGCTGGAGCGAGAGCGCCGTCGTGCGGGAGTCCTATGTCAATAACATCCCGACCCCGGCTGGCGGCACACACGAATCAGGACTGCGCGACGGCGTGTTTACCGCTGTCCGGAACTTCATCGACCACCACAACCTCGGCCAGCGCGGCGTGAAGATCGTCGCTGACGACGTGTTTGGACGTATGTCGTTCGTGCTCGCCGCGCGCGTTTTGGAAGCACGCTTTCAGGGCCAAACGAAGGAAAAGCTGAACAGCACGAATGCCGTGCGGCTTGTGAGTTCCATGGTGCGCGACCAGCTCGAACTCTGGATGAGCGACAACGTCGAAATCGGCAAGACGATCGCGGACCTCGCCCTGCGCCAGGCTGCATCGCGGCTGCGCAAGGAACAGAAAGTGGAAAAGCGCAAGAGCAGTGGCGTGGCTGTCCTGCCGGGCAAGTTGACCGACTGTGCTTCCGATGACGTCGAGCGCAACGAACTGTTCATCGTGGAAGGCGATTCTGCAGGCGGCTCCTGCAAAGGTGGCCGCGACAAGGAGTTTCAGGCAGTGCTTCCCTTAAGGGGCAAGGCACTCAACTCATGGGAAGTTCATCGTGATCTGATCCGCGGCAACAACGAGATTGCCGATATCGCTGACTCGATCGGGGTTGAGCCGCACGCCTTTGGCGAGGAGGTCGACCTGTCCGGACTGCGTTACGGAAAAATCATCGTGCTGTCGGACGCAGATGTGGACGGCTCCCATATCCAGACTTTGTTGCTGACACTGTTCTTGAGGCACTTCTCGTACCTTATCGCTCGCGGGCACGTCTACGTTGCGCGGCCGCCGCTCTTCCGTATCGACATTCCTGCTTTGGGCAAGCGGCCTGCCCGCAAAGAATACGCGCTGGACGAAGCGGAGCAGCAAGCCATCCTTCATCGCCTCGAGCGCGAAGGTTTCAAGGGTAAGTGGAGCATTTCGCGCTTCAAGGGCTTGGGCGAAATGAGTGCCGAGCAACTGTGGGAATCCGCACTGAACCCCGATACCCGCCGTTTATTGAAAATGGCGATTCCGGCTGGGCATACTGAATACACGATGGCGACGTTCGATCTGCTGATGCACAAGAAGAACGCCGGCGAGCGCCGCCAATGGATGGAGCGCCGCGGCGCGGACATTGCCGCGGACCTCTAGCGTGGAAAGACGGAGGGCGGGCGCGGATGCCAGGCCGCCGCAGGAGAAAACAAATGAACGCTGTGGTGAATGCATCTCGACGGATCAGGGACATGGGGCCTGTGGTCGCGGTCGTTGATGGCATTCCTATCCATGATTGGTACGTCACGGAAGACAATCGGTTCTTCCGTTTCTCGATGGTCGTAAGCGCGTCGATCGCCAATGAGGAAATTTCGCCTTCCCAGCAGGTGCTCCACCCTGGCCTGCTCTACGATGAGTATTGATGCTTCACGTATCGGATGATCAAGCCCTGCAGCGGCATCCCGAGCTGGCTCGGGCACTAGACCTCCTTGCGGCGGGTAAGCCGATCAAGGCGCTTGAGTGCGCCCAGCGGTTTGCCACCCTTCACCCTGACCGGGCCGTCGGCCACATAGTCGAAAGCGCTATTGCCGAACTGGCTCGCTGTCACGCGGTTGCTGTCGCTGCCTGCAAGCGCGCAACCGAACTCGCCCCCAGCCGACATGATCTATACCTGCGCGGCATCCGGTCGGCACTTCATATAGGCGACGAGTTGTCGGCTAACCGCTTCTTCGCGGCGGCAACGCCCCTTGTGATGGAAACAGGACAGGGCCTGGAGGATCTGTGGGATCTATTCGTGCGCGCCAGCCAAGTCTTCCAGCCGCCCGTGCAATTGAAGGCGAAGCTGCCCATGTTGCCCGCGACGCCGCTGGTCAGCGTGGTGGTCCCCGTCGGCGCCGACCAACGATGGGTCGAGCCGGCGGTTTCCAGCGTCTTGGCGCAACGGTACCGCAACTGGGAGGCCATCGTCGTGAACATCAGCGGCAGGCCTTTGCGCCTTAGCTCGAACGACCGGAGGATCCACCTTGTTGACGGCAGCCCGGCTTCAACGATCGCGGAAGCGCGCAATCAAGGGATCGAGCTCGCGCGCGGGCACCTGATCTGTTCTTTGAGCGAACACACGTTATTCAAACCGATGCACCTGGCATGCGCCGTGAGCGGCACGAGGAACCGGACGGTGATCGGCGTTTTCGCTGACTCTGACCGCAGAATGGACACGCCCAACAATCCCGGATCTTCTGCCAGCAGCCAACCATCATCCGGTCAGCGCCCCTTCTCCCCGCTCACCCTGCAACTGCATGACTACGTGCATGTTGACGAGGTCGTTCTTCGGCGCGACCACGTGGGCGCGCTTCGGTTCGATCCGGCGCTTGGCTGTTGTGCAGAGTGGGACTATCTCCAGAACGCATTCGCGCTCGGACCGCTCGGACGCCTCAACGACTCGACAAGCGAAATCCGGACTGTGACAACTTCCGGCCTGCCGCGCCTCACGCCCGTGAACTGCGCGCAGCTTTTCGAACGTCATCCGCCTTCCCGCGCATGGGTCACCTTCGGACGACAACTGTTCACGCACCTTCTGCAACCCGTTTAAGCCACGGCTAGCGCACAAGCCGCTGAACCTCGCTGCCGCTATATCGTTTAGGGTATATTCCAATCGACCTTTACATTACTTGCGCCCATGATTCTATCTTTCCGCCTGTTCGCTGCCGCCGCGCTCTCTCTCGCAAGTGCCGCTAGTCACGCTATTGATTTGTCTGGCCTATGGAGAAACGAAATGGACGGCTATATCGTCCGGATCTACCATGACGGCGACAAGATTTGGTCCCAGTTGCAGATGGATTACCAGTACCCGGGGGCTGATGTTTGGCGGGCCGGCGACATCGAAATGGTTGGCAACGTAAGCGGTCGTTCCGTTGCCACAAAAGTGAGGCTGATCTATAAGAAGGACGCCGTCGCGTGCAACCTTAGCAAGCGGGCTTCCATGCATTTGACCGTCAATCCGGGCGGCGACCGCATGTCCGGCGCCTACGTGGACGGAGTGGTCAACCCGAGGACTTGCAGCTGGTCGCCCCGCCCGGACCGGGAGATCTCGTACAAGCGGCTGGTTTTTGAGAACTTCGACAGTGACCAGAGCCACCTGCAGCCCAAGGATACTTTTGCTGCTGACTGCACACCCGGCCAACATCTCCCCCGTGACTCGGCGGCACATAAGCGTGTTCTTGCCGGCCTCGAGGAGGTCAAGCGATTTCCTCCCCCCCGTGTCTACGACCCCTCGGACCGTAACCAGTACCTCGTGTTCGTCGTCACCGACGGTACCGGTAACCACGGCGACCAATTCGTCTCACAGCCTAAAGCCACCGACGATCTGAAGGCGTACGCCTACGGTGAGGGGAAGTACCCAGTCGACAAGTGCATGGGCAAGATGAACCAAGTCGAACGAGCACGCGGCCTGCTTTACACGCAGTACCCGAGCAATAGTCGGCTTCTGTACAACCACGTCGTCATCGCCGGCGGTGGTAGTCCGCGGATTATCCCAATCTATGTCCGCGGCGTTGGCACGGCGCCGTACGACGCCCATATTGCCCGCCGATTCGTGCAATCCGGGGCCCCCGGCGTGACTATTTACGACTTCAACCGCGTGGTGAATGATGCCTTCGCACAGCTTTCGAAGGAAATAAACCGGGTCTATGCGTCCAATCCCCGGGCGCGATTTGTTTTCGTCACGAGTGGCTTTAGCCGTGGCGCTGCCGCAGCGCGCGTCCTACACATGAAACTGATCGCAGAAGGTGTTCGCAACGCTGGTGCCGCAAAGCGATACGTCATTGCACCGGGTGACGCGAACATCGTTGCCAGCGTTCTTTACGACACTGTTGCCTCAATCGACACGGTGGGTGGCTTGACCGACCTGTATAAGGGTGATGTGATGATGAAGATCCCGTACGGAACTCACACGCTGCATGTGGTGGCCGAAAACGAATACCGCACCTTTTTTCCGTTGACGCCGGCGAGCGGTCCCACGGTGCGGGAAATCTGGATGCCTGGAGCGCATTCTGATATCGGCGGCACCTACACCACTGACGGGATCTCGGCAGTAACGCTGCAAATGGGATTGCATTTCCTGCACGCTGCAGGCGTCCCAGTCGGCGACCCCCGGACCAACTTTGACCTCAAAGAAAGCTACTTGCCAAATCCCGATCGGTTTGCGATCCACGATTCACGATTCATGACGATGGGCGTTCCCTTTGAGAAACTCGTCAACGAGAGCACTCGGGTTATCGACAGGACACACGGCGCGAGTAACCCGAACTAAAACTGCGCGAGAGACGCTGCATTTTTCCTCCCGGGTCTCTCTCGCCCCTCCCCCACCAGCGTCACCACTTGTCCATTCGCGCGGTGCAGTGCGTTAACAAAAGGCTGTAACGTGCCCTTTTGGGTCACCTCTTGAAATTTCGGCGGCAACTTTCTTTGTTCTAATTGGGCGATTGGCAGATCACCGAGGACGCATCTGCTACGCCCCCTCCATGCAGGGGTTTATCACATGCTCAGGGAATTCGAGCATTCCGAGCGATAGGACAATGACTCCCACTACCTACTCCCGCACACTTATTGCACTTACGGTTGCCCTCACCCTCGCCGGCTGCGGCGGCGGCGCTGGAACCTCCAAAACAGCCACGCAATCTCCGTCCACCACTCCAGGTGGACCGACCGCGCCAACCAAGCCGACCGGCCCGGCGCCGGGCGACGTCGTCGGCCTTGTGTTCGACGGCCCCGTGTCGCGCGCGACCGTTTTCTGCGACATTAACAAGGACCAGGTCTGGAATGACAACGAGGCGAAGGCACTGACAGATAACAACGGGCGCTTCAACATCACCTGCCCGGTCGGCAATACGCTTGTTGTACTCGCTGACGGAACTGCGACGGACACCGTCACACGTGCCGATATGAGAGGCGTGCTCAAGGGCTATGTCCAGGAGAGCACAAAGGGATTTACCCAGATCAATGCCGTCACGTCCTTGGCCGCTGAACTGATCCATGCTGGCGAAGCCGTCTCCACGGTGGAGAACAAGATCCGGGAATACTTTACGATCCCGTCATCCGTTTCGGTCTTTGGCTCTCATCCCGCATCCAACGCCGCTCTGCTCAACGCTGTCCTCTCCACGCAGTCGTCGCTGCTTGCTGCAACAGGCGAACTCGCCTTCGTCGATCGAGCTGCGTCCGCGTCGGACAACCCCTCGATCAATGCAATTCACGCCACGCTGACCAAGAAATACGCGCGTAGCATCTATACATCGACCGGCACAGCGACCACTCATCTCGCTAGCGCCGTCGCCGCGTCAGTGGACGACATCCGCACACACGCGCAGGTTGATAGCCAGGTCAAAGGCCGCTTGACATCGCACTCGCGCCAGATCGTCGCGATGGCATCGAATGCGGGCAAGATCGCGCTTGACCGCCATGAGCAGCAGTTCAAGATTACCGATCGCATGGTGGAGAACCTCGATCTGACCGGAACGTTGCCGGCGGCGATTGCAACCCGCATCAAGGATGCGAGTACGTGGACCTCTCGCTTCGGCGATCCGGTCAATATGCACATGAATACGCTTACTCTGCCCACAGAGAGCGAATACATGAAAACCGTCGGTGGTTTCTTGCAACTGAACGACGGCACGTATATCGACCCGCGATTCACTGAGAGCGGACGGTTTGCATTTGCGGTGGACATCAACGACGCCATGTCATCGGAAACGAGCAAGGTGATCGAGTTCAACCCGAGCGGTGACCATCTAAACTCCGGATTCACTTCACCGCTGGTGTACGACATCTTCACCAACCCGTACTCGGGATTCAGCATCCTCGTCTTCAAGGAACATTCGTCACCTGACGACCTTATCGGCACCAACATGGTATTCGGCAATATCCGGGGCGATAAGCGCTCTGGCGTCGCAGTAATCCAGATCCCGGTGCCCGAAGGTGTGGAACTTGGGTATGACGCTGGACGCCCGAGCGAAGGTCTTCGCGTTCGTCTCACCCCGCGCGCCAACTCTGCAAATATGCCTCAGCGTGGCGACCGCTACGTGATCGTGTATCACGACAAGGAAGCGACCGATAAACACAGCATCACATTTGTCAATAACGGCCTGACTGGCAAAGGCGTAAAGAGCTTCGTGACACCAGTCCACGTTTGGTAACACTACGTTGGGGAATCCCACCGGGCTTCCCCGACATCTCAACATCACAGGGAGCAAAGAATGACTGACATGACAAAAGACATGTTCGCAGACACCACCTACGGCAAGCTGGCCCTGGAGAAACTGAAACCCTTCAGCGAAAATTTCCGCTTGTTCCAAATTAGCTGCATCGATTCCGACCAGGGCGACGGCTGGGACGTCATCGAGGTTTTCGGCGCCGAGTACCGACATGCAGACAGCGGCCCGGACGAGGGAAAGCTTACGGTGCAAGTGCTTGAATCACGACGCTCCGTTTGTGTCACTCGTACCGAAATCGCGGCGTTCGAAACAACCCATGGCCTGCCGAGGACTTTCCCCGATAAGCAGGAAGCATCGGCTGAGCTGGTTGCCTAAAGATGCAGTGCTGGCACAGCCGGGTTGACGCACAAGAGCTTACCGCCAGGTCGTTAGCTGTCAAAGCGCCGATCGAGCAATAAAGGCGGGCGTTCATGTTACGGACAAAGGCTGCGCCAGCGACGAAAAAAAGGCCGCATAACGTTATGCGGCCTTTTTTCTCATACGACTTCGCTCTAGTTGAGCGTCCTGCGGGTATCGCGTCGTCCACTAAAGAACGCAAACGCTCCACGTACATTGCTGACCACGCCGCTGATGACGTTATTGATGCGATTCACCGCCGACTCGACGGATTGAATATCAACGTGGTTTTCCATCTCGATATGAACGACGGACAGAGATCGCGCCGTTTTATCGGAATAGAAAGCAATGAGGCCGGGATTGCGAACTGCCACATGCAATTCGCAAGTCTCGACCCCTTGATTCCCGGATGACAGAAAGTCCTTGATGTCCGCTTCAAGGCTTTCGAGAGACGCCCCTTGCGGGGTGGGTTGCATCGTCTTCATGACTGCACTCCTATTGTTATTGGGGTGATTGCCTGAGCCGCGTACTTCCGGGCTCAAAAACAATCATACGGATCGATCAGAGGGATTCAAATTCCGGAAAACGCACCCGGTTTTGACCTAGCCACCTTTTCTTGGTCTAGTCCCCCACTTCGGAATTTGACTTTCGTGGTTCCGGTTGCTTGCGCAAATTTGATTTTGGTTTCTTGTCGTGTACTGTGAAATTGAAAACAAGGAGCAAATCATGAACACCGACACCACGAGCACCCGATCCGATACGGTTACCCAGGGCCAATTGGCGGGCGTCGTCAACGACCTGCTGACGGTCTGTGACCCGATCCTGCAGAAGCACGGAATCCGCGATCGCGACGGTGCAATGATGCAAATGATGCTGCTCTCTTATACCGTCGGGTCGATCATCGGCTCGGGCTGCGACGCACACCAACGTGAGCAGGTTATTCAAGCAGCGCTGGCGAACATCCGAAAAGGCGTTGCGATGTCGGCCGGCACTGGTTGGTTGGCGACGATGGAATGCGCCAGCGGCGCCGTGCATTAGAAAAGATTTTAAGTTGCCCAAATGGGCGTCCTTACAAAAGGAAGTTGCAACATGCCTGTGTTATTTTTGGCCGCGGAGGGTCTGCCATAAGCGGACCGGCCGCAAAGGAAGAAGAAAATGGAATACAAGCTGCCAACCATCAAGTCGCAAATGCCCCTGACCATCGGTCGGGCTCACGTTAAGGCGCTCGTTGCTCACTGCCCCGAGTGCCTGGCAGCGTTTCGTCAGTCGGAGATCCGGGGCTTTGTTCTGAAGGACGGTGACAATGCAAGCATTGTCGCGAACGCTCACTGCGTCAACTGCGGTCACACCGCCAAGGTTGAGCTGTCGGCCGACGCAACCGGCAAGATCGAGTGCTCGGTCGATAACCATCTGGCGTATTACCACTACGGCACTGGCCTTCGCGGCGTCATGCGGACCGCCAAAGCCTTTCTCGCCCTGCTCTACTACAAGGTACTGCGCGGCGCGAAAGTCTCCCTGCCGGCGCGGGCGAAGTCACCCGACCTCGGGGTGTCACGTGTTCGCATCCTTGCTTCTTCTGATGTGGCTGTCGGTGAACTCAAAGGGGTTCAAATCCCGGAATGGGTCGAGCCCAACACTGGTGGACGGTTCTACTTCGACCGTACCTCGGAAGACTTGCAAAAAGCGATCGCGGAGCGCTGCGTCGACGAGCTGGTGCTCTACCCTGGGCTGATCTACCGCCCGCGCTAAGCACTACGTAACGCCATTAGGGAGAAGAAGTTGGCTGAAGAAACGATGGACCTGTTTGCGCAGGTGGATGATGTAGTGGCTGTCGATGCTGGGAACGGGGAGGTGCCTGTAGTTGCGGCGCCTCCTTCGTTTATCGAACCTGCGAAAGACGAGCCGGTCGTTGTAACGCCCTCAGGAATCGGATCGGGATCTGTTCGCCCCCCGGGTTCCCCGGACGACAACTTCGGTTTGCCGGACGACTGCACGCCTCTGGCCCAACATGCGGAAGATGCGTACCTCGCCTATGCGATCAGCGTGGTGAAAGGCCGCGCGCTGCCGCAGGTTGGCGACGGCCAGAAGCCGGTGCAGACGCGCATCCTCTACGCGATGCACGACATGGGCCTGCACCGCAATGCGAAGCATGTGAAATCTGCACGCGTTGTCGGCCAGGTGCTGGGCTTGTACCACCCGCACGGCGACCAATCAGTGTATGACGCGATGGTTCGCATCTCCCAAGATTTCTCCCTGCGCTACCCGCTTGTCGACGGACAAGGCAACTTTGGTTCGCGCGACGGCGATGGCGCTGCCGCGATGCGATATACCGAAGCGCGTTTGACGCCGATCGCGGAACTGCTCCTGTCCGAGATCGACAAAGGCACAGTGGATTTCGTCAACAATTACGACAACTCCACCACCGAGCCAACGATTCTTCCCGCGCGACTGCCATTCCTGCTGCTCAACGGCGCCAGCGGAATCGCGGTGGGCATGGCGACCGAGATTCCCCCGCACAATATCCGCGAAGTGTCCGACGCGATCGTGGCATTCATCGAGCGCCAGGATATCTCGCTGCGCGATGTCCTCAGCTTCATCAAGGGGCCGGATTTTCCCGGCGGCGGACAAATCATCTCGTCGTTTGACGACATCTACAACGCCTACGACACCGGCCGCGGCTCGCTGCGCCTGCGCGCGCGCTGGGAAGTGGAGCAACTCGACCGCGGCCAATGGCGCATTGTCGTCAATGAACTTCCCCATGGAGTGTCCACCAAGAAGATCCTCGAGGAGATCGAGGACCTGGTGAACCCGAAGGCGAAGAAGAAGGAAAAGGGCAAGGACGTCATCACGGCGGAGCAGGCGCAGCTCAAGCAGCTGATCCTGTCCTACCTCGACGGCGTACGTGATGAATCCGGCAAGGATGCGGCGATCCGCCTCTGTCTTGAGCCGCGATCCAAGAACGTCGATCCCGACGAGTTCATGGCTACGCTCCTGCACCACACTTCACTGGAGACCTCGGCTCCCATCAACCTGACCATGATCGGCAACGATGGACGGCCGCAGCAGAAGGGGCTCCTGCAGATCATGCGCGAGTGGGTGGACTTCCGGTTTGAAACTGTCACTCGACGCACACGCCACCGCCTCGGCCAGGTGGACGCGCGCATCCATATTCTGGAAGGCCGGCATATCGTCTTTCTGAATATCGACGAGGTGATCAAGGTCATCCGTAACTCCGACAACCCGAAGGAGGACCTGATCTCCCGGTTTAACCTGAGCGAGATTCAGGCCGAGGACATCCTGGAGATTCGCCTGCGCCAGCTCGCAAGGCTAGAGGGCATCAAGATCGAGCAGGAGCTGGCGGAACTTCGCGCGGAGAAGGCGTCTCTTGAACACCTGCTCGCCGATCGCGCCGCCATGACCGCCCAGATCGTGCTGGAGATCCGTGAAGACACGCGTAAGTTTGGCGACGACCGCCGTACGCTCATCGAAGCGGCACAACGCGCTGTCGTGGCCACTTCTGTACCGGATGAACCGATCACAATCCTGCTGAGCAAGAAGCTGTGGGCTCGCTCGCGAACCGGCCACGGGCACGAAGCCGCGTCCGTCACATTCAAGGAAGGGGATGCGCTGCTCGCTGCCTTTGAGTGCCGATCCACCGACACCCTCCTCCTGCTGGACAATAACGGCCGGGCGTACAGCGTGCAGGTCTCCCAACTGCCCGGCGGGCGGGGAGACGGTGTGCCGCTCTCATCCCTGGTCGACCTGCAGGCGGGAGGCAAGATCGTCCGCGTTCTGGCCGGCGCCGCCGACCAATCCGTTCTGCTTTCGTCGAGCGCCGGTTACGGCTTTGTCTGCAATATCGGGGACATGATCGGCCGAAACAAAGCGGGCAAGGCGTTCATGACTGTGGATGCCGCGGATACCATCCTCGCACCGGTATTGTTCGACCCCACCGCCAACCTCAACGTTGCCGTGATCTCTGACGAGCCGCGCATGCTGATCTTCCCTATGGAGGAAATGAAGCGCCTCTCCGGCGGCGGCAAAGGTGTGCAGCTGATGGGATTGAACGACGGCGAAAAGCTAGTCGCCCTCTGCGCATCCAACGCGACACAGAAGAAGATCTCGGTCGCCGGCACGGGGCGCGGCGGCCAGGCCAAGTCCGCCAACTTCAACGGTGAGAACTATGACTGGTTCTTCGGCAAGCGCGCGCGGCGGGGTCGCAAGCTCGACGTCAAGTTCGTGCCCGACACGTGCTCTTCATCCTGACCCTCTTATGACAAGCATCACCATGCACAGATTACTCAAATTGGCCCTGCTCGCCGTCACACTCACCGGGACGCTCGCCCTCGCCGCTGACCCCATCGTTCCGGGTGCTGCGGCACAGGCCGGCGCCGGCGAGCTTCGGTACGATCTCTCCCTTTCCAGTACCGAGCAGACAAAGTTCGTGCTTTGGTCAGCCGCGCAGGACCTGAAGGCCAGGCTTGTGCCCAACCTGATCATGCTCGCGATTCTCGGCGGGCTCATTTTCCGTTACGGCAAGCAGCTCTGGTTGCGATTTACCGACCGGGAGATCGGGCGCCGGGGTTTGATCGTCATGGTATTGATACTGGTCCCTCTGTCCTACACCGCCAACGTCGTCGCCTGGAGCAAGCGCGCAGCCTTCGGAGAGGTCCCTCCACAGGCGCTCGCCGTTTGGAAATTCGGTACTGATGACATGAGCAAGGTGCCGACCTACCGCGACCACTCCGCGGCTATACCCAAGTAATGCCGGGCGTCGCCGGCAGTCCGCAGTGCGCGTTCTGCTCGATAAAAGTCGAGAACTCGCACTGAGCATCGGTGCGGCTGCTGGCGGACAGTGCTCAGGACCTCACGAGACGTAAAGTCGAAAACTGAGCGCGTCGATCGGAGCGCGTCTGCAAATAAAGTCGAGAACCGCTGCGGATCGCCCTACTTTCTGCACCGGCCGCCTCCCGTCGTGCGGCGTTCTCGCCTTTATTTGTTCGTTCTCGACTTTAATAGACTGTTTGCGACTTTATTTGTCGCAACTACCCTTCCCTTTACCACGCTCCGCGGTGCAGGATAAAGTACATAATTGCCCTGCTGGAACGCTCTGGCATCGCTCGCTATTCTTCTCCTCAGAACTTGAGCAACACGTATGACAAGTTCTTCACCCTAACCTTTAAGGAGAAATATCATGCTGCCGTTCTTCGCCATCCCCGCCGCCTCCGCCCTGCTGGAAGCTGCCGCCGTTGTGTTCGTGTCGACCGTCGTCGCCCGGGCTAGTTCGGACGCCTATGACAAGGTGGTCCACAGCGACAGCGGCCGCCGCACCGACACGAACGGCGATCGCGACGAGTAATTGTGTTGGGCCAGACTGGAGGAAAAATCATGAACCTGTCCCGCTTCTTCATCAATAAGGCCGCCCGCACCATGGTTATGCGCGCCGTCCCTTATGGCACCGCCAAGAAGGACGGCTCCCACGACCACCGGTATAACAAGGGTGCGGACCGGACGCCGGCCCAAAAGCAGGGCGATATCAAACGCGAGAAATCCGGTGACTAAGACCAGGGGGCGGCGCTGAAAAGGCACCGCCCTCTTTTTCCTGATGAGGTACACAATGAGCCGCGTAGCTAAGGAACAAAAAGGAGCGCATTCCGTTCTGGATTGGTTGTACGTGAATCAGATTCTTGTACATAGCGTGTTCAACGACAGCGAGCGCGAATGGCTACGAAAGATCGTGGAATGCATTGACCGCATGGTCAGCGAGGCGGGCGCCACCGGTCTTGCAGCCGAGGCGATGAAACACTACGCGTACTGTCTGCTGGAGATTTACGGTGCAGATCAACACGTCGGCCCGCCAGGGTACGACCGCGAGACACTTAGCAAGCTCGTCCTGTACCACAAGAAGTGCCTTGCGTCCTCCCTGATTGATGTGAACAAGCCCCGTCACGAAGAGGTGTTGAAGCCGGCATTCGCGATTGCCTACGACTTGCTGGAATTGTACTGGGACGCCCCGGGGACCGTACGCCATCGGTTTGCCGACCGGGTCCTGGCCTATGAATTTCCGTACGCACCGCTCGACTTATTGCTTTGGCTTGAGCAAACCCGCGTTGTGACGCAAGAAAAGTACGATCACGACCTCTGCAAGATTCAGTTTCCCTTCATCCCGGCGGCGCGCATCGGCATGGCGGCTGAATTCGAATTGCTGCGCAATGCCGTGGGGCGCGCGCTGGACAACGCTAACCCCATCGAACAGGCGATCAATGCCGTTGGCCGCATCCTTCCGGAGGAGTACAAAAGACGGATCCTCGACTACCGGAACCATATAGATGACATTACTTTCCTCGGCCTGAACAGTAAGGTCGCGCTATTCCCGTTGGGTATGCACCAAGATCCTCCAGCAGTGGCGCGATTCTTTGCGACACTCGCCGGATTGTGGTGTCGGCCACCCGTCTGTGTCTCGCGGAAGTCGGGTTGGGTGAGTATGATCGGTTCGCTCTATGTGGAACGGATGCGGAAACAGCAGAGCGGCGCCACCGTCTACTCGTCGCGCCGGAAGAACGAAGGGTCTATCACCGCCAAAGCATGCGCTCTCCTAGATGACTACGGGTTCCCCTTGAATGAGCGCGTACTGAACGACCAGTATCAATCGGCGTTTCAGGTGCACAAGGAGTTTGTGACTCGCTACTACCAGGCTATTGCACAGTTCGATGTGGCACCCAGCACGAACCATCCGGACCACTTTTACTACGGCGTGTTCACTGTTGGGAGCAAGGACCCTGCGCTCTCCTATCCGGCAATCACACCAGAATAATGTCTCGCCGCGCGGGCAGAAGCTCGCACTCTTCACCGTTTTATACGTATAAAACGGGGCATCGACGTTGACGGTCCTTTTGATTGCGGGTACGATTCAAGAGCAATTTTCGTTGCCGCAAGCTAGGCGTTACAAGCATGACCCAAATGCCCTCGGGCAGCCTCTTCTCGCAATTCCCCTCTCCGGCACCTTCAGCCGGGTTTTTCATTTCCGATTCACGCGTAACCGTGCGCTAAACCTATTTCCGCTGCGGCTCTTTGGGCCCTATCGGTGATCGGTTTTTTCTGTGCTGCTCGTCAGTACAACGCACATCGTGTGCGTCGCCCTTCGGGCGGAAATTCGCATGGCCTCGGCCATGCATCTCGCAACCTGATGCGTTCTGCATCAGGATTCCCTCAACACCGCGCAAGCGGATTCTCTTCAATGGAGATCGTTATGCATCCTGCTGTCCGTTCCAAGCGGAGGGCACGGCCATGACACGCTCAGCTGCATCAGCATTGAAATCGTTGGGTCTTGTTACCCGCGACTTCGAAGTCATGTCCATGGATGACGACCGGGCGCTTACCGTTTTTTGCCGACGCGATGAACTCGCCAAGCAATCGGAAATGTTCCCCGACCTGCCAGGTACCGAGCCGATGAAGCAGCTGCGTTCATCGATTCTGGCCTACTCCGAGACCCCACGCAGCGAACGCAAGTTCGTCAAACCAGAAATGGTGTGTGTTTTCGAAGGCAAGGTGTATGTCGTCTACAAGGGTGAAGTCATCGTGGTCACCCTGCCTCAATAGTTCTCACCTCTTCATCAACCCGAGCGGGATTTGTTCTGTCCCCTTGGGGCACAACATTTCCGCTCTCTCTTTTGCGCGCAAGCGCCGAAAGGATATGGAAATGCCTCAAAACTTCAAGGAATGGCTGCTGGTCGTTTTCTTCCTGCTTGTGCTGGGCGTACGCCCCGCCGAAGCGTCGGACCTGACCAACAAGTCCTATCCCGCAGTTGCAAGAATCGCTGTTGTCGCACCGAGTAATTACCAGAAAAAGACGGCGTACTACGTCGCTCCCGATCTGGTTGCCACGAAGTGTGATACCGCAGCGAAGCGGCTCGTCGTCTCACAGGGCGCCGCGCTCAAGCCCGTTGCTCCTGTCGCTGAAATACGCGATGTCTGCGTCCTTCCTGTTGCCGGTCTCGCCGGCGCCAAAGTGCAGGTCGGTGCTGATGTTGCCCTTGGTGACACGGTTGCAATCTACGCCGATGACGCTCGCGGATACCCCGCAGTGGCCATTGCGCAGATGACCGGACATCTGGAGGTCTCCTCCAGGTTGAAGGCCTATCAGATTGTGGCCAGCTACGACTTGGGCAATGACGGTGCGGTCATCGATCGCCACGGCGATCTCGTTGCCATCGTCTCTTCTTCCGAGAAGTCGACGGAGCGTGACGTGATCTACATCGCGATTCCTGTGAAAGCATTGCTTGAGCTATCGATTGAGAGTGCATCGCCCTCCCCCTCGACTGCCAAGCCAACCTTCATCCGCGTTTCTTATCGTTAATCCGGCGCAAGCCAACTCTTTCAAGTGAGAAATCTATGAAAACCCTGATTCAAACATCGAGCTATGTCTGGCAGATGCTTCCGTCCCTGCCGTCGTGCTCGTTCCTTCTCCGCCAAGTCGATGGCCGTGAATTGCAGTTTCTCGGCAAAGACCACGACGAGCTTCTGGCCAAGCTGGAGGTCTATCGCGCGTGGTCTTCGCTCGAAGACATCAGCGGCAATGCAACTTCGCCCGACACCTACTCCAAGCAGTTCGATTCGCTGTGCAACACCTACAGCGAACCGATGGCGCGTCTCGGTCGCCAACCGTTCCTGGTCAAGACCGCGGTCCATTCCTTCTATACGGCTCAGCCGTTGAAGGATTTCGTTGGATTGGTGTACTACGGCGACACGCTGTTTTACATCGACTTCGAAAATGGCGAACGCTCCTTCCGCGCTGTCCAGGGCGGCGAGCGTCTGCGGATTTGGCCTGATCGCACCGGCCGGTACTTTCGCGTTGTCGACAGCGAAGATGGCGAGGAAAGCAGCCTTGGCTCGCTTTCCGAATGCAAGGACGTCATCGGACATGCCTACCGGGGTGAACTCCTCGGCAGTTTTCTGATGACCAAGTCGTTCACGATGGGAGGTGCAGCATGAGCCGCCGCGTGATCAACACAGTGGACGGCCTCGGCCGCCCGGTCCAAGTGGTCATGGGATGGGATCGCCCTCTGGGTGGCTATTTCATGACAGTCCACCTGATGGACGAAGCCGACGAGGAGTCTGCGATCTACCACCATCTGAAGGCTGATGAAACCCATCCAACCGATCTCTCGATGTATGAGGTCGCGTTGGACGAAATGGGCGTCATCCTGCCCGACGACATGTGGGAAGACCTGCAGCTCGACGGCATCACCAAAGCAGGCAATGTCATCAAAGAGTATGCAGATCCCCTGTATGCGCTGACGGTACATTGATCATCAACCCTGAGCGGGCTGCACCTTGCCCGCTTGGGCCTGGTGCACTCGCTCGTTCTTTTAGCGAGGTAACCATGAACACGACTGCCGCCCCAGTGACGGTACCAATGGTCCGCACCTGGTTCGACGGCGACCGTGCGTGCGTTTCGCTCTATGAGCAGAACGTAAAGGACGGTTCCGTCGGCGAGACGATCCTTGAAATCTGGGATGACTGGGTTTTCGAGGCCATCGAAGATGGCGAACTGGATTTGAATGACCCGCTGGGTTCGATGATCCGGATCGCCGCCGACGTTGGCCTGCTCGTCACGGCCCAGACCCGCTCTCTCTTGCACTAACGGAGGCGGCCATGGATCTGTTTGCAGACATCAAGGCAGTATCGCTCGTCGATTACCGCACCCCGCGGTACGACACCCCGGACGGGCTCAAACCCATTTCCGACAAGCGGTGCGAAGTATGTAAGAAGCGCACTGAGGTCTCGCCCGACGAGATCCGCGGCGACTACAACCCCTACGTGGGGTTTGGTCACTGCGAGTTGCGCCCGAAGGCTCAGTTCATGAATCCGCGGCACTGCTGCGAGTTCTTTGAACGGAAGCATTAGTGCAATCCGAACCCGCCCTGGCCTCGCGCCTGTGGCGGGTTTTTTATTGCGACTTTATACGTATAAAATAGCCCGCATGAGGGGACTTTTCCTTCCCCCGTCTACATAATTGCTCGGCCGATTACGCAGTTTACCGGCAAAGCAGCTTGCCACCACTTGAACAGCTTCGCAACGGTTGTCCAATTCTGCTACCTTTTCTGTTGCGTTAACCCGTAGCCGGTAGTAACCTTCCAAAATGTAAACATACGTGCATCAAAAAATTCGGCCCGCGAGGCTGAAGGGGCGCGGCTATGCGCAATCATCACAGGAAGGCAATATGACACTCGACCTCGAATTACCCCCAACCTCCGAGATAAAGGTTAATAGCGACGAGCTGCTAAGGCTTGCCAATCGCTCGGGTGTCATGCTCGAACGGATCCGTAACTCGATGCTTCAGCCGTTTCCTCGAAAGCAAGTGCCGATCTATCACAGCAACAAGCTTCAGGCGCTCTGCGAAATAGACAAGACGCGGATGCAGTCGCTACTGCGCAGCGGGAAGCTACCAGCTGGAACGCAGGAGTCGGCCGGCAAAATGCGGCAGTTTGCGTTGCCCGAGGTAATCGAATGGGTAAAAGCCGTACGGAAGCCAGTACCCCGGCCGCAGGGAGCTAAGGGCTCAATCATTACCGTTGGTAATTTCAAGGGTGGGGTAACGAAGACAACGACATCAATGATCCTTGCTCAAGGCCTCGCATTGCGGCATGGTCGTAAGGTCCTCATTGTAGACCTCGATCCACAGGGATCGACGACAACGTTCTTCGGGATAAACCCTCACGCTGAAGTGTCCCCGGAGCAGACAGTGCTGCCGCTGATCGAGGGTGAGGCCGCTGACCTCAGTTACGCGCCCCAAGAAACGTACTGGACCAACCTCGACCTTATCCCCTCTTCCACCGACTTGTTCAATGCAGAGTTTCTTCTTCCCGCGCGAACCAATCAAAGCGGGGCTGCATTCGAGTTCGAGCAGGTCTTGGCCGCTGGACTGGAATGCTTACGCGACAAGTACGATTACATCATTCTGGACACTGCACCGACATTGTCCTACCTGACTATCAATGCCCTCTTCGCCGGCGATTCCATTCTTGTCCCCGTTGTCCCCGATACGCTTTCGTTCGCCTCCATGGTGCAGTTTTGGAAACTGTTTTCCGATCTCATCCACGGCATGCGCGGGCGCGGATCGCGACGCGAAAAGGAGTATGACTTCATTGATATTTTAATTTGTCGGATGGCAAACAAGCCGGCGCACCAGATTTGTAGAGACTGGATCGTAAAGACATATGGCGACCATGTACTTCCGCTCGAAATCCCAGAAACCACGTTGGCATCAACGACGAGCACCGAGTTCTCGACGGTCTACGATCGCCCGAACTGGGAAGGTAGCGCAGAGGCCTACCGCCGAATTTGCGATCCATATGATCGCTTAGTTGATTTGGTTGATCAAAAGTGCAGCCGAGTGTGGACCAGCCCGAAGGAGTGATAAATGGCTTCCATTAAGGACCGGCTCGCCTCAAAGGCGAGCGCTGTAAATCTCGACGACGTTGACACCCCGACGCAATCGGGGCCGTATCAACCTCGCACTGCGCCTGGGCAGCTCATGGGGCTTCAAGGACGAGTACTTGCTCTGGAAAAAGAGTTAGAGGAAGCCCGCGCGCGAACCCCCGCCCAAACGATTGCGCTTGACCAGTTGTATGAAGTCGAAGGACGTCGTCGCCGGCTTACAACTCAGCAATTTGACGAGCTAGTTGAGAACCTGCGCCATAACGAGTTAATCACGCCGATAACCGTACGACCCCGCGCAGAAGGTGGCTATGAGATCATTTCTGGCCACAACCGTGTTGCCGCATATCGCAAGCTTGGAAGAACAGAGATTGACGCAGTAATACGAACGCTTGCAGAAGATAGAGCAACAATCGGAGCCTTCTACGCGAATCTCATGCAGGCGCCGCTCCCGGACTATGAGAAGTATTTAGGCTTCGCAGCGATGCTGGCGATCCAGCCCGACCTCAAGCTTGAACAGATGTCAACACAGTCGGGGCTTTCGGTGTCTCAAGTTCAGCGCCTCCTGGCTTTTCAGGGGCTACCCGCCGCAGCCATTCAAATACTCGATGCCAACCCGAACTGCATTGGTGCTACCGCAGCCGCCGAGATGGCAGCCTTAGCCAGTTCTGGCAAGGGCGATGGAGTGGTGCGGGCGCTTGAAAAGTTAGCCAAAAGTGAGATCACGCAGGACGAAGCCGTCCGGCTTGCGGCGTCTTCACAAAAGCCTGCAACCCCGGCGACACAAAAGCCCCAGCCCATACATATCAAACAGGGAAAGGCCAAGTACGTCACGATCCGCCCGACCGGCATTGGGACAGCTTACAAACTCGAATTTGCTAATGAGCAAGAAGCAGCAGAAACAATGTCTGCGTTTCAGGAATGGATAAAGGAAAGAATTTCCAATCGAGGCGGACAATAAAGGGTTCCCGACTCGGGAAGCCTTTAAAATCAATGACTTAGAGATCAGCGTGCATTAGAAAGGGCTAGCCTCATTGGTTTACCAACTCGGGAACCCTTTAAAATCAACGACTTATGAAATCATGACTTTAGGAGAATCAACGTGACCACGTAAAAAATAATCCGTGGCCGAAAAAAGAAATCCCCCGGTTGGCGCCGGGGGATCTCTGCAACCGGAGAACACAAGGGATTGTGTCTCGATCACGCTCAGATTCGAGTCTATCCCTAAGTTCTTCGAAGTGCAAGACGCCACACCCACAATCTTGCGCGCTTAGGGATGTTTTTGTGATTTTTCACAACAACGTCAGGGCTTAGTACGCCCGAACACTTCCCCAGCGTGTGTCCCGTGAACCTTTGCGCTCGTTTTCGAGCAGCGGAGCGATATCGTGCACCCGAAAAAAACGAAGACTCAAAAAGCTTCGGCGGTTCATGCCGCCTGTACCTGCCAGGCCGTAAACGCCACTGGTCGAACCCTGCCACGCGCCTTGATCGATGCCCGTGCAGCTGCCTTGCACCCCCTTAATTGTCTCGACATCCCCAAGGCCACCAAGCGCGTCCTCCACGCCGCACTGGCCTTCTACAACCTCCAGACCAAGGACGCCATCTTCCCGGCGCGCGACACCCTTGCACTCGAAGCCGGGGATATCGCTATATCGACACTTCGCGCTCACCTCGCCATCCTGGAGCAGAAGGGGTACATCGTGCGTCTTCCCCAGCGTCACAAGCCGCGCACCGCCGGGGCAGACTGGGGCAAGTTCTCCGTCGTGCCGATCCGATTCACCTCCAAGGCATTGATCCTGGTTGGACTCGAAAAGGTTATCCACACGGGGACGTCGCCGAAATCCAGCGCCGGTATTAAAGAGAAAGAACATACCAAGGGAAGTAAACAATCTACGAACACAATTCCCGCCGTCCCGGCGAAAATCGCCTCCAACCAGATCGACCGGACCACCCGGCTGCCCAAGGACCTCCTGCCGCTGCTCGCTCTCGCGATGACGGCACCCCAGATCTTCAAGCTGATGGGCATGGCGTCCAAGCGCGGGCAAAAGCTGTCAGCAGTCTACGCAGCGCGTGCACGGCGTATCGAGGAAATCGGACTGACCGGCCATGCGCTCATGGCGTACTTCACCCGCCTGATCGAGGAAAACGTGGACTGGGCGTGGGTCGGCAAACAAGCCCAAGAGGCGAGGGCGACAGAGGACGACGAGAGCCGCGCACGGGAGCTGCTCGACAGCCTCGATTCCCGCTACGACGGCTACATGGTGGAGATGGACGGAGCGCCTGTCGGCACCTTGCATGTGTCTTCGGCAGCAGGGGAGGCGTGGATCGAGAGTCTTTGCGGCTCGTGGACGAAGCCACTGAACCTGAAGATTGCCCTGAAGCTCATGAAGGGGAATTACCGCATGGTCCGCCCGCAGCACTACGTCTGACATGGCCAGCCCACTGACAATGCGCCAACACCTTTGCCCAGACCCAGGGTGCGTTCGCCCAACTGGATAGGGCAGGGCGGAGCGTGGGCCGAAGGAGGGGGACCGCAGCAACGGTGCATGGACTTTTCCACAGCATCCCGACGCCGAAATCCAGCGACGGTATACAAGTCCTTAACCTACCAAGGAGAAGAACAATCTTTCAGAACACAATCTCCCGCGGAGACCCGGTGCAAGCAAGGATCTGGACGCCTTGGCCTAAGCGCGGTCGGAAGGGCAGGGAAGGGCGGTTTTATACGTATAAAACGCGACCGTCACGGGGTGAGGCAAGCATCGACCCCGTTCGCGATCGCCGTCACCAGGCCTTTCCGGTAGTCGGCTTTCTTGAGCATGATTTCGTCGTCCGGGTTTTGAATGACGGCCGATTCAACGGTGAAAATCGGATTGGGAGCCGTTTTCATCAGCACCGACAGGTCGTTGTAGTACACCGGGCCGTCCTTGTCGGCGACCAAGCGGGAGCTGTCACCAAAGCCGCTTTGCTCGAGCAAATAGCCGGACGGCTTGAATCCCGACAGGCGCAGCGCCATGCCGACCGAGGACGCGCAAATAACGCCGTCCGGATTCTGCGCCTGCCTGCTGACGCTGACGCTGTAGCCCGAGAACTTGTCCGTGTACGCGGTACGCCGGCCGGGTGCGTTCCAGTAGCTGTAGTACTTGTTGGGCATCGGTTCATGCGCCAGGGAAACCACCAAGTGGGCGCCTTCAAATGCGCGTACCCGGTCCTTCACCGACATGTCCGGTGTAGCGGTATCCTCAACCATCACCAGGCTGGTCAGGTAGCCGCGGGCGCGGAGTACCGCCTGAAGCTCCACGGCCAGCACCCTGTTGTACGTCCATTCATGCTCACCGCGCGAGCTTACGGTACCGGGTTTGGCCCGAGACTGCGAGACGTCGAGCACGACGAATTTGCGCTCGGCCGCATGCCCAAGGGAGACGCTCCCCAGCAAGCACGCCGCTATCACAGCTTTATACCGTTTCGCCATCTCAACCGCGTTTCGCATACTGTCACCGATTCTTGCCTATTTGTTAATCTTTGCATTCCCCCTGTTCGTGCCGTCCCTCAGAGGCATCGAACGTCAGCGGAAGGGCCAGGCGTCCCACTTCCGCCCTTGCTAGATGTCAACTTATCACCAACGTTTACGCCGGTCAAAATCCTAGATCACCTTTTTTCGATCGGGTGGACCGCGGGACAGGGAAGTGTGCACCAGGCTCGCGCCCGCTGCTGCCCTGAAGGATGCGGAGTCGCGGCGGCTACCCACTTCAATTCGATCTAGGCCTCGACCGCTTCGCCGCATCTGGCACCAGCGGCTGTAGAGAATCCGCCACCATCGCGTCGACCGGGTGGGGGACGAGGAACAAAAACGTGCAAAAAATCAGGTAAAAATAACAGCATATGTCCGCATCCTCACCTACTCCCCGGAGCTTTACTTAATCTAGACTAAGTAAGATTGATAGTATTGTGCGTTATATTTATTACTGTTAATGTTACGCATACCCTTTCCCCCCGATTCCCGAGCACTCCATGCCAAGGCCGCCATTTCAGCTCAGCGATGACCAAGCCAAGACGCTGGTGGCAGAGATGATGCACGTGCATGAACGCCACCCGGACGTCCATGCGCGCGCACACCGGCCGTTCGTGCGCGACTTCATCCGCGCCGTGCATACGGCAACCGGGAAAACCTTCAGCCCGGCGATCTACCAGCGCTTGCTGGAGGCCTATGCACCGACACGCCGACCGTCCGTCACCACCCTTGCGCTGGAGAAGGCGGCATTCGAGGAGACGCTGGAGGTCGAGGCATCGGGAGCACGACAGGTCACCGAGACCGGCGGTGCGGAGCTGGCCTTGGTTATCCAGCGTGCCGTCGAGCAGGCGATTGGGCGTGCGCGGCCGGCCGCACGCGAGGGCGGGCCGGACATGGAGGGCCGCATCGCTATGTCGCAACGCGATTTTCTTCAGGAGCGGCTCGCCGACACCGAAGCCAAGCTGGAGAAGGTACAGGCCCAGGCTGCCCGGCTGGCCGCGGAGCTTCAGGCGGCGCTTGCCGTGCGCGACTCCCTCGCGGCGCAGTTGACCCAGGCGAACGAGGCCGCCAACAAGCAGACCCAGCGGGTGCAGGAACTGACCAAGGCGCTGGACGACATGCGGCTGTTCTCCATGCGTGCCGTCGACGCCGTCCGGGGTGAGACACGCGCATGGCAGGATCGCTACAACCACCTCGAAAGTGAACTCAAACGATCCAAGCAGCACGTCGAGTACTTCCGGCAGATTGCGTACCAGCGCGGGGCACCGATTCCGCCCGACTTGCGGCAGGAGCCCACCAAATGATCCTTCTCGTTCCGACCCCCGCCGGCGCCGAGGACGCGATGGTCGCCTGTCCGCAACCCGGCCATGCACTCGGCCCCGTTGCCGACGACTGGGAAGCCGCCGAAGTGGTGATCAGCGCCGTCAAGCGACGCAGCCGCAGCACCAGCGGGCAGACCGTGGCGACGTACCAATATCATCTGGCCAAGCTGCGCTGGTACTGCGAGCATGTCGCCCGCATTACGCCTTCTCGCTGGAGCGCGCAGGATGTTGAGCAGTTCGTCGCATTCCTGGAGAAGCTGCCTGCCGACGCCATCAGCGCCCCGAAAGCTGAGGCAGGCCAGCCGGGATGGACGCCTTTTCGCCGCCAGCCGTCCGACAGCAGCCAGGCCGATGTCGTGCGCTTTGTTCATGGGCTGTTCAACGCCTGGAACAAGATGGGTTACGTGCGGATCAACCCGATGGGGCTGTCAGGCACCAAGAATGTCCGCAAGGTTAATGCACAGCGCGCAATCCCGCTGGATCTGTACGACGCGGTCCTTGGCTCGATTTCCCGATCCGCTTACCAGAATATGTTTGACCGGCTCAAGGCAGTACGCGACCGCTTCGTGTTTGAGGCGTTACGCGGGCTGGGCCTGCGCGCCAGCGAACTCGTGCATGCACGCATGAATGCCTTTTACCAGTTGAGCGTCCCGCGCAGCACCGAGCGGTACTGGGTGTTTCATGTGACTGAAAAGACTGGCAAGGGCGGTAAAGAACGCAAGATTCCGGTCACGCAGGCGGTGTGGGATGCTTTCACTACCTACCGTCGCGCCTACGCGTTGCCAGCCGCCCCGAGGATCGGCGAACAAACCCGATTGATCCTGTCGCCCCGCACAAGGGGCATCACGATTGGCAACAAGGTAGTCAAGCGCCCATCGACTCGCCGGTTCTTTGAGCTCTGGCAGGAAGTCACCACGCGCCAGACCATTCACGCGATTGTCACCGGGCGTCTCGAGCAGACAGCAACCGAAATGGAGGCGCGGGGAGAGCATGACGCTGCCCGGCGCCTGCGCGACGCGTCCCCGCACTGGCTGCGACATACCTTCGGCAAGGCATCGCTACTGCAAGGGCAGGACGTGCGTGAAGTGGCTGCTGCGCTCGGCCACAGCAGCCTGGAAACGACGATGATCTATACCGATCAGGATGCATTGGACTTGATTGCAGCGGTTGAAAGGGCGAACCCGGGCACGCTGGCCCGCGAATCGATCGCAGCATAAATTACAACGAGCGAAACAGCGCTCAGGGAGAAACCCACATGGCGTGGAGCAATTCGGCAAAAGAGCAGGGCGTGGCGGAATGGACGGCGCAGCTGACGTGGCACGACGGCGAAAAGATCCGGCTGTACTGCGAGCCGTCGGGCGACGACGGATGGAGGCTGACCGACCGTGCGCAGACTGCCTCCCGGTCCGGTGACGCCATTACTATCCTGAAGGACGCCCAGCCCTTGCTGAGCCGCACAGGCGTGCAGGTCGATCCCGTCACGCTCGCGCTCTATCTCACGTTGCCCGGTGCCGTTCCGATCAAGACCCGAACGGAGGCCGCGCACACCCTCTCCGCCGCCTGCCGCCTCGTCGAAGCTGCCGCATATATTGATTCGGTGTCGGGAACCGCTATGCTGGATGGCGAAAATCCGGACAAACCCAGCGACGGCGCGCACTAGCGCCGCGTTTTATACGTATAAAACGGCCCCCGGTTATCCGGTATAGGAGCCTTACCACCCATGCAAACCCTCTTGGCGTCATTGAACCCGAAGCAGCTGGAAGCAGTCCAGATTCCGTCCGGCTCAGCCCTGATCCTTGCCGGCGCCGGCAGCGGCAAGACGAAAGTCCTGACCACGCGCATCGCCTGGCTGATCAAGGAGCGGCAGGTTAAGCCGCTTCAGATCATGGCGGTCACCTTCACCAACAAGGCGGCCAAGGAAATGAAGGAACGGCTGTTGAAGCTGGTCGACAATGTCGGCGGGCTGTTCATCGGCACCTTCCACGGCCTGTGTCACCAAATGCTGCGCGAGAACTACGTCGCGGCGAACCTGCCCAAGGGATTCCAGATCATCGACCAGGACGAGCAGCTCACACTGGTCAAGAAGATGCTCAAGGAGCTGGGGTGGAATGAAGAAGAATTTCTGCCCAAGGACGTCGCGGCCTTCATCGGTCGAAACAAGGAGCAGGGCATTCGTCCACGGGACATCGACCTGACGCGGGCATTCCAGCGCGTCAAGGACATGACCTACCTCTATGACGAGTACCAGCAGCGCTGCGACCGCTACGGCTTCGTCGATTTCGGCGAACTGATGCTGCGCACCCTCGAAATGTTCACCGCGCACCCGGCCGTGCTCGATCGTTACCGCCTGCGGTTCACCCACATCCTTGTTGACGAGTTCCAGGACACGAACAAGCTGCAGTACCAGTGGCTCGGCATGCTCAAGAATCCTTCTGCGGCGATCTTTGCCGTGGGCGATGACGATCAAAGCATCTACGGTTTCCGGTTGGCCGAACCGGAGAACATCAACCGCTTCTTGCGCGACCACGCCAAGGGGCAATTGGTGAAGCTGGAGCAGAACTACCGGTCGACCGGCAATATCCTCGCCGCCGCCAACAGCGTGATCGCCAACAACAAGGACCGCCTCGGCAAGTCCCTGTGGACGGAGCAGGCCGATGGCAACCCGATCCTGTTGCGCAGTTTCGATACCCCGATTGAAGAAGCGGAGTTCGTGGCGGACGAGATCGGCGCACTATATGCGGACGGAACACCGTACGAGGACATCGCGGTGCTGTACCGGGTCAACGCGTTTTCGCGCCTGCTCGAACAGTCGTTGATGCGGAGAGGCATCCCGGCGATGATTGTCGGCGGTGTCCGCTTCTACAGCCGCCTCGAAATTAAGAACCTGGTCGCGTATTTGCGGTTGGCGCAGAATCGCCACGACGACCAAGCGTTCCTGCGTGTGTGCAATTACCCGCCGCGCGGAATAGGCACGAAGTCGATCGGCAATCTCGAAGCGGCGGCCAAAGAACAGGGCGTGAGCCTGTGGACCGCCGCCGCCAACGAGATGGCGGCCGGCGGTAAGTCCAAGTTCGGCGCGTTCATCAGCTTGGCCGACAACGTCTTCAACCTCCTCGATTCGGTGACTCTTCCCGAGTTCATTCAGGAAGTGATCGACCTTTTTGGCCTTGCGGCTCACCACGAAAAAATCCGCGAGGCCGAGCGCAACGAAAACATGGACGAACTGGTCAACGCCGCCGCTCAGTTCATCTACACCTACGACAGCAGCGGAGAAGGCTCGCCGCTGGACAACTTCCTCGCCGATATCGTGCTGGCCGGCGCCGTTGACGCGCCTGAGGGCGACAAGAGCGGTAAGGCTGTGACGCTGATGACGACGCACGGATCTAAGGGGCTTGAATTTCCCTACGTCTTTATCATCGGCCTTGAAGACGGTTCGTTCCCGCATGCGCTGGCGTTGCAGGAGGGAGGGCTCGAAGAGGAGCGGCGGCTGATGTACGTGGCCATCACGCGCGCGAAGCACCAGCTCTACATGTCACACGCCAACAGCCGCATGGTGTCCGGCAACTACAACTACTTCATGGCGTCGCGCTTTTTGCGGGAGGTCCCGAGGGCGTTGATTGACGCGCCCGATGGGTTCCCGTTCCCGGAAGAGGAGGAGCTGCTGCAGTAGGGAGGCGAGAACGGCTGGTTCTCGTGACAATAACTAAGCAACGTGTGGCAACTCAGCGATCTGGACAGTGCCTGCGTGCAATAATTACTAATATGAGCAAACAACCCACATCTATCGCGGCGCAGATCGCGAACCTTAATGAACACGAGCTGCGCCGGCTACTCGTCGAAAATCTGACTTCGCGAAAGCTTGGGCTGGTATGGGAGAGCAATGCCATTGAGCGCGATAGGGCGCTCAATACTGACATTGTTCTTCCTGAACTTCGCGAAGATCTCTCCTGTAAAAACTCATCAAGTTCGGGCGACGGTTTCCGGAACTTGGTGATCGAAGGAGACAACTTCGATGCCTTGCGCCTCCTGAAATCCACACACGCCAATAAGATCCGGGTTATCTACATCGACCCTCCATATAACACGGGCAACCGCGACTGGTTATATAACGATCGCTACGTGAACGAGAAAGACCGTTGGCGCCATTCACAGTGGCTGGAATTCCTGTACCGGCGGCTGATGTTAGCGCGCGATTTGCTGGCGCCCGATGGGGTGATCCTCGTCTCAATTGATGATGAAAACCGGTCTCGGCTTGACATGCTCATGGAGGAAGTCTTCCCCGGTCGGCGCGTCGGCAGCTTCGTGTGGCGCGTTCGGTCAGGGGGGAACGACACCAAAGGCGCTCTCCTATCCATCAATCATGAACACGTTTTGGTGTATGCCAACGAGGGATTTGAATTTAAAGGAGACGGGCGCGACGAGGGTGCTTTTGCCAATCCCGACGATGACCCCCGAGGCCCGTGGGTAAGTGGTGACTTAAATAAGGCCCACACCGCCAAGCAGCGACCGGAAGCCTATTATTCGATCAGGAATCCTGAAACGGGCGTGTGGTATCTGTGCGACCCGGACAGTGTTTGGCGCTTTTCCTCGACCACCCGGCCGCTGAAAAAGAAGCTGCAGGCAGACCCGATGGAAGTAATCATCGCAGAGGAACGTATTCTCTGGCCGTCAAACGAAAAAACGGTGACCTATGGTTCTCTGAAAGAGATTGAAGCGGCGATCAAAAACGGAACAGCGCCGAAGCAACTGAAGATTTACTCCCAGCTCAAGGAACTGACAAAGCTGGCGAAAACGGACGCGAAGGTCGAGCGGCTTCTCACCTACATCGAACCGCTAGAAGTATGGGTGGGCAGGACCATCGGCTATGGTAAGCCGCGGTACAAGCGATTCAGGAACAATCTCAAGCGTGACGTCACTCCCCTGTCGTCATGGCTCAATCCTGCGGCAGAAGGAGCGTTTGATGACGAAGAAGATGCCGAGGTGACGCTGACCGTCGGGGCCACCGGTGAAGGGACGGCTCTCTACAAGAAAATCCTTGGGAACAAAGACTTCCCTTATCCCAAGCCGCTTTCCTTGTTGGTTGGTCTGCTGGAGCAGGCGACTAAGGAAGACGACATCGTCCTCGATTTCTTCTCGGGATCGGGCACGACTGCCCATGCGGTGATTGCACTCAACGCGCTCCGCGGGAATAGGCGCTTCATCATGTGCTCCAATACTGAAGCATCGGCTCAGGAACCGCACAAGAATATCTGCAGAGACGTCTGCGCTGAAAGGCTCCGCCGCATTATTGAGGGTTATGGCGGGGAAGATCCGGTACCGAGCGATTTCGCGTACCTTGAACTGAAGCGATTCGACCCAGCCGACATCCGCATTGATGCTACCCCAGAGCAGGCGTACCAGCTGCTCGCACTGCGTTACGGCTTAGGTGCTCGTAGGGTCCCGCGCGGCCCAGCGAAGGTTGTTTACGCAGATCCGGAGCTTGCGGTCGTCTACCTTCCGGTTGTTAATGAAAAAGCCATCGCCGAACTGATGACGCTGCCCCAGGCAAAATTGGCAGTCTACTCTTCCCGGCCACAAACCGTGGCGGAAAAGCTGGAAAAGAGCGGCAAATCCGGCAACAGTTATTCCATTAGTGATGCGCTGATGGTCACCCAAGGCGGCGTGCGGGAGGCGGTGAAATGAACTACGAAATGGACATTATTACTGCCCAGTCAGCAGCCATCGAGCCTGAGCAGTTTCAATTGGGGTTAATCGAGAACATCTCGAAATGCCTGCTGCGTGAGGCGGCACCTCCTTGCCTGCTCCGCGCGCCGACCGGGGCGGGGAAAACGTTCGTCATTTCCAAGGTCCTTGAGAAGGTTTCCTACGACTCCCCGACGTTATGGTTCTGGTTTGTTCCATTCGCGAACCTTGTTCAACAAACAGAGGACGCGATTGCCGGCAATACGCTGGGATTATCTCCTACATCCCTTGATCAAGGGCGCATGCAACATCCAACCAATGGAACAGTGATCATCTCCACCGCTCAGGGGGTAGCGCGTGCAAAGTCGCGCAAAGAAGGCTACACCGATGGCGAGGATGATTTTGCCCGAAGCTTGGATAGTCAGAAACACCGGGCACTCGCTAATGGCCTGAAGATCGGCCTTGTGGTCGACGAGGCGCACATCGGTCTGGACAGCCAGACCGAATTTGGTCAATTCGCCCATTGGCTTGCGCCTGACCGGCTCCTTATGGCGACCGCGACCCCGAAAGACGCGCGGCTTATGGACTTCATCGTCAAGGCCGGATATTCCGGATTCGAGTCCTTCCAGGTTTCGCGTGACGACGTGGTCAAGGCTCGTCTGAACAAACGTTACATCGAGGCCGTAGTGTATGACTTGCGGCAAAGCATGCAGACGGTTACCGACCTTGAGCAGACCGTATTACGGCAGGCCTGGAAGCGCAACCGATCGCTCAAGAAGAAGCTGGCCAAATTGGACGTTCCCGTTGTGCCGCTTCTGCTGGTACAGGTCGGCAACGGTCCCAATACCGTTGCCGAGGCGCGCAAGCAACTGATGGAGTTGTGCGACATTCCGCTTGCCGCTATCGGAGAGCACTCCTCTGACGAGCCCAACCCGGTTCTCATGGCCAGCATTGCAAATGACAGCACGAAGGAGGTGCTGATATTCAAGCAATCCGCTGGTACCGGTTTCGACGCTCCGCGCGCATTTGTGCTGGCGTCCACCAAGCCCGTCAATGATCCCGATTTTGCAGCGCAGTTCATCGGACGTGTCATGCGCGTCCACAAGGAGATTCGCGCCAAATTTCCGCGCCCGATGCCGATTGATGAAGAGCTGAACACGGCATACATTTACCTAGCCAATGCAGAAGCGCAGCAGGGTTTCGAGCAAGCGGTCGCATCTACCGCAGGCCTGCGTTCGCAACTGGAAGGTCAATCGGAAAAGCTGGTTGCACGGAAAATGACCTCTGGGGCGCTCGTTTATACCAACCGTGAGGAACCGGCCCTCCCACTCTTTTACGACGCCCATTTGCCCGATCCGCCGCCGTCAACGCCCGTCCGCGCTGCTCCCGCACCGTTCCGCCCCGGCTTTACCCCAGATTTGCCAGGTTTCGAGCCACCGGGAGCCTCCGACAGCAGCGATGATAGCCAGCTTGACAGAATGGTCTCGACCTTCGGGGCAAAGAACACGACTGGCGCGACGACACCCTCGACGTTACCATCCTTCTGCCCACCAAAAACGCGGAAGGAGCTTCTTGCATCGCTCCCCGCAATTGGTCTGCGGGCTTATCCCAAACGCAGCGGATTCAAAGGGCTCCCGGACTGCCTGAAGACCGAACTGCGTCCTGAAATGGGCGATATGGCGGCCGCGTCGAAGATGGCGGCTACTCGGCTAACGCTAACACCCGCACTGCAATCAATGGCGATCGCGACTGCGCTCGGGCGAATCAAAGAACGGGAAATTCATACGGAACTGACGACGCACAGTACGACGGAACAAGAGGTGTTCGTCGTTGTTTCGCGTACTGTGCTGGCCCGCGAAGCGTGGGAAGTGCTGCGCCAGCTGCCCCAGGTCGAGGACGAGGACGCTCAGATTATTATTGACGTGCTGACTAAGCGCCTTCGACACGCGGTCGAAGTCGAAATGGAGCGGCCCGAAGATGATCCGCCAGAAGCGACCGAGATCAACCGCTTTGCCCGCGATGCCGCTTATGCCGTCATCCGACGGGAACACGAAAGCATGAGCGAGCTTTTACATGAGGAAATTGCCGCCCAGGCGATGACGGTGGACGCAATGCCTCTACCGGATGCCATGGTGTTTGCCAACGAGATTGGACTTGATTCGTCGACGAAGAACATTTACGGCGTTCTACCTCCCAGTAAGGACGACATAGCCAACCTAAGCAACGTGCTGACGATCGACGTGCGTGCGCAACTGGTCGAATCGAACCAAGTGCTCAAGGACGGACCGATATCCCTCGCCCCATACGACGGCGCGCACGCACTCGGACAGGAGGAACGCGCTTTTGCGAAGGCATTAGATCGAGCAAGCTTTGTTCAATGGTGGCATCGCAATCCTGACAGGAAAGGGTATTCGGTACGGATTGTGCGGGGCGAACACAAGAATTACTTCTACCCTGATTTCATCGTTTGCCTTGAGCATTTCCCAGGCGATGAGCCAATCATGCGCCTCGTCGAAACAAAGGAAAGCGTCAAGGACGCGACCAGAAAGGCAAAGCGTCCTTCCCCCTTGTACGGGAAGGTTCTGTTCCTTACGAAGGACCTGACCAAGTGGAAACTAATCAAGGACGACGGCACGTTGGGTGATGTGGTTGATCTGGACGATCTCACTGCACTGCAGGACTGGTTGCGTTCCACAATTCCAACATAGTGGCCGCGTAAACGCTGAACAGCATGTCGTACGCACACCCTCCGGCATAGACTCGAGGCGTGCCGCGACGGCATAACGTCGTTACAGGTGTCAATTCGCCCATGTCGGGCTACTACCTTCCGACATGGGCGAATTGTCACTCCTCTGCAATGTGCCTATCCTGATCCGCCAGAGACAGAGGGTAAGACCTTGTCTCGGAAATAGATTTTCAGCAGCGCGCTGGTAGCTTCGGTAGAGCACCCACTACCAGGATCACCAGTGACAACAACGCGCAAACCGCTACGGATCATTACTTCCTGCACCGACAAGAAGCTGCCGGTTTCTCATGCCGTGCCCGCGCGCGATCTCTACCTCGGCGAGCAGCATATCAGGCTAATGCGGGGCATTCGCGAGTCCGAGGCGCAGGGCCGGCAGATCGACCTGTGGATCGTTTCGGCCGGGGCGGGGCTGATTCACGGCAGCTACCATCTCGCCCCGTACGACACCACGTTTGCCGGGCTACCCGCGGCAACGATCCGGGAGCGAGGCAGACTACTGGGCATCCCGTCCACGCTTGCCGGACTGCTTGCCGAGGACGTTGACACCTACCTGCTATTGGGGCGTGACTACCTGCGTGCGTGTGACCTGGAGGCCTTGCCCAATCCACGGGCGCGAGTAACCGCGATCTGCTCCGCTGGAAGTGCAAGGGGGTTGAGCAAGACCCCTTGGATCACGACAGTCACCTACGCGCCGAGCGCGCTGCGCGACCTCGGCTGCGGTCATATTGCAGCCAAGGGCGAAGTCATGGCTCGATTGCTTACAGTCGTGGCATGAACCGCCTCTGTAAGCCGTCTAGGTTGTCATTTTCTAATTTCGAAGAACGCCTTGTCTTAATTGCGGGAACGCGGCATCGACGCAGCATGCAAAAGTAGGTCAGGGCAAGGGTTTTTGGGCACCTGATTCGGGCATAACAATTGCTCTGGAGTTACTTTCATTCGATCAGGACTTCTTTGTACGCTCCTGATCATCGTCAGGCCCCATCCCCGCCAGCAGACGAACCCGCGCATAGGCGCATCGCGATTTTGTTGGAGGTCCTGCCTCAGCGCCCTCCGGCAGTCACTGCGCCTAACCTACAACCTCGCTTGGAGCCAAAACATGACGTACCTGAAATGGTCGAACGACCTCGCTGTGGGCAACACTTTCATTGACAACGACCATCAGAAGCTGATCGAGATGGTGAACCGGTTGCACACCCTGATGGCGGAAGGAAAGGGCAAGGAAGTGCTCGATAAGGTGCTGCACAACCTGGTCACCTACACGCAGGAGCATTTCCGGCGGGAAGAAGATCTGATGCGCAAAATGCATTTTCCGGGCTTTCAAGCGCACAAGGAAGAGCACGAGAAGCTGCTGAACCAGGTTCTGGACCTTCAAAAGAAATTTGAAAGCGGGGCCGCGACCTTGTCGATACAGGTACTTCACTTCCTGCGGGACTGGCTGATCAATCACATCGGCAAGTCTGACAAGGAACTGGCCCTCGCTGCGCACGAAGCGGCGCACTAATTCAACCGGGTCATGGGTGCGGGCGGCAGCTACGTCGCGCCGCTCCCAATCAGATACCTCGAACGGTGGGGTGCCATAATTTGAAAACGCGGAGTGATTCGGTAGCCTGAATACATCAACTCAGGAGCCAATCATGACCGCAGAAATCCGCCAGTTTTCCCTTCATCCCGACATCATCTTTTCCATCATCCACGCTCAAGCTGGCCGCTTTTCCAAGGCGATCGCGGAAGGCGTGATGAACGCGATCGACGCCGGCGCCTCCCGCCTGACAATCGAGCTGAACGAGAAAACCTACGTTCTCGACGACGACGGCGGCGGTTTCAAGTCGCGGGAGGAAATCGAACAGTTCTTCGAAAAGTTCGGCACGCCTCACAAGGAAGGTGATGCCAAGATGGGGCGCTACCGCATGGGCCGCGGTCAGCTATTTTCGTTCTCCTCGACCGTGTGGCGCTCTGGCGAATTCCTCATGGACGTGGACGTGAAGGCACGCGGCATCGACTACCACCTGACCACGCTCGCCGAACGCCACGCCGGGTGCCGCATCGAAGGTACGCTGTACGAGCCGCTCCTGCCCTCCGAGGTCGAATCGGTTGGCCGGGAACTCGCGGACATGGTCCGCTACGTGCCGATTCCCATCACGCTGAACGGCCAGCTGATCAGCCGCGATCCCGAGCAGGAAAAGTGGGACATTGAAACCGACGACGCGTATATCAAGCTGCGCGCCAGCGGAGGGCTGCGCGTCTACAACCTCGGCGTCCTGGTGCGTGAGTACTCGTCGCACCAGTTCGGCACCGGCGGCGTTGTGGTCAGCAAAATTGCCCTCGCAGTGAACTTTGCGCGCAATGAAGTGCTGTTCAACCGCTGCGACGTCTGGAAGCGCATTTCGACGAAGCTCAAGAGCGACGCAGACAAGCGCACCACCCGCAAGACGTCGATGAACGCGGAGGAGCGCGAATACCTTGCGACGCAGCTGGCGATCGGCGCCGTGGACTTCCACACGGCTCGGGACGCGCGCATCATTACCGACGTCACAGGCAAGCACGTGCCGCTGGCAACCTTTTACAACGACATGTACAAGCTGCCGATGACTGTGGCGCCGGAGAAGGGTTCGCGCATCGGCGAGAAGGCACACAAGCACACGGCGTTCGTGCTGGCACCGGAAACACTGGACCGGTTCGGCGTCGACACGATTGAAGAGCTGCGCGCACTGCTTGCCAAGGTCAAGGGCGCCGAACACGGTTTCGGCATCGCGCAGGCATGGGATTTCTCTCGGGTAGCCGAAAGCTTCTCCGATCGCTTTGAGCTGATCAAACCGGCGGATCTGACCGCGCAACAAACGGCGCTGATGGGCGCTCTGTCTGATTCTCTGTACGTCCTCACCTATCGCATGGCCGCAGCAGGTTACGTCGACCGGGACCGCCGCCACATCACCTTGCATATGGGCGAATCGGACTCGGCCGAAGCATGGACGGACTGCAGGACGTATATCGCGCTGCACATCGACAATGTGGAAGCAGCAATCCGCACTGGCCATGCCGGGGTCCTCAACCTCGGGGCGTTGCTGGTGCATGAGTTGCTGCATACCGATGCGGACCTTGCCGACCACGGCCACCCGCCGGAGTTCTACGAGGCCTTTCATAACATCGTCTGCAACAAGGAATCGCCGCTGTCCGATTTTGCCGATGCCGTCATGTCCCGTTACGTCGTAGGGCTGCGCAAGATCAACAAGAAGGTTCCCAAGAAATATTTGAAGCAGGCGGATGCCGCCGCTCGGGTGCAATCCAACGTCAACGAGTTGGAAAAGCAGATCGCGCAACTGCGCGAGGCGGCATAGGAGGCGCGGCCGTGGCCTACCAGCGACAAACGGATGGTGCGCCGTGGGGCGGCTGCCGCATCGACTCACGCGCGACAGGGCTCTGGATTGCTCGCGGTCGCGCGCATTGCTCCCGGAGCGAAGTAATGAAGGCGCTCCAGCATGACGCGGTGGCCCGGCGCATTCTCGCCAAGGGATGTGCGCCGAGGGCCGGGGAGTTTGTCGGCGTGCGGCTCAATCTCAATGTCCTCAAAGCCACTGGCATTCCCGTTCAGGCACTGCACGCCGGTAACCAGTCAGGCGGGCATCAGTGCAACAAGGGCTTTTACCGCGGCGCGGTGCTGGCGTACGAGGGGGCCGTCACACTGCGCGATGCTTATTTCAACGTGCATCAAAAAGCACGGGAGGAAATCGCCGCTGGTCGGGCAGCAAAGTCGCCGATGGCGTCCGTGGGCGGCATCCTTACTCGAAAGCCACCGATCCTGGACGGCGTGGAGGTGCGGTTCAACCCGATGCGCGAACACCTTTTCACCGATACGGCGCACCGTCCGATCCGATGGGCGCAGGAAGTGACAATATGCGGCCACCGCGCTTATGTCCGCGGGGAGGTCGAGTACTACACGCCGGCGAGCGCGCCCAGCGCAGTGATCTGGGCTGTGCCTTAATCGCGGTCTCTTCATTCGCCATATATAGCAGGGAGATGCCTTGAATTAGACGCCGGAAGAGCAAGAAGACCGTGCTACCATCTGAGATCTTCTACCTACCTTGTCCGCTACTCCGTCGGTGGTATTTGTTTGATGATCTTCAGGTGAAGGCGCAATGTTGATTGGAACGCGTGTTGTCTCTTGCTGGACCGTGCAGGTTATTGGCGCTGACTTAGATTGGCATACCTTTGCGCTTCAAACCAAAGATGGTTGCTACCTTTCCAGCAATACAAGACTTGTTGGAATCGACAAAGCTGTTGCGCTCTCTTGCGAGGAATTGGCGAAAGATCTATGCATAGCGATATTGCCGATTATGCGCCGCCGCCATGGAAACGACGTTGAATTGCAAGTTCAATCAGTGCGATTGCCGCGAAACGCGACCTGCTTCGACGACGCCCTCGTCCTGGCGCGAATAAGAGATAAGAATTTTGCTCCAAATAAGCGTCCAGTCGGCCTCAACGTGCCTGCTCAAGAGGAGAGAGCCCTGCCGAGGCAGTATCTCTGCACTCTAGGTTCCGAAACTTGCCGCGTGATTCCTAAGGGAAGCGCAAAACCCAAAACAGGCAAGCCGTTCGCGTTTCGTCTTGCTGAACCCAAATCCGCGTGGCAGAGGGGGATTGTGAACGGGACGAATCCAGACGGTTCGTTGGTGCTCACATTGATTTTGCCGGACGTCCAATGAACATCTACGAAATGTACCTCGAACATTGGAAGCAGCCGGGTTTCTGGATTCGTCGGACCTCATGGGGAAATACTATCGCCAAGATCAAGCAGGTCGGTGAAATGTCGGGGCGTCCTCCCTACTATGGCAATCCGGAAGTCGTGGCAGTGGTTTATGACATCCACTCGGGCCAAGTCAAGGACGAGCATTTCGTAATCGAGACTGCCGGAACATTCAAGACTTGGCGGTGGGTGCAACCGCCTAGTTGGAGCCCAGATGAACCCTTTGACCCGCAAGCGGGCCGCGTTACTCTCAATGTGCCTTTCGAGCAAAATCGACATGCCAAAGGCCTCGGTGCCCGGTGGTCACATTTGCTTGGTGCTTGGTGGATTGCAGAATGGCCTTCCCCTGAATTAACGGACAGTTCCGATAGGTATGATGTCACTATCGGAGGAAATAATGACAAGGGAACGAAGGTATTTTTCTGAGGAGTTTAAACAGGAGGCAGTTCGCCTGGCATCGCAACCCGGAGGCAGCAAGGCGGCGATTGCAAGGGACTTGGGGATCGGCGCCAATCTGCTTGGCAGATGGTGTCGGGACAGGTCCGAAGGAAGGCAAACGCCGGGAAGCGCTGCCGACAAGGTGTCGGCACAGGAATATGAGCGCATGCGTCGGGAACTGGTCAAGGTCAAGACGGAGCGCGACATCTTAAAAAAAGCGCTCGGCTACTTCGCTGCAGACCCCAAGTGAAGTACGGCTTTATCGCCCGCCATCGCGCGATCTGGCCCACAAGAACAATGTGCCGTGTGCTTGGGGTTTCTGCCAGCGGCTTTTACGACTGGCTTGATAGACCGCCTAGTGAGCGTGAGCAGGACAATGCGCGATTGCTACGTGCGATTCGGCAGAGCTACGATGCCAGTGATGGTACGTACGGCTCGCCCCGCATCGCCTGTGACCTGAGGGACGCTGGAGAAACGTGCAGCGAGAACCGTGTGGCAAGGTTGATGCAAATTGCCGGCATCAAGGCGCGCCACAAGCGTCGACGTGTACCCGGCCAGCAGGAAGCAACCGTTCATTCGATTGCACCAAACCTGCTCGACAGGCAGTTTGCCGCCACGGCGCCGAACCAGAAGTGGACAGCTGATTTCACATATGTCTGGACTGGAGAAGGCTGGCTGTTTGTCGCTGTGGTGTTGGACCTGTATTCGCGCCGCGTCGTTGGCTGGTCAATGCAGCCGACGATGACTGCGCAACTGGTCATGGATGCGTTGCTCATGGCAATCTTCCGGCGTGGCCGGCCGCAGTCAGTGTTGCATCATTCCGACCAGGGCTCGCAGTACACCAGTGAAGATTTCCAGCGACTGCTGGAATCACATGGCATCGTTTGCAGCATGAGCCGGCGTGGGAACTGCTGGGATAACGCGGCAATGGAGAGCTTCTTCTCGACACTGAAGACAGAACGACTGAACAGGAAACGGTATCGCACCAGGGATGAGGCGCGTGCCGACGTCTTCGACTACGTTGAAAGGTTTTACAATCCGAGGCGAAGGCATTCCACCTTGGGCTATGTTAGCCCTGCACAATTTGAGAATCTACAATGTGCCTGACGGAAGTGTCCGTCGAAACGGGGGAAGGCCAGAAAACGACGAAAAGGGGCTTGCCAAGGCAGCGACCCTTGGGTTCTTACTCCCGCGTGCGCCCTTGGTCTACTTCGCCGTTCCCTATAAACAACGGCTTGAGGCGAAGAACACCGGAGCGAAGTGGGAGGGAGACAAGAAGCTGTGGTCACTTCCAAGCACCAATCACGATGCTGTTGCCAGGTTGCGAGAGGCAGGCTTTCGGGAAGTGGCGGTGCCATGACGAACGATTATCGCCGGAGAGAAATACCGTTTTGAAAGGAATGCAATGCAATCAGGCCAGAACTGGGTCACGCCGCACAACCGTGCGCTGATTCGTGAACTGCAAGCTCTGGATCCCGCTGCGCGGGAATATTTCGAGGAACGTGCCGGCATCCTTGAGTTCGAAGGCGGCATGCCGCGCGCGGCCGCCGAAGCGTTGGCGCTGAAACAGGTGACGGGCGCGGGCAGCACGTCGCCTCGTGCCCGTACTTAGCACTCAGGGGGCAGTCGATGAACTGGATCAAGTCGCTGTTTGGCTTCGCCGGTTATAAGCCGACCGCGCCAGCCAAACCTGAGCAGGTGGAGTTGCCGGGACGGCGGCAAGCCGATACACAGGTGGATCCCAACGCGGATCTGTTCGAAAAAGGCTGCGTCTTTTCCGCGCGAGTAAGCTTAGATACTCCGCTGGCGGCGCTACGGCGTCACGGCGAGCGCTTCGACGGCCATCCCAACGACGCGCCCTATGTCTGTTCGGATGAATACGGTTCGTGGGGAATGATCTCCAAGACCTGGCGCTCGCTGGGCATCGACGTCGACGAGTTCAAGCCGTCGCACGCGAGCCCCATCGGCCCGGTCGACCCCGCCGATGTGATGCCCTTCCTAATTGCGTTCCGCGAGATTGTGGAAACAGCCCCCACCCATGAACAACGTATCGCCCGCTTGCTCGAGATGGGACGGCAACCGCAACACAAGGAGTATTGGGACCGGTTCAGCAAAGCCTATGACGACTTCCCGCACTCGCATTTTTACTTCCCGCTGACGGCGTTGCCAGGAGTTGGCAGAAAGACGGCGAAGGCGCTCTACGAAGCAGGCTTTCGAAGCGTCAGCGATATTCACGCGGCGCCGCCGGAGAAACTGGAGGCGATCCCCGGCCTTGGCAAGGCCTCGGTCGCAAAAATCAAGGCGGCGCCGGCCCAGTAAGGGGCTGCGCCCGGCGATTTGTCGTGATGCATCACGGTTAATAATCGGTGTGGGTAACGCATGTGAGGCAAGAGAGCGGCATCGATGATGCCGAGCAGTAGAATTAAACATTCGGGCTCAACACTGCAGACGAGGACAGTAAGCCATGAAAGATAAGCAAGCATTTTGGGGAAGGGCATTTGGCTGGGCGCTGACAATTTGCGCTGTTGTGTACGTGCTCGCACAACATTGGGACAAGCTTGTTGCTGGCCAGTAAAGGAAATGCAAATGTCGTCCCTTAGCCTGAGTCATAAGCACTATGCTCGCTTGCGGAAGTATTGGCAGGCGGGACGGAGTGGGTTATCCAGCGCCGGCGACGGAGTCGTGCTGGATCTGACGGCAGCGGGATTGCTACAAGTGCGGGACACGCCAGGCGTTCTCAACTTGTCTATTACGGATGCCGGCATCAAAGCGCTTCAATTGGAACTGGAGCGTGAAAAAGCGCGCAGGAAACCCCATCATGATCTGGCTGGGCGGTTGGCGGCATGGTTGCGGGAGCAAGGTCGTATCACGTGGGAGAACATTGAGCTGCTTGTTCCGCGTGCTGAAGGTGGCCGTCAGGCCATCCGGCCAGATGTGTTCTCTCTGGCCGCGGTCTATGACGAAGCCCGCATCAATCCCTGCGTTCATGAAGTTAAGGTAAGCCGTGCTGACTTTTTGGCTGATGTCGCGAGTCCGGAAAAACGGGCTGGCTATTCGCAGATTGCGGAAACCGTGTACTACGCGGCGCCGGCTGGAATGATCGAGGCAAGCGAAGTGCCAGCGGAATGCGGCTTGCTAGTCGAAGTGCAGGAAGGACAATTTAAGGTGGTGAAGCGCCCGAAGAAGAAGGTTGAGTTGACGGTGCACCACTTCATGAACCTGATCTTGAAGCCGGGTTCGGTGAACCCGCTCTAACTTAGAGCAAACGGCGCGCGGGAAAGGAATTTATGAGGCGTGTCCGGCGCAGGTGCCGTCGGTGCCGACGTTATCGCATTCCCCGACCACGAGTCCGACCTTTCCTTGCGCCTTCATGATGACGAGGGCAGCACGCATTTCGATTGGTGTGCCGCCCTGCAGCATCGTCCCGAGTTGCTCATCGGTGCGGGAGAGAAGGTAATCAATATCGAAGTGGCAATGGATGCGAGTGCCCATGGTATTCCTTGAATAAGTCGAGCGGAACGCTGGATGAATTCTCAAAGCGTACTGATGCGGACCGCCATCGTTGAATCAGATATGGGCGTCAGCATCCGACAACAGCCTCACGCTTTTTTACAAATTTCCAAGCTGCCAAGTTTACCCCTCGCGCCTGTGTTCTCGCCAGTCGAGTACGAGTGAGCACTTCATAATTTCCCAGATTCAAGTTTACTTTCGAGACACCTTCGTTTACGTTAACACTGTATTTATTTACAGTATTCGAACGAGGCTCACGTGTCCATTCTCCCTTCCACTGCAGTTGCCACTGCGGCGGAGCGGCGCGAGAAAGTGCTCGCACTTACGCAATCCCTTCCGCACGCTGTCTGGCGCGGCGATTCTCTCGGGCGAGGATCGCCCACTGTCATCCCGACGGGCTATGACGCTCTGACTTCCGAGCTTCCGGCAGGCGGTTGGCCGGCGTTCGGCCTGACTGAGCTGCTCTGGGCGCATCCGGGAAGCGGTGAGTTTCGACTGCTGCTGCCAGCCCTGAAGGCGCTTTCGGATGGCGGACGCACGATCGTCATCCTCGGTGCTCCGCATGCACTGATTGCACCCGCGTTTGAGCAGTACGGGATCGACGTCGCGCGCATCCTCGTGGTCCGGGCAGACAAACCCGCCGACCGGCTCTGGGCGGCCGAGCAAGTGCTCAAGACGTCGGTCGGTGCGCTGCTCGCGTGGCAGCCGCAGGTCAAGGCAGAGCAGCTGCGACGCCTCCAGGTTGCGGCGAGTGGGTGTGACGGCCTGACCTTCATTTTCCGTTCGGCGCGCGCGCGAAGCGAACCTTCGCCGGCGCCACTGCGCTTGTTCTGCGAGGCGGGAGCGTTCGGCCAACTTGCGGTTGACGTGTTCAAGCGGCGCGGTCCGGCAGCTTCCCGGCCCGTTGTTCTGCCTCCCTTTTTCCCCCAATCGCTCACCCGTGCGCTGAAGCGCGCACAACGCAGCGCCGCCGTACCCGTCACCGCCGATCATGCTTTGGATTTCCGTCTTCCTGCCGAACCTGCCACTCGACCTCGCGTACCGTCGCTGGCCTGACGCATTGCAGGCCTCGCTGCGCAAGGAAGTGCCGCTGGCAGTCGTGGAAGGCAAACGGGTACGCTGGGCCAGCGAGTGCGCCAGCGCGGCCGGGATCGCCGTGGGCATGACGGAAAACGGCGCGCACGCGCTGGCCAGCAATGTCGTACTGATTCAACGGGACCCGGATGCCGAGGGGAAGGCGGTCCTCGAAGCGGCGCTTTGGGCGCTGCATTTCACCCCGCAAGTCTCGATCCGGCCATTCGGGCTGCTTCTGGATGTCACGGCCAGCCTCACGCTATTCGGCGGCGCCGGCGCGATCATGGCGGCGCTGCGGGAGGGCATCGCTGCTCTCGGCTTTGAGCCTCACCTTGCCGCTGCGCCCACCGCAACGGCAGCATGGTGGTTCGCCCAAGTGCAGGACGGCTTGATCTGCGACACTGAGACAGTAGGCGCTCGGGTTGCGGCGTTACCGGCGCTGCTGATGGAGTCGTTGCGCCCTTACGCCGATACTCTGGATGCCATTGGCTGCCGCAACATCGGTCAGGTCAGGCGTTTGCCGCGTAACGGCATCACGAAGCGATTCGGGCGGGCGGTGCTGCAGGAGCTGGACCGCGCGTATGGCACGGAACCGGAACTCATGGGGTGGTACGAGCCGCCCGAGCGCTTTTGCCAGCGCACGGAATTGGCGGGGCGCGTCGAAACAACCGAGCTGCTGCTGGTCGCCGCCAAGCGCCTGCTGATGCAGATGAGCGGATATCTCGTCGCGCGTCACGCCGCGGTGGCGCAGTTCAGCCTGCTCTTGCATCATGAAACGGTGCGTCAAGGGAAAAGTCCGACGACACGCATCGATATCAGCCTCGGCGCGGCGAGCCGCGATCTGGATCACCTGTACATGCTTCTGAAGGAGCATATGGCCAAGGTAGTGCTCCAGTCGTCGGTCATTGAACTCACGCTGGCCGCCGACGCCATCGAGACGGTAGCGCCGACCAACACCGAGCTCTTCCCGACGCCGGCGAGCGAGGCAGAGTCGGTCGGACGGCTGATCGAGCGGCTGACAAGCCGGCTGGGCCAGGACAGCGTACGGCGGCTGGCCGCTTTCGCCGACCACCGCCCGGAGCGTTGCACCGTCACGCTTCCGCCGGAGCCGCCCAAGGCGGGCGCAAAGCGTCGGGCCGCCGAGTCGCCGAAATTCCCGGCCCGTCCCACGTGGCTGCTGGACAATCCCATCCCATTGCTGACCCGGCAGAACAAGCCGTTCTACCAGTCGCCGTTGCAGCTCATCAACGGCCCGGAACGGGTTGAGTCCGGCTGGTGGGACGATGGGACTGTAGCCCGTGACTACTTTGTCGCGGTCAACGATAGCCACCAGGTTCTGTGGATCTTCCGGGAGCGCATCGGCGCAGGCGAGGAAGAACCGGGTTGGTTCCTGCATGGTTTCTACGCATAGCCATGTTCACCGTCCTTCCTGCCTATGCCGAGCTGCACTGTTGCTCGAACTTCAGCTTCCTTCGCGGTGCATCGCATCCGGAGGAGCTGGTCGCGCGGGCGGCGCAACTGCAGTATTCGGCCCTGGCCATCACCGACGACGGCAGCCTCGCGGGCGTCGTGCGGGCGCATGTGGAAGCCAAGAAGGTCGGTCTCCACCTGATCATTGGCGCCGAAGTGACGATGGCGTGCGGGCTGCGCCTGGTCCTGCTCGCAATGAACCGCGACGGGTACGGAAACCTTGCTGAACTGCTGACCGTGGGCCGAACCCGAGCCCCGAAAGGCAGCTACGAGATCCGCCGCGAAGACATCGCATTCGACGGCACCCCGGAACACGGCGCGCGGCACCTGCGCAACCTGATCGGGTGCTACGCCATCTACATCGGTGACAGGGAGGACGATCCCGCCGTTCATGACGAACAGGGGAGGTGGGTCGCCCAGACCTTCGGCGACCGGGCTTCCATTGCCGCTGAATTCCTGCAACGCCCGGACGACGATATGTGGCATGAACGGCTGCGGGATCTCAGCAAGGCCATCGGCCTTCCGCTGGTTGCCGCCGGCGACGTCCACATGCACGTGCGCTCGCGCAAGCCGCTTCAGGACACCCTTACCGCGATTCGTCTTGGCAAGCCGGTCAGCGAATGTGGGCTGGAGCTGCATCCGAACGCCGAACAGCACTTGCGGCAGCGCATCCGGCTCGCCCAGGTGTACAGCCGCGACATGCTCGAGCAGACACTGGAGATCGCCGCGCGCTGCACCTTCTCGCTCGACGAGTTGAGCTACCAGTACCCCGATGAGGTGGTGCCTCCCGGTGTTACACCAACTCAATACCTGCGCAAGCTCACCTATGAGGGCGCGAGCCTGCGCTACCCCAACGGCATTCCGGCCAGCGTCCAGGGGCAGATCGAGCACGAGCTTGAACTGATCGCGGAGCTGGCGTATGAGCCTTACTTCCTCGTCACCTACGACATTGTCGCCTTCGCACGCTCCCAAGGGATTCTTTGCCAAGGCCGCGGGTCGGCGGCCAATAGCGTTGTCTGCTACTGCCTCTACATCACCGAGGTCGACCCGACACGGATGAACCTCCTTTTCGAGCGCTTCGTCAGCCGCAGTCGCAAGAACGAACCGCCCGATATCGACGTGGATTTCGAACATGAAAAGCGCGAGATCGTAATTCAGGAAATCTACCGCCGCTACGGTAGAAACCGCGCTGCGCTGACAGGCGCGATCACGACCTTCCGCCCGCGGTCGGCCATCAAGGACGTGGGCAAGGCACTGGGGATGGATTTCGACCAGGTCAACGCGCTGACGAGCTCGCAGCACTGGTGGAACGGCAGCCGGATCGACGAGCAGGGCCTGCGCGACTGCGGGCTCGACCCGGAATCCCCGGTCGTCAAAAAGCTCGTTGCACTGTCTCAGACGCTGATTGGTTTTCCACGCCACCTGTCACAGCATGTCGGCGGCTTTGTCATCGCCCGCGACAGCTTGCGGCGTCTGGTGCCGATTGAGAACGCAGCGATGGCCGACCGCAGCGTGATCGAGTTCGACAAGGACGATATCGAGGCGCTGGGATTCATCAAGCTCGACGTGCTCGCGCTGGGCATGCTCTCGGCGATCAGACGTGCGCTCGATTTCATCTCGGAGCGACGGGGCGAGGTGTTCACGATGCAGGATGTGCCGGCTGAAGATCCGGCGACGTACGACATGATCTGTCGCGCGGACTGCATCGGAAATTTCCAAATAGAGAGCCGCGCCCAGCAATCAATGCTATTGAAGACCAAGCCCCGGACCTTCTTCGATCTGGTCATACAAATAGCCCTTGTCAGGCCGGGTCCAATTGTCGGCGAAATGACGAATCCTTACCTCCGGCGGCGGCAGGGGCTTGAGCCGGTAACGTACCCCAGTGACGAGGTGCGGGAAGTGGTTTCATGCACACTAGGTATACCTATATTTCAGGAACAAGTCATGCAGTTGGCGATGGTCGCCGGTGGCTTCACCGCTGAGGAGGCTGACCAGTTGCGACGCGCAATGGGCCAGTGGAAGAAGAAGGGCGGCTTGGAGCAGTACGCACAGAAGCTCATCGATGGCATGCTCGCACGCGGGTACACCCGGGAATACGCTGAGTCTCTCGCGAACTTTACCAAGGCGTTTTCCGAGTATTCGTTCCCGCTCAGTCACAGCGCCAGTTTCGCGCTGCTCACTTATGTCAGCGCTTGGTTGAAGTGCCACCATCCAGCAATCTTCCTTGCGGCGCTCCTGAACTCCCAGCCCATGGGGTTCTATTCGCCCAGCCAGCTCGTTCAGGATGCCAAGCGTCATGGCGTGGAGGTGCGGCCGGCGGACGTGTCTCTAAGCGACTGGGATTGCGCCATCGAGGAGGGCGCGCATCCTGATCGCCCGGCCGTCCGGCTCGGCCTACGCATGGTGCGGGGACTCAGTGCGGAAGGAGCCGAGAACCTGGTCATGGCGAGGGTGATGCAGCCTTTCCGGCATGTGGACGACCTGGCGCGGCGTGCCGCATTGTCGACCAACGACCTGCAGGCGCTCGCGCGCGCCAACGCGCTGCAGTCAATCGCTGGCCACCGGCGGCAGGCGGCATGGGACGTCGCCGGCATGCGCCCCATGCCGAAACTGCTCAAGGACGCGCCGATCGCGGACGACGCGCTCGAACTTCCGGCGCCGTCTGAGAGTCAGGAGATCTTGGCGGACTACCGAAGTACCGGTCTTACGCTGCGTCGGCATCCTCTGGAACTGCTGCGCCCACGGCTGACCGCCATGAACCTGAGCACAGCAGAGCAACTGCAAACATTCCCAGACCGCAAGCTTGCGCGCACCACCGGCATCGTCACGGTGCGACAGCGCCCGAGCACGGCGAATGGTGTCATGTTCATCACGCTGGAAGATGAGACGGGTATCACCAACGTGATCATCTGGCCGAGCCATCTTGAGAAGCAGAAGAAGGAGATTTTGGGTGCGAGGCTGCTTACCGTGTACGGCGTCTGGCAGCGCGACGGCGAGGTGACGCACCTGGTTGCCAAGCGCGTGGTCGACCACACGGAGCTACTGGGAGAACTGGCGGTATCGAGCAGGGATTTTCACTAGACGACCGCAGGCCTGGAAAGGAAAACGTATGGCCTTCCGGGGCTGACTGAAGAGAGTCGACGCACCCACTGATGCGATACGCCTCCGATTCGTGGGTTTGCTGATGCGGTCCACTTCCCGTCAACAAGTTTCTGTCCCAGGTAGGCGCGAGCCCGTTCTTGAATACCCCATTTTGCGCATGACCAACGGTCACGAGGAGCCAGACGCACTACCCACTCGGAGACGTCTGGATTCCCCCGATTGTCTCGCTTGAGCAAACTGCGCATGGCACTCGTTACCGCCAACCGCCCGGCGGTGCCCTTCCTGAGCCGAATGGCGATTTCATCGGCGCTGGCTATCCCGTTCAATGACCGAGCGAGGGATTCCAGGCACTGGCGCTGAAATTCGGTGATAGGTTTTGTTGTTCGCCTGTCCGCCATCATTTTGTGTTCTGGCCGTATGCTCGTGAATTCTGTTACCCAGTATATCGGCGAGGACGGGGACAGTACATTTCCGGCGCGGGCTCACGCCAGGCGCACGCGTGCGAAAGAAATCGCCGTCAAGTCGGCGTTCTAGCAAAAGCCGACAACGCTTGCCGCAAAGATGCAAACTTCGCACCACCGTCGGATCGCCCGAACGCTTTCAGGTGACCACACACGAAAACCTCTGCCTTGCCTCCGCCATCCCAGTGAACAGTTCCCAGATGCGGGTTTTCGATTTCCGTGAACAGACAGTCCTTCTTGAGGCCTGGTGCATAGAGCGAGGTGAATTTGCGGTATGCCACACGCCCGTGTAGCAGCACAACTGAAGGACGAAACGCCGCAACGATCTCAGGAAAGACCCCAAGTGCTTGTTGCGCGCCCTCGAGCTGCTTCCATTCTGCTTCGCTTCGGGTGGGATAGGGGGATATGTTCGTGTCGAGTACAGTGTCGAAGCCGGCGGACTGCAGCCAACGCGCGGCGCCATCCAAGCCTGTTCGTGTACGGCTCAACGGGGGCTTGCCCTGTGTAATCCGGATACGCCGGTAAATCGGAAGAAAGGTATCGGCCGACAGCAGCGAGTCTACGTACTCGTCGAATGTAATGCCGTCGGTTTTGTAGATTGGGGTTGCCGGGTTGACTCCGACGATGAAGGCACCGCCGGAAGCGAGCGGACCGCGCGCGACGAACGGCCTGAGATATGGGCCGTCGGCCTCGGTCGGCGCGCACCAGCGCACAAGTGTGTCCCTATCCAGCATGTCGGCGTGAGAAGTTTGCGGAGCAGCGAGTGTACCGCAGCAGTCAAGCAGTGACACCTTCCCGATTCAACTACGTCTTATGCCAGCTCGACTTCCTCATCAAGACGCTGTACCGATACCACTGCCGGCGGGTTGATTTTCGCGACGTCGAAGGTGTGCAGGCCTTTTGCCACGACATTATCGTGCTCGTCGTAGATGCGATAGTTGGCGAGAATCACCGTTTGCCCGCGCTGGTCAAAGTCGTGGAACTCTGGCCGCCAGGTCGCGTTGACCTTGTCGGTCGTACGGGAAATAAGCCCGGTCATATACACGGTCCGGGTATGTGGATCGCGCATGCCCTTTGTCCATTCGACCTCCCAGCGGTCGCCGGGACGTAGTTGCGCGCGCGCCTGCGCCATCTTCGTCTGCAGACGGTAAGTCTGCATCGGCATCGCGCGCGTCGGCACATCAAAGGCGTTCTCCGGTAGCGGGGCAACCTCGCGCTTGACCAGTTCGAAGACCCGCTCGCCGCGGTCGACCACGCTTCCTGCGCTATTGCGCAGTTTGTATTCCGCAATCAGGTAGGTTTTTCCGCTGAGGTCGAAGTCAGCCGGCTTTGCCTCCCACAGAGCCGGTGCGACGTCGGTACCGCCGGCGACAACATCAGTGGCAACGAGATTCTTGGTTCGTGGGTCGCGCATGGCCTTCATCCATGCTACTTCGAGCTGCGTTTCGTCTTTGAGTGCCTCGGGCTGGGAGTCGATCACAAGCGACACAGTCTGCTGGGAAGTGGTCCCGACCGGGACGACGAGCCGTACGGCGGGAGCGGCCTCAATCACCAGGAGAGGATCGGCGGGCGATAGGTGTGTTGCTGGCGTGACCACCTGCAGTCGCCGCTTCTTCAAGTCGTCCGCGCGCGCATTGCCCGTGCCGAGAAAAGCGACTGTCGAGATGAAGAGCACCGACACGCGGTTAGAGTAGAACGCCACTGTAATTCCTTCAATTGCATCAGACAAAGCCCATTAGACCAGCATTTTGTTGCAACGATACTTTGTAAGGTGACCGAAAAGGGCACTACACAACCATTTTTCCAATTTATGGGAGGCCGATGCCGCAAATCCTGATGTCGCTCAACTATGCTCAGCGCTTGCCCGTATTTTGAATTTCTACTCTGCCTTGAGAAGATAGAAGGGCGAAATGTCCTGCAGCGTAGCCGCGGGCAGGAGAGAATGATCTTTTGGGAGCTATTCGATGGATACGATTCACATGCCCGTAACACCTGAGGAGGCTGCGGCCATTGGCTTTTGCCTTGCCTGCTACATCGATAATGAGGGGGATAAGCGGGACGGGATCGGCACTGAACTTCTGGACCGCCTGCAGGAACCCATGGTTTTCTGCGCCAACGGCGAAGGGGAGACGCTATCACTGGATCTCGTTCTCCTTGCGCACATTGACAGCGCGTTGGACATTTACAGTGAAGATCCAGGGGTGGACCAAGGCGTCGTGGCTCGACTGCGCACCCGAATTGCGTCTGCTGTCCCGCGCCTGATTCCCTGATCACCATGAAAAAAGCCGCATCGAATGCGGCTTTTCATGATCGCAGCGTTGATTACTTCTTCTTCGCCGGAGTCTTGGCCGGTTTTGCCGCTGCTTTCTTCGCAGCCGGCTTAGCGGCCGGTTTCGCTGCCTTGGCAGCGGGCTTGGCTGCAGCCTTGGTCGCCGGCTTCTTTGCAGCCTTCTTCTTCGAGTTCACATCGTCCTTCAGCGCCTTGCCTGCAGCGAACTTCACCACCTTGCGTGCGGCAATCTTCAGCTTTTCACCAGTCTTCGGGTTCTTGCCCACGCGAGCTGCGCGGTCAGCCACCTTGAAGGAGCCGAAGCCGATGATCTGAACGGTCTCGCCACGTGCCAGCGCTTCGTTCATGGAGTTGAAGAGGGAATCGACGATGGCGTTGCAAGCCTTCTTGGTCAGGGTCGGGTGTTGGGCGCCGATATTGTCTGCGAAATCGCGTTTGTTCATTCTCTACCTCGGAAAAAGTTGTTGTTGCGCCGCAATCATATACGAGGCAAGCCGTCTGTGATCACAAAACTGACGTAATTGCGACACTTTTCTCATTGAATGAGAATCGGCGCTTCGTGTAGTTCTCTGTGTGGGGAGTATTTGACGCGCTTCAGGGACTTGAAGCAGGATCGCCCCGGCCGACTCGGCGCGGGGCGGACGGCGTTAGATTAGTGCCGCTTGAGGAGAGCTTTCGATGTGGCTGGCGACAAAGCGCTCGAACGCGGAGCGCAGGCCGCGCGTATCGTTATAGATCCAGGTGTCGGGATTGTCCTTGATCAGGTCCCCGACCAGCTTGCAGATCGTCTTGTTCTTCGCAATAAACTGGCACTTAATCTCCTCGACCTCGTCCTTGGAAAGCGAAGACAGGTAGTTGGCGACTGACTGCTGGCGCTGCAGAGCCTGCTCCCGCTCCTTCTGTGCCTTTTCCTCCTCCGCTTGCGCGGCGGCTTGCTTAGCCAGGGCTGCCTTGCGTTCGCGCTGTTCGCGCTTTGCCCGGGCAGCTTCGGTCTCCGAGCCCCATTTATTCTTGATGGCCGTGACCAGGTAGCCGCCGAGATTGATCTGCTCGCCTTCGCCTTTTTTCTCCTTCGCTTCCTTGGCCTTTTTGGTGTACTGGATAGCGTTCACGATGACGGACTCGGGGTTGTCGATGGCGAGTTGTTCAGCAACCGAGCGGGCCACACCGAACTCCACCATCTCCCGTACGAGGTCGCCATTGAAGCAGCTGGGGGCGGCGAACCCGGGAATCTCGGCCTGGCGGGTGGTCGTGGTGGCCGATTTCTCCCGGATGATGAACTTGATGTCTGAAATCTTGCGATCAGTACGCCTGGTTGCGTACTCGATGGTGATATTGGACTCCTCCGATACCACTTTGGTCGCCGGCGTGAGCACCTTTTGCGTCAGGCGGCGGACATCCTCGTAATGCTTGCTGTGGACTGTCCCCAGCAACGCCTGCAGAGTGGGGATGGGAATCCATTCGGTCTCCCCCATATGGCGGTAGTGGTAGAAATTCTCATACAGCGCCAGCGCGGGTTCGGTGCTGATGCGCGCGATCGTCGCCAGATCGTAGATATCGTATTGCAGCGTCTGCGTCAGGTACTCCTTGACTGCCGGGCCGAGCATGTAGCGGATGATGGAGTGACCCGTCTCCGGCTCAGTTTCAAACCAAACTTCTGCAAGGAACTGCGAGAACCCTAGACCCTTGCCTACTTTGCGGCCCTTGGCCAGTGATACCTGTTCATCCGTCAGGCCGAGCCTGGCAAAAATGAACTGAATCTTGCCGAGCTTCTGCAGCGACTCGAACAAGCTCTTGCGATCGCGCGATTGTTCCCATCCGATCTGCTCTGCGGCGGTCTTCGTCCGGATGACGTGGTACTGGTGCTCGATCCCGGTATGCACAGCGTTCGTCAGCAATACCGTCTGCAGCTTGCGCTGCACGAGCGACAGGCGGGTGTCGGATTCGAAATGCACCAGCCTCAGGTCCTTTCTCAGAACCGAGGGGAATGCGCCGGGGCGTGTGTCAACAGTAGCTGGCGCCTTAGCTATCGCGGCGTCCACAAGGGTGTTCATGGGGCAGTTGCTCCTTACTTTTCACATCGGCTTCGGCCGATCGCTACAAGCGGGTCTCCTGCCCGCTGCTTTGGGTCAACATGAACAGATCTACACAAATGTTGACTGGAGGAATTACAACATGCACCCCTGCATGGGAGAACCCCGCTTTCTTTCCCTTTTGGGCGCTTTAAAAACTTTCCCTGCCGGTTTGCGGCCGGCGGCTTCACGGAAACTGGGTCAATTCGCGCTCGGGACGACTTCGAGCACCGAGGGGTTCACGAAACTTGGGTCAATTCAGGCTGCGAGCACCTGTGCAGGCCGCGAGCTTCACGAAAACGGGGTCTTTTCGGGCGGCGAATGTCTTCACGACCGGCCACGCTTCACGAAAAGTGGGTCATTTCAGGTTATGGATGCCCCCTTGCGTCCTGCCGGTTCACGAAAACTGGGTCAATTCGCAGAGGCGAGCCGGATGCGGAGCGTCGAACGGCGTTGCTGCGCTCCCAAAACGCTCTTTTTTGCACCTGGACGTGTGGTTGAAGGGATCCCACCCTCACGAAAGTTGGGTCATTTCGCAGGTTGTCGCGGATGTGCACCGCCGACGCAGTGCGCGGCCTTACTGTGATCCAGGTGTACCGGAAACGGGGTCAATTGGATTTCTGGCGCGAGTCGGCTAGCGCCCAACGCTCGACGACCGGAGGGAGAGCCCTTTGAAATCAGTGGGTTATGTGCCTTCTGTGGATAACGTGCCCGCGGCGCCGGCGTGCTTTTGAAATGACCCTGTTTTCGTGAAGAGGGCGCTTCCCGTAAACGGGGTCATGACCCCATTGCCGGGATCCCGAGGGATGGGTCAATTCGAAATGACCCCGTTTACGGTCCACGAAGATGGGGTCAATGACCCTGTTTTCGTGATCCCGTAAACGGGGTCATCATGCCTTGTGGATAACTGTAAGTAATTGATACTGCTCGTTAACTTCCCATCGTAGGCAGCGCGAGAATCGTATACATATGTTGTTGTTTACTTTAAAAGTAATAACAGACACGGCGGACTCAGCGGCATTACGCGGCAAGCAGCTCGTCCAGAATCGATGGCGGCTCGTCAGGTACCACTGCATTCCTCACTGCAGCCTCTACAGCCTGCTGCAGGTCGTTCGACATGTGATCGACGGCGTCGAGGTATGCCTGCGCGATGGCGAGGTCATCCGGTGAGCGAGCTCGCTCGATCAGCGCCTGCGGCAATGGTGCCCCTTCTTCGATCTGCCTTGCCAGGAAGGTGCTGAGCATGACGTTCCCCTCGTACAGGAACCGGCTTGCCCGCAGCTTGACCCCCACGGGATACCGTGAGCGGGACTGGCCCATCCACTCGAGCAGGCGTGGATCATGGGGCGCGATCAGCACAAGCCGGTCCACGGCGCGGGTCAGCGCGACATAGAACAGCCGCCGCTCATCTTCGAGCATCGCCGGCGTGACTTCGTGCGGCGGGCACAGGAAGGAGGGGAACAGTCCGTCCACCAGGTCCGGAAGAATAACTAAGGGATACTCCAGCCCCTTGGACTTGTGGGCGCTCGTGATAACGACAGCGTCGTCCCTGTCCTTGCCCTCCTCGAACGTGACGCTCAGGTCTTCCAGAAGCAGGGCAAATTCGAGGAGTGTGTAGCGCCCGCTTTGCGCAAAACGGATCATCTCCTGGCACATGCGCTGCTTTTCGGCCGCAATGTCGGGCCGCGGATTATTCCGCTTGAAAAAGGTCAGTAGATCAAGACGATTGATGATCTCGTTGAGCGCCCCGCTCGCCGCCGACGTCGCAGCGAAGCGTGCGAAGTACTGCCAATGCTTGATCGCCGTCCAGATCTTGTCGACGAAGTGCCGCCGCGGTGCCTGGTACGTGGCGGCGAATTCCTTCATGATCGGAATGAAGGACCGTGGCGACAAGGAAATGCTGTGAGCAAGCTCGTCAATCACGTCGCGCCGCAAGTAGAGCGTGGGGACGGACAGCATGGCGGCGACGATTGCAGCGATCTGCTCGCGCGAGGCAAGGGTGTGCAGCCGGTCGCACGCCAGAAGCATGATCCCGCGAAGCGCGAGGACCTCGCGGCGGTCAAAGAACGGCGACGCTCCTTCGATGCGATAGGGAATATCGTTCGTCAGCAGGCTCACCTCGACCGGCATGGTGTGGGCGTACGCGCGCACGAGGATCGCAATCTCCCCCAGGCTTCGCCCGGACTGCACCCATCGGTCGCATGCATCGAGCGCGACCGGGCCCGGGCCGTCTTCCTGATACATTCGGAAGTCGATCGACGTGGACCTGCCGCCCCCCGAAATGCAAATCTTCGGATGGCGGGAGGTGTTCTGGCTGATCACGTGGTTCGCAACCAGTGATACGGCATGGCCGAACCGGAAGGTTTGGCTGAGGTTGAACCGTGCGGCATCCGGGTAGTCTGCCTGAAACACGTTGAGCATGAAGTCCGGGCTGCTGCCCCGGAAGCTGTAGATGGCCTGATCCTCGTCGCCGCAGACCACGACCGAGGCGTGCTCCCCTGCGAGATGGCGCAGGAACAGCTGCTGGCACGCATTGGTGTCCTGGTACTCGTCAACGATGATGGCATCGAACCGGCCTTCGAGCGCGAGCGAGCAGCGCGGGTCACGTCGCAGGGCGCAGACCGGGTCGAACAGCAGATCGGTGAATGTACGCAGGCCACGCTGCTTTCGCAGCGTCTCCATGAGCTGCATCGCCCGCATGTAGACCGGCGCGACCGACGACTGATGCACCCCCTCGCCAGTGATGGACAAGGTGTTTTTGGCGAAATCGACCAAGCTCTGAAATTCCGTAACAACCGTGACGTCGATCTCGATGCGCTCCTCGTCGTCCTGTTCGAGGTTGGCAGCAACCAATGCCTCTTTTGCGAGGTTCAGCACCTTCCAGTCTTCCGTCATCAACTCGGCGCGTGGGAGCAATCCCTGCGCTTCCAGCCAGGAGCACACCCGGCCGCCAAATGCATGGAAGGTCTGGACGTCGGGCGCGGTCACGCCTTTCTCTGCGCAGAGTGCCCTCATGCGTGCGGCGAACTCTTCCTGCGCGTTGGCGTTGAACATCAGAACGAGGATGCGGCGCGGATCGATACCTTTCTCGATTTCACGCGCTACACGGTAGACAAGCGTGTGCGATTTGCCCGACCCGGCCACAGCGGAGACGATCGCGTGCTTGCCGTCGAACTGTTCGACAGCGGTCTGTTCCTGAGTGAGGCGTTTCGTCATATTTTGAAAAGTTCTCTGTTTTGAGAGAAATTATACGAACCGCTGCAGGGGGTTCAAATTCCGGCTGCGGAGGTGCCGGTACCCGGGCGCGCAGCATGATCGCCGCCGGGAAACTTTTTAAAGTGCCGTTTTGGGCAAGAAAGGCCCGTTTTTCTTTACACAGCTTACTGCCACAATCGCTCGCACCCATTGGTCTCAAGCCACCTCATGAACGATGTCAAAACGCCAATCCTGGAAACCCTCGACCGGATGGTCGACGAGGAGTTGACGCGCTGTGAGCAGGTTGCCCGGAGTCAGCTGGGCGCGGCGTTTCCACGTCCCCAGGTGGATTGGACGCTGAAGGGGCGCTCGGCCGGACAGGCATGGGGGTTCGAGAAAATCCGGCTGAACCGTATGGTGGCGCAAAGCCACCCGGAGCGGCTCAAGGAAACGGTCGCGCATGAGTACGCGCACTCCGTCACGGAGTTCCTGCGGGCTCGGACGCCGCGGGCGACACGAAAGGGTGAGTGGTCCTCGCACGGCGCGCGCTGGGGAAGCGTCATGACCGCCTTCGGCTACGAGGCATCGAGGACGCATTCGATGGAAGTCGTGGCTTCGCGGACGGTCACTCGCTACGAGTACCGGTGTAACTGCCGCTCCCACGCGTTGACGAACGTCTGGCATCAAAAGGCGGTGCGCGCCGCAAAGACAGGACGCGGCGTGCGTTGTCGCGATTGTCGGGGAGCGTTGCGACCCGTGATGAACAAAGCTGGAACTGGTGTGGCTGTTGTCCCGATTCGGCGGCTGTCCATCACGAAAGAGGGCTTCGCTGGCCTGGCCGTGTGGCAGCGGCTTGCGGACAGTTGGCGGTGTGCTGAGGTCAGTTCTGCCGCGCTGTCTTTCCTGAAAACGGTGCCAGTCGAACGTGCGAAAGACGCGCTGTTGGAGCGCGGTTATTTATTTGTGTGGCAATAGGAGCGCAATGTCTTCAGATCGAATCGCAAAGGCGCTTCAACGCGCCCACGCCAGTATGCAGATGGGTGATGCCGCGGAAGCTGTCGCTGTGCTGCACAAGACGGTTCAGAAATTTCCCAAGGATTACGACTGCTGGCTGTTGCTCGGACAGGCCAAAGGTACTCTCGGCGACCATGCTGGTGCCGACCCCTGCTTTCGGAAGGCGATTGCAATCGACGCCCGTAACTTGAACGGATGGAACGGCTTGGGCCAGACGTTCCTGGCCCGAAACCTTCATGCACAAGCTGCAACCTGTTTTAAGCGGGCACTTGAATGCGAAAAAAACCCGCATCCTGATATCTTCCAAAACTACTGCGCTGCGCTGATCCGGTTGGACCAATTCGGCAAGGCCGCACAGGTCCTCGAAACGGTAACGGCGCAGACGCCAACTCGCGACTTGCTGAGGATGCTGGCCGTAAGCTATCAAGGTCTTGACCGTTTCGCCGATGCCGCCCGGGTCTATCGTCAGATGCTGGCAGGAGGGGCGAGGGACCACACCGTCGACCTGAATTTAAGCTGCGTGTATATCCAGCTCAACGACTTCGAGCAGGCCACTGAACATGCTCGGCGCGCGGTGTCCGTGAACCCGTCGGACGGGGCTTCGATCTACAACCTCGGATTGGCGCTTCTGAATAGCGGGAAGATTGAGGAAAGCATCGAGGTGTTGCAGGCAAGTGGCGAAGCGTCGGCGCGCAGCGCGCTTCTCCTCGCCCATAGCTACATGGACCCGCCTGACCCCGTGGCGCTCCGTCGCGCACATGAGGAACAAGGCGAATTCTTCGCCGGCGGCGCACCGCGCACCATGGGTCTCGACCTCACTAGTCCGGATGAGAGGCTGCGGCTGGGCTTCTTTTCCCCTGATCTGCGCGAACATCCGGTCGGCTTCTTCTTCGAAGGCCTGTTTTCGAAGCTCAATCGGGAACGCTTCGAGCTTTTCGTGTACTCGGACACTCAAAAACCTGATGCCATGACCGCGCGGTTCCAGGTCGGTGCGGAGCACTGGCGCGACGTTTGCGGCAAGTCCGACAACGACTTGGTTTCCATGGTCGCGGAAGATAGGATCCACATCTTCTTCGATCTCGCCGGCCACCTCGCAAACGAGCGACTTGCGCCGATTGCAAGGCGGATCGCACCAGTCCAGGTCAGCTATCTCGGATACAGCGCCACTACCGGCCTCGCGGCAATGGACTACTTTTTCTCCGATGCCGTCATTACCCCGGACGCGGAGGCAGAATCGCACTATACGGAGACCGTCATCCGTCTCGGCGACGTCGTCGCCACCTATACGCCGCCCTCGGACAGTGACCCCATTTCCGCACCGCCGCTCGCCTCGAACGGCTATCCGACTTTCGGGTCGTTCGCAAAGTTGAGCAAGATCAGCGCTACCACCGTGCGGCTCTGGGCAGATACGCTCCAGGCGGCGCCAACTTCAAGGATGTTGCTCATGGCAAAAGGCCTGAGTAGCCCGGTCGTACAACAACGGATCTCCGATCAGTTTGCCGCCCGTGGGATCGATCCCTCCCGCCTCACCTTCCGCGATGCCGGGTCGCTCAGCGAATACATGAAGGCACACCATGACGTCGATCTGATTCTGGACACCGTGCCGTGGAATGGGCACACAACGACCATGCATGGGCTCTGGATGGGCGTGCCGACGCTTTCGGTAGTTGGCGCGCATCATGCTGGCCGTTTTGGTGAGTCGGTGTTACGCGCTGCTGGATTGACTCGTTATCTGTCGCCCAATATGGACGGCTTTGCCCAACTGGCAGCGGCGATTGTTGGCGATGCGGAGAGCCTCGCGCGCGATCGCAGTACGATGCGCGAACGACTGTCAGGCTCGCCATTGATGGACCATGATGGTATTGCCCGCCGCTTTGAAGAGGCGTGCATGGATATCGTCCGGATCCATGCTTCGCGTGAAGAGATGGGAGCGCCAGAACTCGAGCTGGAGGCCGCGTAATGCGAAAGGCAGTCGTTTTTGCGACCTTGCTTGGCATTGCGGCAACCGCAACGGCCGCAGTGTATTTTGGTATGCGTGAGATCCACAAAGACTCGGCGCTGGCATCGTTGATCGATGTACCGCGCCGAGGAGCCGACTGGGTGCTGACTGTCGATGATGGGACGCGGCTGCAGATGCCGTCCCAACGCGCTGAACTGGAGCGCGCGGCGAGCGGCAATAGGCTGTCCGAGCTATCGACCTTGATCGAACTGCGGGACGTCAATATTGACGCCATGAGGAACGCGGCTCGTCAGCTGGAAGCGCTCGTGCCCGCCGCACAGTTCCTGCCCGCCTACAGGTCGCCAGCCTCCATGGTGCTGGTAACGGTGCGGGATAGCGCCGATGTTGAGGGCATTATTCCTGTTGTGAAGGCATTTCCAGCCGGATTGCGCATGCTCGCCGTGGCGGCGCCTGGCCAGAAGGGCGTTGTCGAGCAGGCTTTGCGGGCGAACGGCGTCCCGGTAACTGTCGTAGAGGAACAGAAGAACCCGCACCTGTCGGCGCCCGCAGTTGGCTCCGCACAGCTCGCCGCCGCAATTTACCCATTGCGCGCGCGTGACGGTTCTGCCTGGCTCCCCTACACCGTATTCCACCGGTCGGCAAAGGATCTTAGCTGGCCAGACGTCTCTTTTCTGGACGATGTGGCCGGGGTTGCGGGGATGACCGCCGTGCGTATGCCGTTGGCGGGAAGCAGCGCAGACATCCTGCTGGCAAAAGGGCAACAGAAGGATCTTTTCATCGCGGAATCCTTGCTGCGCGAGGAGGCAAGCAAGCGGGAACGTCTGCTGCTGCCCCGTCCCTCGCGCGAAGGTCTGCTCGAAGCGTACAGGCGCACCTTCTCTGCCGACCGGGTGTTCACGGTCGATACGGGGAATAACAGCCTCTCCTCATTCCTGCTCTTTAGCGGCGACGGTAATGCCGTGCTCTCTTCGATACCCCATGATGATCCTGACCGGCACCGGCTCGGAGACCTTCCAGTCGGTCGTCTGTCGGAGACCTTGTTGAGCGCCGGGTACAAGGTGCACCTGGTGCCGACGACGGCAGCACACATTCGGGAAGGGCGGTCGCCGCTCGCCGGGCCGTACTTTTTTGACAAGGGCTTGAATCGCCCCGTGCTTCTGGTACCGCTGACCGGATCGAAGGCCGATGGCGAGACGCTTGCGGCCCTTTCCGGTGTAGGCGTGCACGTCATCCCTTTTTCCCTCGGAGAGAAGTACGCCGCCATTTCCCGGTATGTCGCGGCCCTTTGAGGATTAGCCAGCTCTCGAAAATAACGACTGACGCATCGAGATCGATTCACAACGAACATTCACCATAGCGAGGTACACATGGCTCTTGGCATCAAAAAACCGGCATCCACGCCTGCATCGACCATTCCGACTCCGGATATGTGCGGCCCGATGAACGTTCTGCAATTCCGCACGACGATGGACAAGGCAATTGCGGCAGAAGCGGTGAAGGCGCCGATTGCCGACAGCCTTTTCCCGGCCCATTTGAAGAAGAACCCGTTCCTGCAGAACCAGACGATGCGCCGAGTCCTCGGGGTGGCCATGGTGGAATTGAAGGACATCGACCTCGCATTCAACTTCTTCTTGCGTTTCATCGCCATGCAAGGCGTCATTGCTCTGCCGAGAATGGCGGACTGGATGCCGGAAAGTAATGAGAAGGTCGCCGCCTTGCATCCGGCAGTCTTTGAGGCGCTGGCAACCCACCCGATGCGGCGCAACGGTGGCTTCGACGCCGACGACTTTTTCGCAAAAGTCGCGGAGCTGGCCGCGGAAATCGACGCGAATGCCGAGGTCGCATCCGACGAGTCGTCGCAGGAAACCGCATGAACGGCTTGTAAAGTGCCCAAAAGGGAAAGAAAGCCCCGTTCCGCGCGTCACTGGTTGGTGCAACAATCCGTGCCAACCATACAGCGGAAATGCGGCCATGTTGCCTTGGCCCTGTCATGGGGCACCGTAGATCTACCTATTCCCCTTCACGAGGCATTGCCGCTCCATGGAAATCCAAGCACCCCGGACGCTACTGCAAGCAGAATATGCGTTCAGCCAGGCGCGGCTCGGCGACGCAGCATCAGCGCCGGGGATGGAGCACGTGGACGGTCGCCTTTGGAAGTTGGCGGGCGTATTGCAGATCGATGCCGGTGATGTGCTCAAGAATCCAGTCCCCCACGAGGAAGGACATGATTTCGTTCTCGGCCGCCAGTCCACGCTTCTTGAAAAGCTCCTCAACGCGCAGAAGCTCCTTGCGAAGCTGGGCGTGACTGGCCTGGTGAAGCGGCAGATCGTCGTAGCCCGCCTCACGCAACATCGCTTCTTCCTGCGTGAAATGGTAGTCCGTGTAGTCCTTCAGCGCCTTAAACGCTTCGTCAATCACTGTTCTTTCGCGCCGCTCGGTTATCGCGGTGTACAAGGTATTGATGGTGTCGAACAAGGCGCGGTGCTGTCGATCCATTTCGCTGTTATTCACAGCATAGTCTTCGGTCCAGGTCAGGATGGTCATTGGGCGCTCCTTCGCTCAAAGTCCTTATGTATTTATGGAAATCATACACGACCGAATGCAGCAAGGCTTTGGCCCAACGTGTGCCGTAATTGGAACAGACCTCAGGGCAGCGGTATGTTGAATAAGCGATTCCAACTCTGGAATCCTGCTAGCCAACCGATTTAACCAGGAAATTTCGAATGTCAGTACAAGTTGTTGTCACCCCGCTCGTTCCGCCCTCGATGCTCTGCGGGGCCGTTCGCCTTATGCTTCAGGCTGCCGGGTACACAGTAGCCGATCAGCGCGACGGCTCTGCCGAGATCCGTAGTGCCGACACAGTCGTCGCGGAGGAAAGCGTGCCTCCGCTGAAATCCTTCCTGGCGGACCTCGCAGCAGCTGGTGGTGTGTCGTCCAATGTCTCCGATTTTTTCGACACCCTGAAGCGTTTCGAGCCCGATTCCTCCGCGATCGCGTCGTTGCGATCGGCCTCGGGGTTTCAGAACGAATACCTCGCTGCAGTCGCACTGCAGTACGCGTTGCAAAAGGCCGGAAGTGACTCGCCAGTGAGCGACTTCGAAATGCTCTGCCATGGCACCGATGACCTGTCTCGCGGGTTCGTGAAACTGATCACCCCGCAGGCGATCAGGACCGCAACGCTGAAGGACGCCGGGAAATTGCTCCGCTCAGCGCCGCTGCCGCCGCTGCCGGTCCTGCGTCAGCCCCTCGATGCAGAAACAGTCGAACGACTTGCTGCAGACGCCGGGGGAATTGTCGAGGCCTTGGTGCCGTTCAAATTCATGGGCGTATTTGAAGAAGAGGGCTGCGCTGGCATCTATGAGCTCTTTCTGGATGAGGTGGCAACCAAAGTCGTCGGCGCACCGACTCTTGGCGAAATAACGGTGACACCCGTCGGTGTCGATGATGCCGGAGACCTGCTCCTGCGCGTGCGGGGTCGGATAGCCGCCCACGCTCCCAGCCACGAAGCACAAAGCGGCCCGGATGCAGGCGGCTGTTGCGGGGGCGGCTGCAGCGGAGACGGTTGCGGCGGCAGCTGCGGGAGTGGCGGAGGTTGCGGTGGCGCTTGCGGCGGACAACACGGCAAGGAAGAACATGCCTGCGCGTGCGGGCACTGAGTCACCAGCGGATGGATGGGCGGATGTACAACGAAGCGGGGTTCCAATGAAGGTCATAGAGAAAGACAGTACAACGGCAGGTCTATTCATTCCTCTCCGCTATCCGGAGGGAAGCAGCGTGGACTTGATCTATACGCAGGCGATGGCCACGATCGAGGATCTCGCCCAGCAGCAGCTCGATATCGGATTGCGCCGCCTATTCGACGCTACCCCGGCACTTGCCGGATTTGTGTTGCGGCTGCATGCCGCTGACGGCAAGTTCGACCTGCTGACGGAAAGCGTGGAACTTGCGGCAGATGCGCCTGACGATACCCGCCTGGCCGACGTCAGGTCTGCAATCAGCGCCTTTATCGAGGGCACGGTCCCTGTTCTCCTGTACGGCAATCTGGACGGTCGCCGGCTGTCACGGGAGGACATTGCCAAAGCCGAAGGCGCAGTTCCGCTGCGCCCGATCGCGCCCTCGGGTCGAGCGCAGGGGGTCGGCGTGGACGAAGAGGGGATCACGGTGGCAGGAATTACGCTGGCGTTCCCGAAGACGGACGCCCAGCCAGGGTATATCCGGATGCTTGATGCGGCCGGCGAAGAGTCCTTGTTCCTCGACACGGCTATTGCACATGCTGAACCGGCCTACGTGATCCGCATTTTCGTTGATCTCTTCCGATCCTTTGCAAGTGCAGGCTATGCGCAACCGGTGACGCAGGGGACCAGTGAGACGAGGGAGCTTTCCGAGGTAGCCTGAGATGATGTATCGAACCCGCGCCGCGCTGGCGCTCATGATGGATGCCCATGCGGAGCACTACGACCTTGCAGGAGAGCCGTTTTTTTGGCATCCGCTTCGGGTCATGGTACGGCTTGGACCCAACGCGACGGAGGACGAACGCCAGGTCGCACTGCTGCACGATCTGCTCGAGGGCGGGCATGCGACCAAGAAGGTGCTCATAAAACTTGGATTCGGCGCAGCGGTGGTCGGTGCGGTCGACCTGATGAGCCGTCCCCCTGGATCCACGTATTTCGGCTATATCCATAAGCTGCTTCGGGCTGGCGACATGCTCCCGCTTCGCGTGAAAGCGAGTGATCTTGCCGACAACACCGCACCCGGCCGCGTGGCAATGCTGCCCCCCGACAAGGCAGGCTTGGAACGGCGCTATCACAAGGCTATCAGCATGCTGGGGGCGGATTATCCCGGCATCATGGAGACAGTAATGACCGGCGACCTCCACCCGATGGACGTGGTCACCTGCATGCCGCCGGACTTGGTCGATATTCTGCGCCGGTACCCGCAATTCTCGCTCCGGGAGGCAGCATGAACATTTGGCGCCGACTTGCTGTCGCGTCTTTGGCTGCCGCGCTGGCCGGCTCTGCGGCAGCGGGGACAGCGGAGCGCATCGTGTCCGCGCTTGCCGACGAGGCCGCCAAGTTTGTCGACCGGACCCTGAGGTCGTCGGAGCGCATGCAGGCGCGCGGGACCGTCGAGGTCGGATTCAGCCCCGGCGGCAACGTCGGCGCGATGATTGTCAACGCGATCAACGAGGTGGAACGGGGCGATTTTCTGCTGGTGAGCGTCTACACGTTCACCCATCCCAAGATTGCAGAGGCATTGGCGAAGGCGCACGCTCGCGGCGTCACGGTGCGGGTCATTGTCGACCGCAGCATGAAGACTGCCCGCTATAGCGTCGCCACATACCTCGCCAATCACAATGTCCCCGTGCGGTTCGACGGCGCGCATCCCATCCAGCACAACAAATTGTTCATCAGTGGAGAGATGGTTGGGCAAGGGAGTTTCAATTTCACTGAGCGTGCTGACAAGGAAAACAGCGAGTCGTTCGTCATTCACCGCGGGAACCCCGAACTGGTGAAAGCATTTGTGCGCGACTGGGAACTGCACTGGCGTCATGCGGAGGATTACTGATGAAACGTTTGCTGCTGACTCTGTATTGCTCGGCCTTCGCGGCGGCAGCCCATGCATCCGAAGCAGACGCTTTGTTCAGCAAGGTGAGCCCGAGCATTGTCTCGATCTTCACCCAGGTCGGTAACAAGAGCACCGGTTCGTTCGGGAGCGGGGTCACGGTGGGAACCGGACTGGTCGTGACGAACTGCCACGTCGTGGCCCGTAACGCCGGCATCTGGATTCACCATGATGGTAAGTACTATCGCGGGGAATCGGCAGCGTCAGATCCGCGGCGGGACTTGTGCCTGGTCCGCGCCCCCGGCCTGGCCGCCCCAGTCATTGTTGTGGGTTCGTCGCTCGCTCTGAAGGAAGGGCAGGAGGTTTGGAGCCTCGGCGCTCCCAAGACGCTGGAGAAAACCATCGGCAGCGGCATTGTCGCTGGCCTTCGCGCGATGGACGGCGGGCATATCATCAAGACCACTGCCCCGGCCTACGCGGGGGCGAGCGGCGGCGGACTGTTCAACGCGCAAGGGCAACTCGTCGGCGTGTTGACCGCAACATCCAAGAGCGGAGCGAACCTCCAGTTTGCGCTGCCGGCTGAATGGATCCGGAAGATCGGCGAACCGCAGGGCAAGGAGGGGTTCCGTCCCCCGGTGTCCATCCTCGAAGAAGCGACCAACATCGAGGCCGGTCACATTTCCAAGAGTGGTGTGATCACCGCCGCCGATCAGAACGATGAGTTTTTCAACAGCAATCCGAAGAAGGAAGCGGAGAAGAACGAACAGGCGCGCAAGATCATGGCCAACGGTAACTGGGAACGGCTGCGAGGCTATGCTGAGCAATGGATCGAGGCGGACCCGCAGTCGGTTGACGCATGGATGTACCTCGGGCATGCCAATTCGGCGCTCAAGGACACGAAGGAAACCATCGCAGCCTTTACGGAGGCGGTGAAGCTCGATCCCGAGAACGCACTCGCCCATTACTATCTTGGCAATACCTATGTATTCCTTGGAAAGAACTCCGATGCGGTAGCGGCGTATCAGGAGGCGGTCCGGCTCTCGCCGCGCGACAAGACGTTCCGAAATGCGCTGGAGTGGGCACAGGAAGCGATCGAACGTCACACTGCAGCGGCACGGCCGCGGGTGACAGCGGCGTCTCAGCAGCGCGCGGAGCCAACAGACCCGGTCATGGAAGAAGCGGACCTTGGCTATAAGCCGACGCCCGATCGTCCGGGGGTTGGCAAGGCGATTCTGATTCTTGGTTTCCTGTATGCGCTGTCGGCGTTCGCGATCTACGTGACCTACCTGGTCAACGTGGCAAAGCCGTGGGGCACGCCGTACCCCGAGGAGAATCGGAAGGGAGCAGCAATCCTGGCGGGTGCCGGGGCGTTCGTCCTGTTCGTTCCGACGTACATCTTTTTCTTTTAGTGATATTGCTGCCGGCCCTTCAGGATGGGGAGGGACGGTGGGTAAAATGAAGCACGAGTCGGTGCAGTTAGAAGAAAGTTATGCAACAGATACATTTGTTATTACCCGTCCCTCCGATTTTTGAGCGCGCCCTTTGGTACAACGAGAGCCGCCGGTATATCGGCATTTACTGGGACTGCCTGTTCGACGATTGCATCATCGCCGACGGTCGCGGTGAGCACGTCGGTTCGGGCCGGGCGTGGAAGGCGTTTATTGGGCACACGAGGATCGCGAAGGCGCTCAGCCAGTACCACTTCGGGACATCCGTGACACACCCAGATCATATGTTCATGCTGGACCGCAAAATGCGGCGAGCTTTCGTGATGGAGTACGCGGAGGGCGATGAATTCCTGCGCTTGCAGGCATGCGATGGTGAGTCGCCGGTACCGCCGCCACCACCCCGCAAGCGTCCGGTCCTTACGGTCGTTGGACAACCGGAAGCCGAACTTGCAATGCCGATGGTTTCGAAAGAAGCGATCGACGACATCATGAAGATGAGCCGCGGACTGGAAACCGCAATGATTTCATGGCTGGACGCGCGCTAGGGCGACGTCCATATCTCACAGTGGGAGGAAGGAAATGAATGACGTAGTGCCGGCCAGCGCCGTGCAGGAAGCCGAAAACGAGGTTTGCGCCGTTGCGCAGGCAGTTACTCCGGGCGGACTCTTCGTTCGCCAGACGTCGACGGGTGAGTCCAGTTACCAGGTTGCCGAAGTCGTCTCGCGCGACCCGGCGGATGCGGTTGTGAAGCTGCACGGCATAGGCGCACGGGCTTCACTCGGTGACTTTAAGGAAACCGTCTCCAAGCTCGTTCGCAACGGATACCACTACCGTCCCGGCAATTAGTCGATCAAAGAAAGTCAGGCATGAAACGCAGCCGCGCCCGTAGCGCTTCCCCGTCGTCCATCCGCAATTACCTTGAGCAGACACTCAACCCGGCAAACCCGGAGATTGAGGCGATGGTAGAGGACGCTTATGCCCGCTTCGAGGCATCGCCCGCCACCCAGGAGCCGCTCGTTTGCACCTTGGCCGTCTCCCTTCTACATCAGGGATCGGTTACTGCGGCGGCACACGGGATACGCTTGCTGGAGCGTCTGTGCGCGAAGGATGTTGTCCCGGCCATGTACAACCTGGCAGTGGAAAAGCAACGGGGCGTACTCGTGCCCAAGGATTTTCACGGGGCGAACCAGCTCCTCGCGAAGGTCGACGCTTTGGGCTACCACGACCCGAAGCTACTCGCGTTGGCGCACTCGTCCATCGGCACTGCGGCAATGCAAGGGTGGGGACGTCCGGTAGATCTGGACCTTGCGCTGGCGTGGTTTGACAAAGCATCCCGGTACGGGATTCCTGACGCGGCATACAACGCGGGACTTATTTGCCATGGCAAGCTCGATTCGAGACGCCCCAATTTCCCCCGCGCAGCTCATTACTACCAGATCGGTGCCGACGCCGGCCATACGTTTGCGCGCACCAACCTTGGATTGTTGAACGCAATGGAAACGTTTCCCGGTGCGGATCCGGCGCGCGGTATCCTCATGTTGCGTAGGTCGATCCAGGAAGGCGATGCCGTTGCAGTATCGACACTGAAAACAGTGTTGGAAGTGCGCGCATCGTATGGCGGACGTCTGTAGAGTTGTACCTTGTCCCACAGGCGTCGGTTCACACCGACGCGTGCTCTGCCAGCAGATCCTTCAGACGAACCTTGTCCTCCCCGTCTAGCACCGGGCCCTTTGCCAGCAGGGCATCGATCTTTCGCTGAATCGTGAAGCGCTGGAATTGCTTCAGTGCGCCGTCAATCTCGGCGGAGAGGTCGTATGCCTCCATGTCACCCAGCGTGTCGTTCATTGCCAACTGCGCGACAAGGTCACCGATGTAGAGGTCGCGTTGGTGTTCAAAGATTCCGGCCGCCGTCTTGATCCCAGGATTGTCCCTGATGATCCTTACCAAAGCGTAGAGCGCGTCGCCGTCCTCGCCGCAGACATCGCGTTCCACCTCGAAATCGAGGGACCGGGCGAACTGCGGCGCAAGCGCCAGCAGACGGAACAAACTGAGTGCCGGACTCAAGGGCTGGGCGCCGACTGCGACGACAGCTGCTGCGCCCACGCTGTCTTGGCGCCGGGTGAGGGTGCAGATCTCGGACAAGGGCAGGGAGGTCGCGCCTGCCAGGTCGCTGCGTATGGCGGCAGCCAGGGCCGGCGCATTGTAGATATGGGCGAGGTGTGCGGCAGCTCGTGCGATGAGTGTCGCTTTGCCTTCCGCAGTCGCCAGGGCGAGGCCTTGCCCCAGTCCTTGAAGCAGAAACGCCGACAGCGGGATCGTGCGATCGAGCAACTCTTCAAACCTTTGCGTGCCGTTCTCGCGGACATAGCTGTCCGGGTCGTGCTGTTCGGGCAGAAAAAGGAAGGACACGTGCTTGTCGTCTGTGACAAGCGACAGGCATACCTCGAGCGCGCGCCACGCCGCCTTTTGCCCGGCCTTGTCGCCATCGAATGAGAAGATCACGCGATCGGTCAGACGGAAAAGATTCTGGATATGGATAGGCGTCGTCGCGGTACCCAGGGTCGCCACGGCATAATGGATGCCACTCTGCGACAGCGCGACGACGTCCATATACCCTTCGACGACGAGAACCCGCCCGGCCGCCTTGATCGCGTCTGCGGCTTCAAATAGGCCGTATAGCTCGCGCCCCTTGTTGAAGCAAGGTGACTCCGGCGAGTTGAGGTATTTCGGCTCGCCGGCGCCGAGCACCCGGCCGCCAAATCCGATGGTTTTGCCTTTCCGGTTACGGATCGGAAACATCAGGCGGTCGCGGAAACGGTCGTAGCGGCGCTTCGGATTGTCCGCCTGCTCGATCAGCATCCCCGACTTGACCAGCATTTCGCTGCTCGAATAGTCGCGATACACGGGCTCCAGCGACTGCCATCCCGCCGGCGCGTACCCGATACCGAACCGTTCCATCGTTTGCGCGTTCAAGCCGCGCGTTGCCACGTACTGCTGTGCGGCGTCCGATTTGGCCAACTCCTTCTGATAGAACGCGGCCGCTTGTCCGATGAGGTCGGCGCACTGGTCGTATTCCGAGCGCCCTTCATTTTTCCTGTTCTGCTCGCGCGGTACTGCCAGCCCGGCCTTTCGCGCCAGCTCCTCGATGGCGTCGACAAACCCCATGCCGGCGTACTCCATCAGGAACGAAATGGCCGTCCCGTGCGCGCCGCAACCGAAGCAGTGGTAGAACTGCTTGCGCTGGCTGACGGTGAATGACGGCGATTTTTCGGTATGAAATGGACAACAGGCCGAGTGATTCGCACCGGCCTTCTTAAGCTCGATGTGCGCGCCGACGACATCAACGATGTCGGTTTGGTTCAGGAGCGTGTCAATGAAGGATTGTGGAATCATTGCGCTACTTCGCCGAGACCTTGACGGCTTTGAAATCGAGTGACAGCGCCTGGAGCTTCACCAGCAACTCCATATGCATCAACACCAGCTTCGGGATTGTTGCGCCCCCTAACCAGCGAGTAACCTGATACTCCGAATAGTCGAACTGCTCGGCGAGGTCTGCCTTGGACCAATTCAGGATGGCAAGCATCTCCTTGAAGCGCTCGGTGTCGGCTGGCGAGAATGTAGATGGCGAAGTCATGGCGCTATGGTAGCAACGCAGCCGCTGAAATTCTACGTGTGCAGAGTATCTTCCCGAGAGTTGACCGTTTTGGTCACCTTACGGGAACATCGCGTCACCCTTTTTGGATAGTATGCAAAGGCATATTCATGCTGCACGCCAACGATGCTGTTGCGGCTCTTTATCACTACCTTGGGAACACTGCACAATTATGGGAATCGGAGCGCGCATACGCCAGGCCCGCATGGGCGCAATGAAAAGCGTGGCGCACCTTGCCAAACTGTGCGAGACCGATCTGGCTACGGTCAATGGCTGGGAGAATGAGTCAATCGAATTCCCGAGGGAGTTCATCTATCGGATCGCCCAGGATCTGAACGTGTCGATCGCGTGGCTCGAGAAGGATGAAGGTCCAGCAGAGGTCGAAGCACCCCCGGCGGACGCCAAGCCCCCGAATGGCGGAGGGCTCCTGTCAGCTCCACCAGTAGTGTCCCGCCTTCCCATGGCCTCAGCTGGGCGAAGCGAGCAGACAGCGCAGGCTGCCGAACCTGCCGTTCGTAGGCCAAAGGGGTTGTCGCGTGAAGATGTTGGCGCCGACGGTGAGCCAGGCACGCTGCGGGAGAGCTTGCTCGAGTCGCTCGCTTCGTGCGCGACTATGCTTGCTGCGGATCCAGCGAACGCCCTGACACGGCGAACCATGAAGGACATCCTCCAGGCGCTCGATTCGTATGAAGCGTTGTCGACAGCGCTGACCAACATAAACGGTGGACGCAGATGACGGGACCCGTGAACTACAACGACGGTGCGCCATTGGAGCTCTACGCCGGGGAATACGATCGTCTGGAGCCGGTGCTGCAGAAGGCGCTGAGCGCCAAGATTCTGCATTGGGAGTGCAATCAATTTGCGCGTGTAATGACCCGCACCGCCGCCAAGTTGACGGCAATACCGGTCGTTCTTCTTCTGGCGACGAGTGATGCTATGGGGGTTGTGGCGCTGATGCCGCCCGAATTGCCTGAGTACCTTGCATTGTGTGGAAAGGTGCTGATCGGATGGATTGCCCTTTATAGCGTCTTGGATTTCCGGACTCTGTACCGACTAACCATGTCCAAAAGGAAAGCCGAGCACGTGGCCACGGCCGCTGGAATTGATCTTTCCTGCGTCGTTGTGCACTTTGGCGATAGACACAATACGACGAAAAAGGAGTAAGCGATGATAGCTCTTCGCAATCTGAACAGGCGTGAAGCCTACGCCGCAGTCGCCCTGTTGATGGCCACCCCGACGTTGTTTGCGGGTGCAGCGCTGAAGATGGACGCCGCACTGGCAGCGGGCTGGATACTGGCAATAACGAGCTTCCTGCTCTACATACCGACATATCTCTTCTCGCGTTCGACGCCGCATGTTGCATCACATGGTGACGGCGCGGAGAGCCGGAAAGACCGCAGGGCCCGGCAGCGCGCGGAACGGCGTGCTGGGAGGAACTGAAATGATCGACAGTGCACGTTTCGTTTTTACAAATCCTGCCGTGTACATGGCGGGGGTGAGAGGCTTAAACGCACTTGCGGCTGACGGGCACGGGATGGCGCCGGCGCGCGGCCTCTTTGCTTCCGAGCTGGCGACAGCGGCCGGCAAACTGCGGCTGAAGCCGCATGAGGACGGCTATCGGTTCGCGCCGTACGACATGACGGCCGACGACAAGGAAGAGGTTTTGCACTTGCGCGTGGCGACCGGGGCGGATCTAGCCAACGTACCGTCCGCGCTGCAGGCCTTCCGAGGGTGGAAATGCACTGCCATTGAACCGAGCGTCGTTGAACCTGGTGGTGCGGTTGACCTTCTTTTCTACGTGAAGAACAATGACCGCTGCGCCAGCTTCGCATGGCTGACGGTCCACGACGAGGAACTGCGCGAAGCAGTGCTTATCATGGCGGGCGCAGAGCGCGCATGGCTGCCCCAGATCAGCCTGCGCCTGAATGACTCCCATATCGCTCCGGAAGATCGGGTGAAGGTGCGGAAGTCCGTTGCCTTTGCCGAGCACCTGGTGCGAAATGCCGGCAAGGTCATGTCTGATCCCCTGGACGAGAACGCGAGGGAAGTGGAGTGATGAAACGGCTCGTCCTCGCCTTTCTGGTTGGCGGTTTTGTCCTCTGCGGGAACGCGTTGGCAACGCCTCGCGCTGACAGCGTCGCAAGGGACGAACAGAAGACCACACAGCGTACGGTCCATAAGAAGGAAAAGGCGCGTGAGGATCGCGCTAAGCGTGGGGCGGACAAGCAGGCGGCCGCCTTCGATCCTGCCGTTGAGTGCAGTTGCGATGCTGGGAAGTACTGTCTCAATCCGAGGAACGTCGCGTTCTGCGTGAATCGCAAGGGCCAGAAGCGCATGCTCGGCACTGCCCCTGATAGCTGATCCTACCGGCCAACCCAGTCCAGAAACCGACCCAACAACGTTGTCCGCTGCTGCTTGGCTGCGAACCCCGGTGGCGCGTACCGCAAAGGATTGTTCAGCAGATCATAGACGGTGTGATTGAATCCGTCATAAGCGTGGTCAAAGGGGAGATGGCATTTCTCGGCCACGTACTTCGCCACGGCAGCAGAGCGGCTTTTTCCGGCATGGCAGTGGACGACCAGGTCGTAAGCCGTGGGGCTCTCGCGCAGTGCCTCAACAAAAACACGGATCTCCTGGGCATGCTCATGGTTAAAGAAGCCCATCGCGAGGTATTTGTCGTACCCGCCAATGAACTCAATCATGCGATCGTCGCACCCTGCGTCCGGGAAGTAGCACCGTTTCAACGGTTGCCAGCCTGGCTGTAGCGGCACCTCGTAGATTCCGGGATCCGTGATCGACAGCATGGCTGCATCCCGTCTCGGCACACGATTAACCGCTTCTTTTTCCGATATGAACTCGACCGAACGAATCATGGCTCCCCCTGTGGACATCGCATTCTAGCGGCATTCATGACACGGGAAATTGTGAAAGGTGACCGTTTCGGGCCGCAATCGCCTATGGTTCTGTGCGCGCTGGCGTGCTGTAATCCTGTCGCGCTGAGTGCCCCGTTAAATTGAACAACGCTCTCCCGCAAGGCATCCTGTTCCTCGAAGGAGAGCACCATGAAACTGACAGGAAACGGCGTGCAGCGACTGATGCGCAGGCATCGGATCACGATCCGGCAATTGGCCGCAAAGATGAACGTGACCCAAAAGCGCGTGCGGCAGGTAAGGCACGACGGCGTGGAAGGGGTCCTGATGACAACGGATTGGCTCGAGGCGATCACCGGCGAGCCGTGGTTCGCGCGCGTGAGTTCCGCCGGGGCGCAATCAGGCAATCTCCAGCAGGACACGACGCAACACCGCCGGCAGCGACTCCCAGTCGGACGTGACAGCACGATAATTGAAAGATAACTGATGCCCACCGAAGCTACTGCAGAAACGCGGAAATCCCCGAAATGGTTCATTGGCCTTCTCGTGTTCGCCGGTCTATACGGCGGGTGGGTGGGCATCTCACTCAATTACGTCATCCCCTGGTTATGGGGGCCGTATGCTGAGCTATTTGGGGACGCGGGTCCGTTGGTCGTGACTCGCGGTGGTGCGATTGTCACCGTGGGGTTGTTGCCGTTTGTGGTGCGAGCGTTGATCGCATTGCTGGCCCAAAGGGAATTCCTGCGCATCGCGGTCCTGACAATCTGCACGGGCGCGGCCTTCGTCGGATACGGGTATTACCTCCACCACATAGTGCACTTCCAAGGAGTTGGCAAATCGGAATTGTTTTGGCGCGCAGAAGTCGGTCTTCCAGCGGACGCGCCCACGCCGGCGAGAGTGCTCCAAGCCTTTGCCCTGTCCGACGAGCTGGCTTCCGAAGGTAATGCTCCATGGCTGCCGCGGCAATGGACGCGGGTGAGCTGGCCCGGGTTACTGAAGCCCTGACGCGACGGAACGAACGCGGTTCGAAAACGGCATGGGCGCAGATCGGGCGAGCAAAGTTGAGAAAATGGTATGGGAGCGAGGCTCCCGCAGCCACTCGCTTTGGCTTGGCAAAAATTGCGTCGGCCGCATCAAGCTTGAAGACACTGAAGAAGGCACCGTCTACCGGTGCAGCTCGGGGACTACGACCGGCGAGACGACGAACCTTCGGGCCGCAAAGAAGTGGGTGAAGTTTCATGCCGAACTAGCGCTTGTCCAGTTGTCGCTTTTCTAATCTGCCGTTGTAATTTTTTCCCTGTTGTTGGAATCGACTCTCAAGATTGGTGGGAAAAACGCGTTCGCTTCGGCAGTACAACGACATACCTTAGGCCCGCGTACGACTTTTGAAGCTGGCCCGTCATTTGCATACGTCTCGTGGACTATGGCTAATCCAACACACGTGACTGCAGCCTTTGAGCTACCCAAGGACGTCTTGACGTTCGTGCTCGGTCAGACGCATTACGGCGTCGATGCGATGCGGGTGCAGGACGTGCATGCGGTGCCTTCTCCGATGAAGATCGCAGGCGATCTCACCAGCGGCAGCCTGAGCATAGCGGGATCGACGCTGCCCGTGTTGGACCGGCGAACGAACGTCTCCTCGGAGTCTTGTTCCAATGGCGAATTGGTGAAGGTCCTGGTCCTGAAGGGCGCCGACTGCACTTTCGCGCTGGCGGTTGACCAGGTTGCGGATCTCGTTCGGCTGCTTCCGACATGGATCGAGCCTGCGAACGACGAGCACTGTGCGATGGGAACCTGCTATGTCGTGGAGGTAGCGGACCAGGCTCCCAAACTCTCGGTCGTGTGCGTTGACCGCTTACTCGACCGCGCGAAGCGATCAGGATCGATTCAATCCGCGGCGGGTTAGGCGCCGTTGTACATCGATGTCTCCTCTAGTCCCAAATGGGATTGGCTTGAGCCCGCTGCCACACAGGCCAGCGGGCTTTTTTTCGCTACTGAGCTGAGTACGGTCCCACTGGGGGCACTCGAACACTGAGAACGGTCTAAAAGAACGCCAGGCACTCCTCGCGCAGTGGGAATAAATTCGCTTTTGCGGCCAGCTCTCCTACAATCGACATTACTGACCCTATACCCGAAAGGCGCCCGTCACCTCATGGCCGTGTTCACATTCCCCAGTACGACTCCCATTGCACCCGAACAAGCCGCATGGGCTCGCGCACAACTGCGTGATGCGATGGAGAGCAACAAGACGCGCTTCAAGGAGTTGGTGGGCAATGCGCAGGCAACGGCCGATGCAGAGGCGGCAGTGCTTCTGGTCGCTTCTCGCAAACGCGAGGCATACGAACGGGCGAAGAAGGGCGCTGCTGCAGAGTCGTTCGGATGGGTGCTTGCCGATCCGGGCCTCGCCGCGGCCAGCGCGGTGCTGGACCGCCTTCACGTCATGTCTCAAGACTTGGACGCTCTCCCATTGGAAATCGCTCAGATTGTCCCGGTCGACGAGATGCAGGCTGCGCTTTTCTGATTTGGTCGGAGAGGCCGGGGTCAAACCGGCATAGCATTGCAGCTCTCATTGGGTTTAAGCCACGGGCGTCTACCGATTGCGCCACTCTCCGCTTAAAGTGGTCGGCAAGACGGGGCCTCGATCCCGCACGCTCTTTCGAGCACCAGTTTTTGAGACTGGCATACCTACCAATTCCAACCTTGCCGTCGTAACTTCGCGCTTCAATGCCCAGTTCGGCGGCGACGTTGTAACAGTGTCAATGTTTGTCGCGTTTCTGCTGCTGACGCGGCCAAGAACCGGAATCTAGGTCAAGGATTGCGGCAATTCACTGCCGCATAATCTTGTATTTTGGACCTCCGACTATATCGGCTATGACCATCTCCAACCACTCCGACGTAATCTACTGCGATGCGATCGTGTGTCGGCTAGCCGATCTCAAAGCGGCCATGAAGGCGCAAAACGTCCATGTCATCGCAGGGGACTGGCCGCTCGTCAGATCTACCGTGGTGGGCAGTAATACGCGGCACCCCGCCGGGGAAATGATGGATGAGTTCCGCGCGCTTGCCGACGTTGCGGCGCAAGCCGAAAGAGCCCAACTGGGAAACTGGCGGCTGGGATGCTTGGTGCGCACCACCTATGTGTCCCAATATGCTGAGCAATTTGCTAAGGAACATGGCTTGGTCGATCCGAAGACAAACTGGCCCGCGAGGCATATCAACTGGCATGAAGCGGCGCGTGATCTCCTCCAGTCCTGCCAGCAGGTGACGTTTGACGGTGTGCCGTACTTTTTTGTGGCACCTGAAAGCGAGTGCTTGGCCCTTGAGCGATAAAATGCATTACCACATCAACCGGGCCGGGTTCGAGTCGGGGTAGAAAAAGGGATTCATAGCTTGATCCGAATATTGCGCTCCGCCTTGCGGGAATACCTGAGTCGAACTGGCTTTCGGTTCCAGATCATTGTCCTAGTGAGTACGGCCATTTGTTGTGTGGCGTTGCTCTCGTCACTGGTCATCTCCTTGCAGGTTCAGTCGCGTCTGCGAGAGTTTTTCGTCAGCCAGGGTGAGCATGCGGTTGAAAACCTCGCCAGCCAAAGCCAACTGGTGTTTCTATTCGCGTCACCCGAAAATGCCCAGCGAATTAGTGAAATCGCTCTGAACTATCCGGATGTCCAACGCATCCTTTTCACGGACGACAAATTCAATCTGATTCACGCCCAGGAGCGTAAGGGAACGGAGTCGATCGAGATACCGCTCCAAAAGGAGCCGATCCGGCGAACGAAGCTCACGGGTGAAACTGCGGAAGCGTGGCGGTTTGGTACCCCAGTAATCAATGAACGTAAAGATTCGCCATTTGACGTCAACGTTCCAGTCGCGTCGACGCTCGGGTATATCTACATCGACGTGAGCAAGCGCTCAATGCAAACACTGACGTGGGCGCTTCTGCTCGGCAGCGGGCTCGTGATGGTAGTGGTGGCGGCCATCGTTCTCTTCCTGGTGAGTTTGCTGACTCGTCAACTAATCAAGCCGCTGAACAATCTGGGGCAAGCGATGCTCGACGCCAGGCGCGGGCAGTCCGGTGTTCGCTCAACCCCGTCCGGGCCGCGAGACCTCAGGGAAATGGCTTTGGTCTTCAACAAGATGATGGATGCGCTGGAGCAGCGCGAGGGAGACTTGGAGAGGAAGGTTGTCGAACGTACCCTCGCGCTGGAGCACGCACGCGATGAGGCGGTCAAGTCGAATGAAGAACGGCGAAAGCTGATTCAGACAGTCAATAACGCGATCGAGGAGGAGCGGAAGAGCATCGCCGTCGAGATTCATGATCATCTAAACGCCGAGTTGATCGGCATGCGTCTGCACATACAGCGTATCGTCACCCTGTCTGACAGGCTCCAAGGCGGCGAACTCACGGGGAAGATTCAGGACACCGCCCGTTCGGTTCTCGCCACTACGTCGGATCTATATACCCTTGCGCGTCGGATCGTGAAGCGCTTGCGCCCGGAAATTATTGATACGATGGGGCTTCGTGACGCTGTCGAAGAGGTTATTCGGCACTACGATTCGCTGAACGAACGAACTTCATTCTCCTACGACGCGACCGGTGACTTTTCGCAGGTCGATACCGGTGTCGCCATTACGGTTTACCGCCTCGTGCAGGAGGCGCTGTCCAACATTTTCAAGCATGCAGAAGCGACAATGGTGACGGTTCAGCTCAATGCTATTGAGGAGAATCGGACTCTCTACGTTTCCATTGTTGACAACGGCAAGGGGTTTGACGCCGATACCACGTCCTCAGGTATAGGTTTGATCGGCATGCGGGAACGCGTGCTTGGAGTAAACGGCGCAATGTCGATCGAGTCGGCGCCGGGCGAGGGCACCTCTATTCATTTTTGGATGCCTGTCTCGCTCGCGATCGTCGGGGCACCCGCCTTAGTAGCTCAACCAGTGGAAAGCTAAGCAATCTGGTTCGCTCGGCGAGAGTTGAACTCCCATTGCCTTTCGGCGCCTGGTTCTGAGCCAGGAGTATCTGCCATTTCGCCTGTTGATTGCGAGGTCGTGAAGCTGTTTGAGGCGGTGCCGGAGGGGTGATGGCGTAATGTCTAAGTCAAGGAAGTTTGAGACACTTTATACGTATAAAGTGGGGTGGGCCGCACATGAGCAGGAAAGCCGAGCGACGTGAAGTGTTTTGTCCGGTACCGGGCGCGATGGTGCGCCCGATGTGGACCCGTTTCACGCCCCCGGACGGACTCGACGGCTCGTGCACACCTGTTCGCTGTTCCCGTTACGAGCTCTGCCGCAGGGAGAACGCGGACATCGATGCGGACGGCGATTGTCGCCTGAACCATCCCGGCACGCTCGACGGGGAGGCCGGTGAAGGGAATTTGCATTGAGCCGGGCCGATAGCGACACTTTCCACATCTTCAACTAGTCCAGGAGCACCCATGGGTCAAGCGAAGCAGCGTGGCACCCTCGAAGAACGTATTGCCGCAGCTCAGAAATCCGCGGAGTTTTGCAAGATTGCCCGTAAATCGATCATCTCGACCAACGGCCGCGATATCGAATACCTCACCATCCCTCGCGCCCAGGTCGAGAACAGCGCGCCCCAATCACTGATTGAGCTGCTGCACAGCCTGGTCGCGACGCCTGAGATGGCGGCGAAGAAGGCGCAGAGCGTTGTCGTTGCGTTTGACGGCTATGACGATGATCCCCGTGAGATCTTCATGGTCCCCGAGGTGCGCAGCTTTCTGGAGGCTGTCGCGACGAATTGTCCGTGGTTTCTCCATGTCCTCAAGCCGGATTCGTACTTCGTCTGGTTCGCTTCGATCATTCGGATCGTCGACTTCGCCAAGGACAGCGGCAAACGGATCCGCGTGACCTTCGACACGCCTCAGCTGCGCGCTGTCGCGCAGACGGCGCTCGCGGAGGTGCGCAAACTTCACCTTTCGCTCAACATGCCGTTCAACGACGGCGATGCCTTCATTGAGGACATCGCGGGAGCGGTGAAGGCGTTCCTCAGCAACGTCGATCCGACCCAGCGCCCGTCGTAATGCCTCCTCCCTCCTGGCGGCATTGCCGCCGGCCGGGGGGTGTGCTACGCTTCGTGGCTGGTGTGCATGCACCCGCAAGCTAGGCGTTACAAGCATGATCAATTAGCCGACCCCGGCGCTCCTGCAAGCTTTTCTTCATTACCAGCCCCCGGCTGGTGTTTTCGTTTCCCATCCATTTTCGCGTCACGGCGTTGAAACCCATTTCCATTGCGGCAGTCGCTGTAACGGTGATCGGTTTTTCTGTGCTGTTTGTCGGCACATCGCACGTCGCGTGCGTCGCCCTTGGGCGGAAATAGCGTAGCCCTGCTACGCCTCTCGCAATACCGGCTTGTCCGGGTCTTTCTCTCAACCCTAGCGGGGCACATCCCGTACGGGCTGCTGCTTCGCGCCTCTCACCGAAGGAGCAGTACATGAACAATCAGTCAGCACAAGCCACTTCCCAGCAGATCGAGCCAGGCACAGTCGTCACCGGCACCTACTGCGGCGTTCCTTTCGAGGGCGCCGTGCGGGAGATCGATGACAACTGGCCTCCCGTGATGCATGGGCAGCCGGCTGGACGCCGCTGCTACATCGACTTGACGCCTCCGATCGTCTTGGATCGCGGCAAGTCGTTCGAGCGTACCGAGACTTCCATTTCCGCATTTGCGGTGGAGTTGAAGATCGCCCCGAACCAGTAGAAGCTCCGTTTCACCGCAGTGTCCACTTTCAATTGCCGCGCAAGCGGTTTCTTCTCTCAAGGAGTTCTCATGAAACAGTTGTATGCGCTCGACGCCGAGTCTCACGCCACCATCATCGCCGCGTTGCGGTACTACCAGCAGCAAGGCATGGGTGACCCGTTTAATCGATCCGACGATATTCACGAGATCGCCACCAACGGTGACGAGGTGCAGTCTCTGGATGAAGGCGATATCGATAACCTGGTCGTCGAACTGAATACCGGCGCAGTCTTGCCGGTCGCAGTGGTGGACATCGAAGGATCCGTGGTCAGTTGCGTTCGTACGTCTGTGCCGATGCGTGTCATCGTGCTCGACGCCGATACGGAAGACTGCGATTCCGACGCTGTGAAAGAGATCTACGGCGACAACGTCTACGTGCACCAGTTCTTGTGTGACGAGACGGCTGAAATCGGGCAGTCGGGCATCAATCCCGAGCATGTCGAAGGTGTGCTTGCCCAGATCGACGCAGCGTAACAAACGTTCTCAATCTCACGCCGCGCAAGCGGCTTCTTTTCTCAAGGAGTGCAAATGAAAAACGGTCAGTCGTTGCTGGATCATCCGGCATATAACGAACGCGTCAAACTGCGGGGTTACAACTGCAGGGTGAACGTGCTGATGGCCACCACTGATACGGACGGGGGCAGGGTGCTCAAGCGCCTCAATCCCAGCTGGACCAAGGGTGACCACAAGGCTTTGGCCGAGCAGCACGCCGAACTGGGCGAGCAGATGCAGAACGAGTGGAGTGAATTGCTGGATGTTGCGGCGCTTCAGGCGTTCGGACGGAAATACCGTATCACGGACTACCGCATCAGCGGGATCGCGTGTGAGGAATTTTCGGACGAGCACAAGGATCGCCTGCGTTATCTGGCCCATGCGTCCACGCACCATCACGCCGCCGCACGCGCACATGCTTCCGCCGCCAGGTGGATGCGTAATGCGTGATCGCAACGGTATTTCAATCGCCGCGCAAGCGGTTTCTATCATCAACAGGAGTATGAAATGGCATTCGAAGAACAACTGAAGGCATTGGCCGACCAAGGACTTACCTTCTCTGACTGCATCAACCACTTTGGCACTGCATCGGATTCCCATCCGTACGCAATCGCCGCGGAGGAGATGTATGCGGAGGAGGGCAAGATCGAGATCGACGACAAGACGATTGTTTCCGACAGCAATGGCGGCAACTACGTGATGGCGTGGGTTTGGGTACCTGAGTCGCGCGTGACCGATCCGGCGTAAATCCGGTTCTTCCTTTTTTCATCGCCCGAGGGTGAAGTACGCCCTCAAGGGCGTGCTTCCTCTCAATTTTCCATTTCATTGGGAGTCAAGCATGACAGCAATGTCTATGAATCAAGGCGCATCCGGTGCCTCACTTCTTCAAACCATGACACGCCTGGCTGGAGCCGCTTTCCACCAGGCCGTCGTCACGATCCAGAACGTCCGCCACGGGAGCAGCAGTATCCGTTCCCGCATCAACATCGAGAACACCCGGAAGTTGAAGCAGGCTGGTTTCCCCGTTGGAACGCGTTTTTCTGTGAATTACCGCCCCGGCATGGTGGAGTTGGTCAAGGACAACAATGGCACCAACGTCATTGCTCCGAAAACCTTCCCCAAGCGAGACGGTACTTCCACCGTTGGCGAACGACTCGACCTGCGCTCGTCGCAGATTCACGAGAAGTTCGCCGGGGAGGAACGCGTGCTGGCCCTGTATCTGGATGGGCGAATCGTTTTCCTGCATTTGCCGACCGTCACCCGCGGGCTGGAGCGTGCGGAAAAGCTGGCAAAGGCCGTCGAAAGCGGTACGTTGCGCACGGCAGCACTGTACGCTGGTATTGCAACGCTAGACGCTGCACTCCACGATGGTTTCAAGAAGGCTGGACTCACCTCCGAACTGGTCTTTGCGAATGACTCATGGGACGTGGCTGTGGACTGCCTATTGAACGATAACCCGGCTGGGGTTCCGCATACGCGAACCTTCACCGGCGGGATTGAGCAGTTCATCGCTTCGGGGATGCGCATGTCCGGCCTGGACATGATCGCCCTCGGCATCCCATGCCGTGGTGCGTCCAAGCTCAACATAGCAACACGGTCTCTTCCGGAGACTCATGAAGAAGCAGGTCATCAAGTGCTTAATGCCATCATGGCATTACAGCAGTTGGACTTTCCGCCGCTCATACTTATCGAGAACGTTTTGAGTTACTCGACGTCGATTTCTTTATCCATGATCGATCGGGTACTGAAAGAGCAGGGGTATCAGACGATGTTGATCGGTGATCGTGGTGAGGATGGCCAGTACCTGGGCATCAACTCCAATGATTACGGAGACATCGAGCGTCGTGTTCGCATGGCACTTCTTGCGTATCCGACGGGCGTGGAGTTGCGGTTTGATGGCATGGTGAAAACCGGGCCGTCAAAGCTGACAGTAGGCGACGTGCGATTGCCGGAGACCATGGTCGATGAAGGTGAGTACCTGAAAGGCGCGCATCTCAATTCCGAAGCAAAAATTGCCAAGGGGTGGAGAAACCGCATTGTCGATGACAGTGACAACATCACGCCATCCATATCGGCAGCGTGCTGGAAAATGCGGCCGGAGGATGCGAAGTTTAAGCACCCGACTGACCCCACCAAGAGTCGCTTGCCTCTCCCTGAAGAGCATGCGGCTTTGAAAGGTCACGACAAATCGATCATCAATTCCCTGACGACGACAACCCATGCACATACCGCACTTGGCAACGGCACGGCAAAGAAGTGCTGGGTCGAACTGGCGCGCGTGTTGGGAACGGAACTGCGCAAAGGCTGTTCCGCCCTGGGTGAGTATGTCCGTCAAATGCGCGAAGGCGTGCAAGTCGCGGCCGAGTCTTCTCAGCCCGATCTGTTCCAGTTCGCGTAATCACATCATTTCAACCCCGCGCGGGGCTCTTTCCCCGATGTTGGGATAGGGCTCCGCGCATTCCTATTACGGAGTCAACTATGTACAAAGTCATTCCTCTTCAATTCCCTGAGTACGAACGTGGCAAGTTCGAGTTCGCCGTTACGGATGCGCGTGGTAAAGCACGCTTGGGGTTCTTCCCCAAGCAGGCAACGGCTGACAAAGTCTGCTCGCTGCTCAATGCAGCGGCAGGCGGCGTTCGCAAGATCGAAGCGTTTTCGCTTATGCACACCGGGAGTAATCCCGGCGGCTACCTGGCCGAGGCCTCTCGCACCGGTGATCCTGGGAGTTACGAGGAGGTCCGTATCAGCGTGCTGCACCCGGAACTCGGCTGCGTCGGTGATGTCCTCGTCGGTCTGACCGACAAGGGCGAGCCGCGGATGCTGATTACCCACAACGGCGAAGGCGACGGTGACCATGCGATTGCGGTCTACCCTCTCAAGCCAAAGGATGAAGCTGTAGATATCCGCTACAACTGAGATCCCTTTCAAATAAGCCCGGCCTTTGTGCCGGGCTTTTTTTATGAGAAAAGCCTTTCTCAAAACAAGTTTCGTAATTTGATCTACAGATGCGCTGTGGCACTATACCTTCGCTGTACATACGCGGCACTCGTGGACGAGTTCAGGGACACGGCACGTCGAGCAACATCGGCGCGAAGTGGAGGAGGAATCCACGTATTCCCGGTCAAGCAGCAACTCATCCAGCAGTTGGAGCAGTTCGTCTTCCAGCGGCGGTGGTAGCTTTAGTACCAGCGATAGCTTTTAACCAACTTTATGAGTAGGGCGGGGCAGATCCAGCCGAGGACAACAAGAAAGGAACGCAATGGGTTATAGAAAGCGGTATCCCACAAAACGGCGGTCAAAGAATGGGTATGGCGCCGTGGTCGGCGATTCAGTGCGACTTGCGAATACCTACGGCCCAAAGGGCACGCTCGCCGTCGGGGTGCTCGGGTTCGTCTTCTTCTACTTCTTCGTTCCGTGGGCGCTTGCCGCGTGGGCGGGCGCCAGCAAGTCGAAGATGACCGGCCCTTATGCTTCGATCATCGGGAAATTCTTCGATGATATTTTCATTAGGCGTTTCATCAATCCGGCGGAGTGGGCCGGGATCGCAATCCTGGTAGCCTGCGTTCTGCTGGCGTGCTGGAAAACCGTTTTCCGGAAGAACGTCGGCCGCGAGGGCGAACGGAATGTGGCCACTGTATCCAAGGTGGCGTCGCGTTTATTGGACTAAAAGTCATCGTTGGCGAGCAGCGAAAGCGCTACTTTACGAGAAGGGTAGGGATGGGAAAGCGGAGAACGCTGCGCAAGCAGGGGCTGTTGAATTTGATCGTTGCTGTGCTACGCGAGTATGCGGCCGGCAAGACAGTGTGCAACTCGAACGAGTGCACACTTGCCGTGAGTCACCTGATGCGTGTCTACGGCGACCTCTTCAGCTGTCACCGATATGTATCGACCGGCGTTTTGAACAATGAGGGAAAGCGTACGCTGGAACACGTAGTGCCAGTGATCTTTATCGTCCGCACGTTCATGCAATGGGCCGATACTGGCAAAGGAATCAATAGCTCTGAGGTTGAGCGTTATCTCGATCAGTACTCGTATCTGTGCTGGGTCGTGAAGGCGACCGAAGGACAGAGATTACGAGCCGCGGGATGGGAAGATAAGCTCCCGCCTAACGCGTATGACAACGACAGGGAAATCCACGATATTTGGGCACGCTACACGGATACCCGAGTAAATATTCAATGGGTGCCAGATATCAAGGCAAGGGACGCAGCGCTTAAGCGCATTGCGGAGGATGAGGGGCGCTTGAAATGAACGGCCTTGCGCACCTTGTCCATGAGTTCGTGTCGCTGCTGAGCCGCGGCCAGGCTGAAATCTATAACGAAATCAGCCTGCAGCTTGAGTTGGGCCTGTTCCTTCGGGAACGGCTACCTCAGTACAAAGTCCAGTTTGAACGCAACGTCGGGTACTTCGGACTCGACAAGGAACTGTTCACAAAGAAGGAGGTGGACATCTCTATTTTTACAGCGGACCGCAAGGACTTGATCGGCGCCATCGAACTTAAATTTCCCCGTAACGGCCAATATCCGGAGCAAATCTTCAAGTTCTGCAATGACGTGGCGTTCGCCGAGGAGTTGTACGGTGCCGGCTTTACGCAAGCCCGGTGTTTTATCAAGGTAAGGCGGAGGGAATCTACCGTTACTTCAGGGGAGCCGTCCCGCTGCATGGCGAGGTGGCTAAGCCGACAGGCAAAGAGATTGCTGCAGTCGAGATCCACGGCAACTATACTGTGCGCTGGCATGCAGTGCAAGGATCACTTCGATATGCTTTGGTCGAAGTTGATACTCCGGCGTTTATTGTCCCGCGTCACGCTTAAGCACGCTTCGGGCTCTGCGAAAGCGGGAAGAAAGTAAAAGTATGTGGGAGAGGTCAGTAGTGCTCTGAAGTAAAAGCATGACGGCAAAAGCGCACGTAACTCATTGATTTATAACCGAGCGTGCTTTATGCCAACATAAAATCCCTTCTCTTTCGGGAGAACTGGAAAGCATGTCGACAAAGCGGAAAGAACTAATCCCCGTTGGCCAGGTTAAATTCCCCCACCTTTGGCCGGGTCAAACTCCCCCAGGGCAGGACATGCGGATTGTAGGGCAATCGGCGACGCATTGACGAATTTGTCCGGTTGCCGATGATGGTCTGTGTTGGTCAGCCAGCCTTTGTCTCGGTTGCCGTCGACTGCGTCAGGCGGTTTGCTGCCTCCTTCAGCCGGTAGCTGCGTCCCTCGAACTCCAGCAGATGCGCGCGGTGCATGAGCCGGTCCAGGATCGTGGTCGCCATAGTCATGTCGCCCAGGTATTTCCCCCAGTCCTGCACTACCCGGTTGGAAGTGACGACGATGCTGCGCTTGAGCTTGTAGCGCTGATGCACCAGCGCTTGCAGCAGTTCACCCGCGGTCTCGCCGATGCGGCGCGCCAGGAACAGATCGTCGAGCACCAGCAGGTCTGCCTCAACCAGCGCGCGCATCTGCTGCCGCTGCTCGGCCTCGTTGCCCATGCCGTACTGCGCGAAGGCGCTGTCGGCTTCCAGGTAACGCACCGCATGACCGGCCAGCGTGGCCTGGTAGGCGACGGCCTTGGCGACATGGCTCTTGCCGGTGCCGGGCTTGCCGACGATCAGGGCGTTCTGCCCTTCGGCGATGAACTTCAGGGTGTGCAGCTCGAAGCATGCCGCGCGCGGCAGCTTGGGGTTGAAGCGCCAGTCGAAGTCGGCCAGCGTCAGACGCTCGTCCAGCCCGCTTTGCTGGTAGCGCCGTTCCATCAGGCGTGAGCGGCGCCGGTCCAGTTCATCCTGCAGGATCAGCGAGAAGGTCTCCAGGAAGGGCTCCTGTGTGGCCTGGGCCTGCAGGATGCGCGTTTCCAGCGTGGCGCGGATGCCGGACAGGCGCAGCGCGCGCAAGGCACGCTCGATTTCGTTCATGGTCATGCTCATCGTGATGATTCTCCTTGGTGGGTTAAAGGGTGGCGGCAGCCTGCGCGCCGAGGGTGAACAGGTCGGCGTACTCGTCGCCGTCCCGGATCAGGGGATGCTGCTGGGTCAGGTCCAGTTCGTGCTGGATTGGCGCGTCGAGGGCGGTCAGCGCCTGCTGCAGGAGGCGCTCGGTCAGGGCCTGGATCGACTTGTAGTGCTGTACACCATCGCGCAGCGCCTGTTCGCACGCCTGCTCGATGAGGCGGCGCGGGTAGCGCCGGGCCAGGCCGACCACGCCGCGCAAACGGCGGTGGCCGACGCGGCCGTCGCGCTCGAACCATTGCCGGCACAACGCGAGCGTGGCCGGCCCGATTTGTTCGGCCTGCGCCAGGATGCTCTTCGTCTCGCGCGACGGGTTGTACGGCCGCTCCTCCTCCGGCAGCAGCACGCTGCCGGGGCGTTGCGCGCGTGGGTGTGTGCGCAGCAGGTCTTGCGTGGTGCGGTCGCGGATCTCGATGTGGCGCTCGAACACGCGTACCAGCACGCGGCTGCCGATGGCCGCCGGACGCGCTGCATAGCTGCTGTGGTCGATGCGCACGCAGGTGGCGTCGTCGACGGTGCGTTCGCACTCGGTAAAGTACGCGAAGCCAGACAGCGGCAGCGGCTTGAGGTGCGCGCGTTCCTCCTGGAACATGGCTTCCACCTGACGCCGGGTAGCACCGTGCACGCGCTGCGCGGCCCAGCGCGTTTCCCAGTGTTCGAGGAAGGCATTCTGCTCCTCGATCGATTCGAAGCGCCTTCCCTTGAGTGCGGTGTTCTGCGTGTGCTGGATGGCGTTCTCCACGCTGCCCTTGCGGTTCGGGTCGCGCACGCGCGCCGGGTCGGCGACCACGCCGTAATGGGCCAGCACCGCGCTGTAGACGGGGTTCAATTCCGGCTCGTACAGGTCGGGCTTGATGACGCCCTCCTTGAGGTTGTCGAGCACGACGTAACTGGCGGCACCGCCGAAGTAGCGCCAGGCCTGCTCGTGCAATTGCGCCCATGTCTCCTTGCTGGAGTTCCAGACCACCCGCCGGAAGCAGCGCCGCGAATAGCGCAGCGTCATGACGAACAGGCGCGGACGGCGGTAGCGGTCGCTGCCGGGCACGCGCGTGAGCGCGCCTTCGCCGTAATCGACCTGGGCTTCTTCGCCGGGGGCGAACTCGAGCCGGTCGAATTGCTCCGGTTCGTGCTGCACGATCTTGCCGGCGAAACGCTTGACGCTGTTGTAGCCGCCGGTAAAACCGAACTGGTCGACCAGGTCCTGGTAGATCGCGGTGTAGTTGCGGCGCAGGCGCAGCTGGGATTCGATGAACGCGCGGAACGGCTCGCAGGCCGACGGCATGGCCTGCCCCGGTGGCCGGGGTGGGGGAATTTGCGCTGCCGGCCCGGTGGCCACCCCGGGGGAATTTGCCGGCTGAGCCGCTAGGCGCTGGGCCAGGCGACGGATGGTCTTGCGATCGATACCGGTAAGGCGTTCGATCTCGCGCTGGCTCTTGCCGGCCGCCAGCAGCGTGGTCACGGTGGTTTGCAGATGTGGCTTCAAGACGTTCACTCCGGATTCCCCTCGACATGCGGAGGGGGAAGGTTACGTCCTGCCAGCGGGATGCCTCCCGGGCGCCGGAAGCGGCACTCTACAGTGCCGTTACGCGGGCCTCAGGTGGGGGATTTTGGGGTGGCCAGAAGTGGGGGATTTTGACCGGCCAACGGGGCTAATTGCATGCCGATAAGGCATCGGCAAAATTCAATAACTAAAGATAAGCCGACAAGGACAGCTAGCGTAGTCGAGGGCTTAAACTCGAAAAACACTTGAGCAACGATGCCGCGACAGACCAAGCGTTCAGCATACTCGGCAGGGGAGGTCGCAAATGCAGCATTATTCGAGCAAAGGACCGAGTTTAGTCACTGGCCTCATCGGCACTTGTTCATGGCGTTATCTTTTACAGCACGGCAGAGCAATGCCGGCGCAGCTCGCTTGTTAATGTGCTAGCTACAGAAAGGTGATGATAGCTAGGACGACGATTGTGCATTGGCAGCCTTACTGAATGCCTGGTTTAGCGCATCCTCGATTTCCTCATTTAATTGCTTACGTTGCTTGCGTCGCGCGTCGCATTCCTCGGAAATCTCGTGAGAGGCTGCGTCAACTTCATTTATCGAAATAGGTGCGAAGAGACTCCCGCTGCCTGGTAGGTTATACGGGGCCGTATTGATGTCATCTTCAATTATTTTGTACACCTCGGCGTAACTTGATTTCAGAGCGGAATGGTCTTTCCACGCGCGAAGTGTGTTCAAAAGATGAATGGATGCGTAGCGCTGAATCGGGGCTGCGCCAGTAATTTGTGCGATTCGTACTGCGCACGCAATAGCCCCTAATCCCCAAGGGCCACCCGAAATAGCGAACTCCTTGACGGTCTCCCGAGAAATTCGTCGTAAAGAAATTTCGATTGGACCGGTGGAGCGAGCGACTAGCTCATCTTGGTAGGGCACCCCCCGGTGTCAGACTAGTTGTCGCGTCACCTGATGGAAGTAAATCTTATCGGGGGCGGTTAAAGAGTCGAAGTGAAGGCATATTCAGCGGAACGGAAAGAAGCGGTGTTGCGACGGATGATGCCTCCGGAGAACAAGGCGGTATCGGAACTGGCCAAGGAGACTGGTATCACTGAACAGACGCTCTATACTTGGCGGCGTCAATTGAAGAAACAGGGAATGCCGGTGCCGGGAGATGGGAAGAATCCCGAGGGATGGTCCTCGGAAGACAAGTTTGCGGTGGTGCTGGAGACGGCCGCGCTCAATGAAGCGGAGCTGGCCGAGTATTGCCGGCGCAAAGGTCTGTACGTGGAACAGATTGCGGCGTGGCGCGAGGCATGTCGGGCCGCCAATGCGAATGCGGGCGAGCAGGCGCGCAGCCAGCGCGAGCAGTCGAAGGAAGACAAGAAGCGCATCCGGCAATTGGAGAAGGAATTGCATCGCAAGGAGAAAGCGTTGGCCGAAGCGGCGGCGCTGCTGGTTCTGCGAAAAAAAGCCCAGGCGATCTGGGGGGACAAAGAGGAAGACTGATCAGCGCCCCAGATCGCCGTTTATGTGTTGCGTTGATCCGTGAAGCGCAAGAGGCTGGCTGCCGCTTGCATTGTGCCTGTGCCGAACTGGAATTGAGTGTGCGCACGTTCTTTCGCTGGGTGCGCGAAGGGGATGAGGTAATTGGCGCCGATGGTCGCACGACGAACGTCCGGCCGGCGCCTGCGCACAAGCTCAGCGAGTCTGAACGCGAGCGGATGCTGGCGGTGGCCAACAGCGAGGAATTCGCCAGCTTGCCGCCCTCGCAGATCGTGCCGACGCTGGCTGATCGTGGTGTCTATCTGGCGTCGGAATCGAGCTTTTATCGGGTGCTGAAACAGGCATCGCAGCAGCATCACCGAGGGCGCGCGAAGAAGCCTTCCGAGCGCGTGGTGACGAGTCATTGCGCGACCGCTCCGAACCAGGTGTGGAGCTGGGACATCACGTGGTTGCCGGCGGCGTTAAAGGGTCAGTATTTTTACTGGTACGTGATGCTCGACGTGTTCAGCCGCAAGATTGTTGGCCATGAAGTGCATGTGGCGGAATCAAGCGAGCTGGCCGCGCTGCTGATGCGCAAGGCGAGTCTGGCCGAAGGGTTGGGCGGGCGCCCGCTGGTGCTGCATTCGGATAACGGCAGCGCGATGAAAGGCGCCACCATGCTGGCCACATTGGAGCATCTGGGCGTGGCTGCGTCGTTCAGCCGACCGCGCGTGAGCAATGACAATGCCTATGCCGAGTCGCTGTTCCGCACTTGCAAATACCGGCCCGATTACCCGAGAAAACCGTTCGACAGTTTGGAACAGGCGCAGGCGTGGACGCAGCAGTTTGTTCGCTGGTACAACCAGGAGCACAAGCACAGTGGCCTGAAATTCGTGACACCGGGGCAGCGTCACGCCGGGCAAGCGACTGCCATTCTGAGACATCGTGAGCACCTCTATGCCGCCGCCAAAAACAGCAATCCGAGGCGATGGTCAGGGCAGACAAGGAATTGGGAATTGCGGGATGAGGTTTGGCTGAATCCGGAACGGAGTCAGGCGGAACAGCTAAAGCAGGCAGCTTGAGGTCATGTGACAACTACGTTGACAAACGCCGGCACCGGCATCCGTTCAATAAGTGAAGTGATACCCGGAAGCGATAACATACGTTCGCTCGTAAACCACCATAGAGGGGTTGCTATCCAGGCGGCGGTTCCTGGTATCGCGTTATCCACGCGCTCGACTAATGTTGGGCGATCTGGGCTTTCGCGTTCGAGGGGCGGGAACCGTGTTCCCAATTTGTACCCCCGCCAGATTCTGCATCTATCATCACGAGGCCTTTCAGGGTCTAGATCGGGAACAGCTAGAACCGGTCGTGAGACGCCACCCTGGCGTGTCATACCCCCTTCAATTTGCATCCTCACTTGTTTCGGCATGCGCGCTCGAGCGGCTACAGCGGAAACCTGAAAATCGGGAGGAAAGAGCTTTCCAAGCTTTCCCTCCCCTAGGTTGCCGCTCGCCGAATTTACCATCGCGTAGTACACGCGAGCCCCCAGGCGCATTAATGGTGTCGTGCGTACTTTCTTTTGTCTCATTGACATTGGTTTTCCACGCGGTATCGGAAAAATGGGAACGCGACGCCTACTTTACTGTTCCCATTGAGACTTTACTCGAAACCTGAAATATTTCGCTTCTAGCAATGAAATTAAAGCCGGATAAATATGGATTATTCAGGACCAATGGTGACAATCGACGTTGCTGCGGAGCATGAGTCGCCGGTCTCGGCGGCTCAGTGTACCGAGAAGGTCTTTGAGGAACGTATGTTTGAAAAATACGGGCCGATTATTGCGGACGAAGTTCTCGCTCCGATTCTGGGCTTCGCTTCGCAAGTCACATTTCGGCGGGCTATAGCGCAAGGGAAAATATCCCTTCAACTCTTTCAAATCGGAACAGCGCGAGCCCGTTTTGCCCTGACGCAGGACGTTAGCCGGCTAATCTTGGAGGCTCGCCGTATGTCTTCTCGGGCTAATTGTTTTGAGATAACGGAAGAAAACAACTCGACGACGTAAAAGAAAAACGGTCAGGGCGATATGCCGAGTCCTCGTCATCTGACACGTACCGGCGCGTAAAGCGCCAATTCCAACCGTGACCCGGTGAATGAATAGCGTGAGCTCTTACTCAAGCTAGGGAGGATCTATGTGAACTGAAAAAATAAAAAACGGACACGCTGCAGCAACAGCATGTCCGTTTCTGTTCAGCAACTGTTGTCGCAGTTGCCTAATTCGTACAGCTTAGTGCGTTTGATTCTAGGTCTGCTTTGACCTGGCGTCAAGTCCCCGTTTTATCTGCTGTGCGCCTACCCAACGGGCGGCGTGTTTCTGCGTGCCGCCGATTTTATGGAGTTGGCACCATGTACCTGGACGTAGACGAAGTTGGTTCGTGCTTTCCGCACGAACGCCACATTGCAATTACCCCGGCAATCCGGCAACGGGGAAGACATCCCTCAACCATCTGGGTCTTTGACTCGCCTAAGAACAACCTGCGCTTCACCATCTCCGGCGATGTGGCGTTCATGCATTGCGTTCTGCTGGAAGGCGACACAACTGTCGCCAGCTATAACCCTTATCCGGCACCCGTCCAAGCTCAGGTCGAATCGCAAATCTATACGACCGTTCTGGACCTCGTTGTTAACCGCGCGGACGGCACCACGGAATGGTGGGAATTCAAGCGAAATAAGGATGTCAGTCCGTCCCCCTCGGGCCGCGCAAAAATCCAGCTTGCAGCACAAGCCAAGGCGGCGAGCAGCGCTGGAGTGAAATACCTCATCAAAACTGAAAAAGATCTGCGTCGCAAGGAGCTCTTCTTTGATAACTGGCTGTGGTTGTGCAGGGCGATGACCGCAGCTCGTGCTTTCTCATGTCAGCAAGAAGCTCAGCTTATCCAGGAGCAACTTCGGAGGCACGACGCATTTACCTATGGCTCGCTTCTCGATCATCCCAATACGGACCCGGCACTAATTTTCGCCGCGACTGCACGTTTGCTGCAGAAAGGCACGCTGATCGCCAATCTCGAAACTGAATTGTTTGGCCTAAACACCGTTCTTTATAGGAGACCAGCATGAGCAGAGGAACAAACCGAAGTCTGATCCCCATCCCGTATCAAGATACCTCGAAATGGCATCAGCCAGACCTCCAAAGCATGACGCGTGAAGAGCAGGTCGAATATCTGGCACGTAAGCTTGCCGTCGAACTTTACGCAAGCGGGGAGAGCTATATTTCCATTCGTGAGAAAACTGGAAAAAGCGAGTCGGAAGTTCGCCGTCTCGTTCGCCGCTGCGTAGAAGGAGAGCAGGGCATTTACGGGTTCATGGCGCTTACGCGCGGATTCCGGATCTCTTCCTATGTGCGGGAAGCGGACGTCGAATGCCATGTAATAGGAGCGAAGGGGGGCTGTGCTGGAGCCCTGGCAAAGTGTTTTGCGCAAGACCCGGACAGGGAGGAATTCGTTCGAAGACTTCTGTTCCGACAGCGTACAAAATCAACCGCAGTGCAGGAAGTGCGAATCTCATATCGCAACATCCATCGCAAGTTCCTGAGGCTCCTGAAGTTGCAAAAGGTGGGTGAAAACGAGTGGCCGTTTAATACCATACATCGTGGATATAACTCCATTCGAAAGTTCTGCGATTCCTTAGTTAAACGGCTGGCTGAGAGTGGAATGGCAGTCCGATTTGGAATTGAATCGGCGCGGCGGAATGCGTTAAACCCAGCACACGAAACAATCGTGCCAGTTTTCCGTCCTTTCACCTATGTCAGCCTCGACTTCCACAAAGTTGACGCCACCGGAATCATCATGCTGGAAAACGATTATGGAGACATTGTCGAAATTCCGGTGTCGCGATGGTGGATCGGTGTCCTTTTTGAAGAACGGACGATGGCGGTTCTGGGGTTGTACGTTTCACTAGAAGTCAATCCGACCGAGGACTGTGTGTTGGAAACTTTGGAAAGCGCGCTTCGTCCAGGCGTATTCGAAGCTGGAGACCTTCGGGTGAAGTACACCCCAGACGGAAAAGTGGTTATGCACCAGTTGATGCCTGAATTTGCGCGCCATGGATTTGCCGTCATCAAGATGGACAATGCATGGTCGAACACTGCAAAAATTTCGGTGAATAACTTGATCGACACCGTCGGCTGCGCGGTAAATTTTGGCCCTGCTCGTTTCTGGTGGCATCGTCCAAAAATCGAACGCTTCTTTAAGACACTCACAAACAGCACGTTACAGCGGCTGCCATCGACCCATGGATCGGGGCCGCAAGACACCCGGAAAGACAACCCAGGCGAACAAGCAATCAAATACAAAATCATGTTGCGCGAGCTTATTGCGCTGATCCATGACTTCGTCCGGGAACACAACACATCGTCTTCGGAAGGGCTGCAAAGTTCAACCCCTGTTTCGGCTCTCCAGGCTGCTCTCAGGCGGCCCGAGCTTGGCTTTTTTCTTCAGCCGTTACCTCGTGCAGTCCAGCCGGAAATGCGCTTGCTGTCACAGGTTCTCGAATGCCGGGTAGTCGGGAATATCAAGAAAAACGTACGACCGCATATTAAGGCGAATCGCTGGCGCTACTACAGTCCGATCCTCTCAAGGGCATACCAGTTAATCGGGAAGAAGCTAATCGTCTATATCGACAGAAGGAACCCGTCGCACGCCTATGCAACCGTTAAGGATACTGGCGAGGATCTTGGTCGGCTTCTGGTCGAGAAGCGCGTCCGTCACTCCAAGTTCACCCTACGTGAGCAGATTCACTTTAACCGCATAGCTGTGGCAAAAGGAAATCAAAAAGACGTTCCTGATGGTGTAACGCTTTGGGAGGAGGAAAAAAGTGATCTCTTTAACCAGCGCAATGGCAAAGCGAAAAAAAAACAGACCAAACCATCAAAGGACGCGCTAGGTGTCGCCAAACGGGAAATTCGGCACCAAGGCGACGGCGATAAGGATGTTCGGAATGATCAATCCGAAGACATATCCGAGGAAAACGAAATTGAGGTCGACGGTGTTCAGCAATCCTACACACCCCCAACGCCGCAGTTCGATCCGTTTGGCTTCAATCGTACTCCTTCATCTCGAACACTTTTTGAGTAGGACTTACCATGGACCCCACCCCAAACGAAATCGCCTCGCACGAACAAACAATCCCGCGGCGCACTGAATCCGGCAGATCTGATAAGAGTGCTGAAGAAAACGCTTCAAAAACTACTGCGGACAGGACCGTCACTCTGATCTTAGAAGCTCGGCGCAAATTGTTTATGCGACACCCGCTCATGACGCAGACGGAGACAACATTATTGACGCCTCCAATTGAGCATCTTATCGCGATCGTTCGCAGAATTATTCTTCTTCGTCAGGTCGGCATCTACTTTAGTGGAACCAGCGGAATAGGGAAGTCAAAGGCACTCGATTTTGTCGAAGCTGTGCTGCGCAAGGAGTTCAAACACTTGTATTTGCTGAAGCATAACGCCCTAAACAAGCAGGTCCCATCCATTCGTGCGTTTTTCATGCACTTTTTGAAAACTGTCAAACATTCCGAAAAGCGTGGGGAAACGTATCCGCTCCGCGAACGGGTGTTGAACAAAATCGTCGAGTGCGCAATTCAAAGCGGACTTGGTCTCGCGGTTTTACTAATCGACGAAGCGCAAAATATGAATGTAGATGACTTTCTTTTCCTTAAAGATCTTGGGAATGAGGCGGCCCATGAAGGCGTTGTTCTGTTACCCATTCTTATGGCACAGGAGCCTGACTTTGAAGGAGTGCTTGAGCGGTTGCGAATGGACGGACGGCTCGACCTCATATCCCGGTTCGCCATCAAGAAAATCCCGTTTGCCGGTTTCAATAGCCTAAGTGATATCAAGACCGTACTGCGAGAAATCGATGAACAGATCTATCCCCGAGAAAGGGGATGGTCCTGGACCCAGTTCTTTATGCCAGCTGCCTACGCGAACGGATTCCGATTAGAGCACTGCGCTGCGGACTTATTTGAAGTTCTAAAGAGTATGTCGCCTGCGAAGAATGCAAGAAGTCACATCTTCCCAGCTAGGCAACTCTTCGCCGCAATTCGGGCATTTCTCGTCAGCGGAGCGGGAATAGACAAGCCAACGTTCCACGCAGGCCAGGCAATGTGGCGCGAAGCGCTCGAAGCAGTGGAAATTGAAGAAGCAATGCGGCTGTCGAGCGGAGCAGCAACGAGAGGTAAAGTCCGGGTCAACGTGTAGACAGAACCGGAATGCAAAGAACGCATGAGGGCGAGAGTTGCCCTCATGCCCAAGGCCGGGCTGATTAACAGCACACGGCGAACCCAATTAGTTTAATAAACAACCGAATATGGAAAATCAGAATAAAACGGTCTGGGCCGCAGATTGCTATCGGCCTTTGCCGTATGAATCAACGCTCAGCGTATTGCTTTGGTTTGCATGGCGCAACGCGCTATCGTTGCCCCAGTTAAAAGCGCTCTGCAGCACGAAAATGGTGACCTCAAAAAAACTATCGTTCTTAGACCTTGCATGGATTGATACAAAGCATTTGAAAAACGGGACTGCTCTACGCCTTCCCATGGATCAGGAATTGAATACCCTATCCCAGCTCGTTCCCGACCGGGAGGTATGGATGCGGCGATGCTTTCATTATTGTCCTATTTGTCTTGAAGACGGGTATCACTCGTTCTGGTTTCAATTCGAATATCTTCATCAGTGCCCTATTCACCGTTGCAAGCTGCAAAATGTCTGCCAATGTTGCGGTGAAATGACGCCGGAATATCGAATGGGTCCCGATTTGTTCCAACGTCCTTATTTCTGTTTTATTTGTGGTGGCCCGTTAAGTGGCGGGATCCCTAGACTTCGAAATCATCTCGAAGGTCGTGAGAATGACCAAATATATGTTAGAGCATTTACCGACCTTGCTGTATGGGCTAGCAACCGAGGGGTGGGTCGCGATATGGTAGCTGCATGTCGTTTGGAACGATTAAGTTTTATACGATGGCATGCTTGGTGCCGGCCTCAAGAAATGCTACGTAGTGCTGCTTGCTTCGATAATCCGATGCCGCACACTTGCGCCACCCCGCGTTACAATGAATTCACGGTGCTTCGCTGGAGAGTACGTTGGTATGAGAATGACCGGCGTGATTATGATTCGCCACGTCGTGTTTGGGAGCGCCGTACACGCCCGTCAAATTCAGCGTATCTCGCGACGTTGCGTCTTCTGGAGCGATGGATAGGAAGTCGCTATCCGGCCATAGAGGAAAAGTATATTCGGTGCGTATCGGAGTACAGTCGTTTCAGTGAAATCCCAGAACTTACAGCATTGGCACTGCTTCGAAGAACAATGGAACACTTCACTGGCTATGACTCGCGGGAAACGCGCTTAGCGGAAGAGCCGGATGTTTTCATGCTCTACAAAAATGGCAGGTCGCCTCGTCTTGCATGGCGTGCTTTTTTTCTTGGGGCGTACGCGGTTCTGTTGTGGATCGTGCGGAGGGGGCGCGTTGAGCAGGCTAAGAAAGAGGTTTCTTTGTTCAGGACACTTGCTCGGATGGTTCCATGGTCTATAGAAGTAAATGATGGTTACGTGTCAGGAACCGTATTCTTTCCAAAGTTAGACCCGCTTCCGTTGCAACCGTTCGAAGATATTCGGAGAGAGTAGAAGAGGACAGCGTGATATCAGACGAAACTCATTAAAAAATGGGGCGCGTGTGGAGGAGGCCAAGGCGAGTGAGGCCCTTCGCACCGTCTGTACTTACGTAGGGAAGAGAGGTTGCGCGGACATTTAAGGTACCGCAATCATGCGATTACATCGCAAAATTAATGACATTATGAGCATAATGTC